>JAWOBZ010000106.1:0-5736 GCA_046484045.1 Thermoplasmata archaeon | reverse complement strand
TACGCTGAAGGCTTGAAAAAAGAGCTTGAAGAGATCGAATCTAGGATCGAAGAACTCTCTGAATAGATCTTAAAAAAAAGTGACCCAGTGCTAAAAAACCTTTTTACTTTTTTATTATCTTTGGCCTAATTTCCATCTTGGATTTCATGCTTCTTGATATCAAACAGTGATCTTCTACCAGATCGACAGCTCTTAAGATCTTTTTCTCACTTTCATCTGATGTGATAACCGGTTCGAGTCTTATAGTGGTGAACAGCCTGCCCTCATCAGTTTCTTCCAATATGCCTACCGTGGTAAGTTCAAAATCATCTATATCCAACCTCATCTTGTCGGCTATCTCTTGAAATGTTATTGAGTAACACATGGCCAAAGAGCCGACGAATGCATCTTCCGGGTTCAGTAAACCATCTACCCCTCCGAATTCCGCGGGTTTATGGAATTTACATGAAAATCCGCTGTCCATATCCATGGTCGCATGGACGTCTTCCTCATCGCTCCACTTCGTCGTCGATCTGTATTTGTGTACCATGCTTACTGAAAATAAGATTTAGATATATATTTTATCCACCCCTTATGGAAAACTTACTTATATTCAGAGATGCATTTTATATCGATGCCAAGGTACAGAAGAGGACGGAGGAGAGGGAAAAGACGGGTCGGATGGTCTCCTGTAGAGAGGATATTTTCCCCCGGAGACGAGGGATCCGAGCAGCAGGTGATCTTGAGGATCGAAGAAGTAGAAACTCTACGGCTGGTTGACTTGTTGAACTATACACAGGAGAGAGCCGCCATGGAGATGGGAGTCTCAAGAAAGACACTCTGGAAAGACCTCAAAGGTGCTAGGAAGAAGGTCGCCGAGGCGTTAACGCAGGGAAAGCAGATCAAGATCGAGGGCGGGAGCTACACGCTGAAGTGAGTGATGGTTTATTTCGAAAAAGTATTTTAGAATTTATATAAGAATCTAAAAACAAATTAAAACCTTTTAATTTCATCCCTCAGAGAATCTAAAAGATTGTCCCGATAGGCCACACTGCGATGTATCACCCTCAATACATATATCTTTACTTCTTTTTGATGGTAATATATTCGATAGTTTCCAACTCTCAGTCTCCAAAGCCCTTCAGCTATCTTTTTGATATCTCCTCGACTCTTTTCCTCGAATTCAACTACCTTATCGATAATACGATCTCTCTCTTCTTTGGATAATTTGCTTAATTCTTTTCTAGATTGAGGGCTCCAAAGAACGGTCATCCGAGTTCCTTCCTCAATTCTTCAGTGGTAAGCCACTCGTCATCTTTGGTTTCTCTCAGAATGCTGTACAAGTCTTCGATGAATTCTTTTCTAAGTTCCAACATCTCCCTGATAATATCGTTATATGTCTGACCCTTTGAACCGACCTTTTTCAACATTTCCCTAGTCTCTTTATCTATCCGAACTGTAGTTGTAGACATCATTATACACTATGTATACACACGTATAAATAATCTACCCTCGCCTACACCTCTTCCAGCGCTTCAAACACACTCTTCCTTACGTTCTCGTCGGTGAACTCTTCGAGATGTCCAGAGACCTTGGCTATCGGTATACCTTTTTCCTCTAAATACTTCATGGCCGGCATGGTTTTTACCCTGAATTCGTTAAGCCTGGACTTGATCTTCTCTTCGGTATCGTCGGAGCGCTGTATGACCTCCGCACCGCATTCTTTACATTTTCCTTCGTCCGGGGGCTTGTATTTCAGGTGATAGACTTTACCGCACTCTGGGCAGATCCTTCTTTTGGTCGTCCTCTTGATGATCCTTTCGTCGGTGTTCTCAACCCACAAGATAAAATCGATCTTGACTCCCTTCACTTCCACCAGATCCAGTAAAAATTTTGATTGGTCCAGTGTTCTTGGATAACCGTCTAAGACCTGGTTCTTATAATCCTTCTTCGAGAACGCGGATTCGAACAGTGAATTCGTGATCCTGTCTGGAACGAACAATCCCTGGTCAACGAAGTATTTGGCTTTCAATCCAAGTATAACTTCTTCATCATCAGTTTCCAATATATCGGAGATCTCCACGTCGGATACGAATCCATCTTCTTCATCGTTCCAAAAGACCGTGAGGTCTCCTTTGTAATCATAATCGTTGAACTTACCTAGATAATATCTGAATATGTCTCCCGTGGAGAGCTGCTCTAGATCGTATTCTTCAACCAAAACGTCGATCCTGGGCTGTTTTCCCGCCCCGCTTTTGCCGGTTACTATCACGTTTGTAACATCTTCTGGAATGTTTCGAGTCATGTCTATCGAAGGATGGATTGATTAGTAATATTTAAGTGTGTTCGAATGATGTAAAGAGAAGGGAAAAGGATATATAAAACCTCAGGATGCGCCCAATCCATACAACGTGATAAGATGCTGTCGTACATATTGGCATTCCTGGTGATGCTGAACCCACTCGCCCTGTTCGTCTACGTCAAGAACGTCCGAGAGGAACTTCCGGACAGGGATTACTACAAGGTACTGTTGAAAGCCAATGTAATCTCGTTCGTCATCTACGTTTTCTTCGCTGTCTTCGGAGCGGCACTGTTCAACGAGGTATTCAACATAAATTTCGAATCGTTCAGGATATTCGGAGGTATCGTACTGCTCTCTTTAGCTCTGGTCATCATCATCCAGGGGAGGAGGTCGGTGGTCACACTAAAAGGATCGCTGGACGACATAGCCGGAGAGGTGGCCATCCCCTTCATGGTGGGACCCGGGACGATCTCGGTTAGTATAATCGTAGGTAACGATTTCGACCCGCTCTCATCTATATTCATCATCGGTGTGGCCATGGCGGTGGGATACGTCATCGTTTTAACTCTATCGATGATGAGGAAAAGGCTGCTGCACGAAGGGGCCAGGAAAACATTCGACAAAAAGCTGGGGACCTATCTGAGATTGAACGGGTTCTTCATCGGTGCCATCGGTGTCAACATGATCATCACGGGGATCAACAATCTATTCAGACTGCCAGTAGAAAATCCCGAGCAGCTGAATCTAGTTTTCTCGTTCTTAGGACAGATCCTATAAGATGAAACGTAAAAATGTAGTGGATTTTGATCTATTCAAGCGTAGACGGTACACAAACAGGGAAGGCCTTGGATCGTTTTACTAGGGATCAATTATCCTTCTGTGATCCGGACTTCATCTTCAGTTATAACGGTAAAGTTACCTTTTAGATGGTCCTTATAGGACCTTAATAATTTTCTTAACACTTCGATTTTGTTATTTGATCTTTCATCTTCCAATCTCAATAGGATAACGCCTTTATGTTCCATATCTAATCTGAAAACAAGTTCACCGAAATCTTTATCGTTGGTTATTATTATATAATCTTCATCATAGGCTTTATCGATAAGGGTTACATCATCACTACCCCTAGCTTCATCATAAACAGAAAAAACAGTATGACCCTCTTCTTTCAACCACTTTGCTACTAGAGACCCAGTACATTCATCGACTAAAAACCGCATCCTTAAGCCTCTGCCTTTAATGAACCGATCTTTGAATGCTCCACGGATTCAGAGGCATACAGTAAACATGCTCTGATATCATCTACAGTGATACCTTCGTATTCTTCCATTATCTCCTCCACAGTGACTCCGTGAGCAAGTAGATTTAGGATGTGTTGAACAGTTAACCTCGTCCCTTTTATTACTGGTTTTCCAACCATGACATCAGGATCTTGGGTGATCCTTTCGAGCAATTCCTTATCGTTTCCATTCATATGTCCACCGTTATACACTTACTAGATTAAATTTCTTATTTAAAACTTCAGGTTTAGGGTTTATAATGTGACTATGTATGATAGATATCGATGGTGGCATGGTGCGCTGGACGCACCCGATGGCAGGTTATGTGATGGAGGGCTGTGGATCCTGCAGATGCATTCGAGAGCTCTCCCATCTCGATGACAGTTTTTTAAACATAGTGAAAAGAGAATACCAAATCACCCGAATCAATCGGAACATTAATAATATACCGTTTTATGCATCGATTAAAAGGTGTGGAAAAAATGTACGAAGTAAGATTTCACGGTCGTGGTGGACAGGGTTCCGTTACCGCGGCGAACACCCTGGCGGACGCTGCTTTCAGAGAGGGTAAGGACGTTCAAGCCTTCCCGATGTTCGGCGTCGAAAGAAGGGGTGCGCCGGTAGCGGCTTTCACCAGGATAGATGAAGAACCTATAGATATTAAAACACAGATTTACGAACCGGACGTTGTTATCGTCTTGGACATGAGTTTGCTGGACGTGGTCGATGTCGCTAAAGGGTTGAAACCGGACGGCAAGATAATACTGAACACGGCAAAGGATCCATCGGAATTCGATTTCGGAGATGCGGACGTATATACGGTCGATGCAACGACGATAGCGGTAAACAACGGCTTGGGTACTGCAACGAACCCTATCGTCAACACGGCGATCTTGGGAAGTTACTCAAGGGTCGTAGGAAACGTCAAGATGGAATCGATATACGAAGCCATCGAGAACAACGTTCCGGTCAAACACGACGAGAATAAGAAAGCGGCGGAAGAAGCCCATGAGAATGTAAAAGGGGTATGATAATATGACAGTCAAAATCACAATCGGAGCGATAAATAAGGAAGCTGGAAGCTCGAAGAAATACCATACTGGTGGATGGAGAACCATGAAGCCGGAAGTGGACATCGAAAAGTGTATACAGTGTTTCAGATGTTTCGAGTACTGTCCCGATGCAGCTATCAAGAAAACCGACGAAGGAGTAGAGATCAACCTGGACTACTGTAAAGGCTGCGGTATATGTGCCAATGAATGTCCAGTCGATGCTATCGTTATGGTAAAGGAGGAGAAGTGATAACATGGGAGAACAAACATCGATGACGATCAAGGGCAACATGGCCACGGCACTTGGAGCTAAATTGTGCAGGCCTCACGTGGTTCCAGCCTACCCGATCACTCCATCGACGCTGTTCCCGGAAAAGATCTCCGAGTACATAGCGGACGGAGAGATGAGCGCAACCATGATAAGGGTCGAGAGCGAGCATTCTGCTATGAGCGCTGCCATCGGTGCGTCAGCCACTGGAGCAAGAGTATGCACGGCATCTGCCTCACAAGGGATCGCACTCATGCACGAGATGCTTTTCATCGCTTCCGGGATGAGACTACCCATAGTCATGGCGGTCGGAAACAGAGCTCTATCAGCACCGATCAATATATGGGCGGATCATCAGGATACAATGGCATCGAGAGATTCAGGTTGGATGCAATTCTACGCAGAGAAGAACCATGCGTGTTGCGGCTCATCCGGACGGCGGCACTGCCGTGGAGATCACGGCGCATTGCCTGGAGCTGTCGGCTCGGGATCCCCTCGACGCCGACAATACCGACCGATTGGTAGCTCGAAATGAAGTCGACGAGTTCGTCGACTTCGTCCTGTTTCCACTGTGGGATGGTCTCGGTCTTGCGGACGGATTCGCTCTGGCTCATTAGGCGTTCACCTCGACGGCGGGACCCATCGTCGTCTTGACGTAGACCGAGTCAAGATTGAGGGGCCCCTTTTCGAGGTTCGCTTCGAGTCGCCGGATGATCACGTCGATGTTCGAGGCGATGTCGTCTTCGGACATGTCGTCGGCCCCGACGCGGGTGTGGAACGTTCGGCGGTCTCGGGAACGAACCTGCACGGTGTTTTTCATCCGGTTGACGGTCCCGACGACGACGTCGTCGAGAC
>JAWOBZ010000085.1:0-16155 GCA_046484045.1 Thermoplasmata archaeon | reverse complement strand
TTGTATTTCTTGATCTTCTCCTCGTATTTACCGATCTTCTTCTCTTCCTTGGCCGCTTTCTTCTCGTACTTCGCCTGTTTCTTCAGCATATCTGCCTTTTTGGACTTACGTTTGGCAGCCTCCTTCCTCTTCTTCCCTTTTTTCTTTGAACTTGTTCGTGCCATCAATATCACTGAAGGAACATTGGGGTCAGTGTATTAAAGTTTTTTGTGAAAAAAATAAAAAAATAAGAAAATGGGTTTTAGTTAGATGACTTTCCACCTGACCGAGTCGAGTTCGTTCCCCTCGTAGTACATGGCTACGGTATAATAGCAGCCACTGCATAGGGTTTCATCGCCTGCTTCAGACAGTACAAGGTAATCTCCTGAATCGATCTTTTTATCGCCTGCCTGGTCTCTGTACGTCAGTTCGAAGTCTCTACCTTTTATTGTAAAATTCTTCGTTATCCCGTCACGATGTTCGTTGTACGATATCAGAGCGCCTTCTCCGGTAGTATCTCCCGTGCCGTTCCAGACTTTAAAAAGCACCTGTGTAAGATCTCTCGAGGGAGAGAATTTAGCGAACTTTATCCTGTAGTCCTTGGTCCCTTCGATCTTTTCAGGCGGTCTGTGAAAACTGGCCGCCTGCTGTTCCGGCGTTTCACTCCCTTTGGGGAGCATCATGTACAATGTAGCTGCCAGCACCACCGTCATAGCTACCAGCAATATAGTTGCAATCACAGGTGATACTCCATAGACTGAGTCAAATGGTCTCTTGTGTTTCCTCCACATTCTACCAAACTCCGCAATTTCCACGAATATATAAGAAAAAAGAAAGGGTTTAAAGTTGGTTTACCTGAGAGTTTGGTTTCTTACGTTACTCTGAACGATGTGGAGTCGACTTCGCTGCCGTCGTACAGAACGATTACTTCCCAGGTGTCATCTTCAAGTCCAGCATCTACTGCATCGTTCGATATTGTTATCGAGTCACCGGAGTTGACTTCCTGGTTGTCCACTTGGTCGGTGTACGTCAAGGTGTGACCTGCGAGGTTATCAGTTAAAGCTACTGATGTATCGTCGTCGTCTGCATTGAATTCTACAACCGAACTACCATTGTTCGGAGATTCGACTCTGAACGTCAGTTCACTGATGGCCCTGCTCGGGGAAAACGATGCGAACTTTATCTGGTACGCTACATAGCCGTCAGCATCTTGCGTCTTCTCTGTTCCACCGAAACTGCCGCTCTGCTGTGTGCCGCTGTCTCCACCTTTGGGCAGCATCATGTACAAGGTGGCTGCCAACACCACGGTTATCGCGACCATCAAGATGGTAGCGATGACAGGCGAAACCGCCTCATTTTTCAATACTCTTCTTTTCATATGTTTTGTCCTCCTGTAGGCTTTTAACACCTAC
Source organism: Thermoplasmata archaeon (assembly GCA_046484045.1). Classification (GTDB taxonomy): domain Archaea; phylum Thermoplasmatota; class Thermoplasmata; order Halarchaeoplasmatales; family Halarchaeoplasmataceae; genus CAZHUM01. Next base: position 14,764 of record JAWOBZ010000085.1, on the reverse strand, counting down.
GGATATGAAAATTAGCCTTTGGATTATTTATAACTTGTGCAATATTATCAAAAATCAATAACATTTAATGTATTTTAGTTAAATATAATTATATCTGATTACATTTGATTAAACCGTGACTTCCATGAAGTCGTCACAAACCATGGCCAGTATGTTATCGATATCTTCCGATTCCTGCTCGGCCACCGCCATTATCAGGGTGAAGCATCCGTATGATCTCAGGTTGGAAACCAAGATGTGCAGGAACTCTGCCAGTATCTTGTTGTCGTTGTGTATAGCCAGGGAGTTGATCGCATCGATTACCACCGTGTTCTGCTTGGCCGGATATTTCTTCAGTAGGTATTCGATCTTGAGCATGATGTTCTCCAGCATCGTCGGACTCTCGACAAATGTCACACCCTTTTTCCTGCCTGCAGTGCCCATTGTCATGTATGACACGGCGTCCACGAAGTGTACGGATTTTCGTTCTATATCTAAGGCATCCAACACGCCTATTATCGAATCCGCCGGGATCGTCGAAGTGGTGTAGATCACGTTCATGTCCTTGTCATCGATAAAATCGTTGGTGATAGTAGTAATAACGTCGAAGTAAGCGTCCACGTCGAATTTGAGCGCTATGGCGGACCCCTCTTCCAGCATGTTCAATTTTTCGTTTAGATTCTCTACGTTGACCATCTAATCACGCCCCTCTACGGCTCCGCCTTTCAAAAGCGGTACCAAAAGCACTCCTACCGGTGTCAGGTCCAACACGTACTTCGCTCTTGAATGATCCGTTCCTCTCATCTTAACTACCTGTATGGTCCTTAATAGATCTCCATGCCTCTCTAGATTCCCCATCATTATGATCCCGTCGGCTATAGCTTCCTCTACACCGTAGAGTGAGTACCTGGGTTCTTCTGGGGATATCTCTGAAACCAAAAGTGAAGTACAACCGTGAGACGATAGAGTCTTCATAAGATTCAGTATGAAATCCCTGATCTTCTCCTCGGTCTTCAACTGAAAACAAACCGAGGTCACTGAATCGATGACCAGCCTCTTGATGTCCTTCTCTATCACTATCTTCTCGATCTCCTTGATTATGGCATCGATCTCATCGAAGGAGAACTCACTTTTATGGAGTATATCCAAATCCTTATAGATATCCGGGATATCGACGAAAGAAAGTTTACCGTTCTCGATCAACTTCTCATCGAAGAAATCGTAGGGAACTATGTTGTTCAGCATCTTTACCGATGCCTCAGTCACAGAGATGAAAAGGCAGTTCTCACCATACAATGCGCCGTGTACCAAGAATTCCAGGCTCAGGGTGGTTTTCCCCGTACCGCAGCTCCCTGTTATAAGGACGGAGTTTCCTCGAGGGACACCTCCGTTCAAAATGGTGTCTAAACCTTTGATGCCAGTAACGCATCTTTCTCTTTTCGTGTCCGGGGTTATGGAGAGTTTTTCTTCCGCCATTGAAATCACAGTAGTTTGATGATGAGATAGTAACAGTTTATTTTAATCTTTTGTGGTGATTTATCCGTAAGAAGGTTATTACTTCCGATGATATATAAATTTTGTATCTATTATAGAAGAAATGCGAAAAAGGTTTTATATCTATACAAAATAAAAGAATTAAACTCAGAGTGATTATTCATGAAATACTTCGGTTCTTCAGGTATCAGGGGCCTGACCAACGAAAAGATAACGCCCGACCTAGCCTTGAAAGTCGGTAAAGCCGTCGGTAAGGAATACAAGGATATAGTGATCGCTAGAGACCCTAGGCCGTCCGGCCAGATGCTGGGATCCGCATTGATCAGCGGTGCGGCTTCCATGGGAGCTTCTATAACCCGGATAGGTATCCTCCCAACACCAACTTTGGCATACGCTGCCAGAAACTTCGACTGCGGTATCATGGTGACCGCTTCACACAATCCCGCACCCTACAACGGCATCAAACTGTGGAATCCCGACGGTAGTTCTTTCAACACGCCTCAGATGGAGAGGATCGAGCGAGCCATAGACGGTGACCCCGACCTTGCACCCTGGGATAAGGTAGGAACTGTTCACGAAAATCCCAACGCAGTAAGGGAGCACATGGATTTACTTCTAGATAAGATGGGCACTGACCACACTCTTAAAGTTGTCATCGACTGCGCAAACGGAGCCGGCTGTGTCGAAACGCCCTTCCTCCTCAGGGAGATGGGCTGTGAAGTGATCGCTTTGAACTCGAACCCCAACGGTTTTTTCCCGGCACATGATCCAGAGCCCACGGAAAAAAATCTAGCAGACCTCGGTAGGACGGTCAAGAACACCGGTGCCGACCTGGGTATCGCCCACGACGGTGATGCGGATAGATTAGTCGCTTTCGACAAAAACGGAAATTATCTGGGTGGGGACATTCTCCTGGCACTGTTCGCTTCTCAGTACAACGAAAAGATAGCCGTCCCCATAAATTCATCCATGGTACTCGAAGATATCGTGGATGAGGTCATCAGAACAAGGGTGGGTGACGTCTACGTTGCGGAGAAGTTAAAAGAAGAGAGAGCCCAGTTCGGCGGAGAACCGTCTGGAACCTGGATATTCCCTGAGATAAGCTACGCTCCCGACGCGGTCTACGGTGCATCACTGCTCGTCAAGATGTTCGAGGAGCTGGATATCGAAGAAAGGATCGCCGACCTCCCTTCATATCCAACCAAGAGAGGAGCTTTTAAAACACAGAAGAAGGAAGAGACCATGAGAAAGTTAGAAGAAAAATTCAGAAAAGATTATGACGAAACTCGGCTCAATTTCATAGACGGTATCCGTGTCGAATACCAGGACGGCTGGGTCCTTATCAGAAAGTCTGGCACCGAGCCCAAAATCAGGATCACCGCAGAAGCAAAGGATGAAAAATCATTGGATAAAATATTTAAGGAAAATGAAACGATTCTAAAAGAGGAGATCTAATGAAGGCATTTATCTTAGCGGCTGGGAAAGGAACCAGGATGAGCCCTTTGACCGCCTACAACCCGAAGCCGCTTTTGACCGTTGCAGGTAAACCGATCATCCAACACACCATCGATGCTATCGAAGACACCGTTGACGAGATAATCATACTGGTAGGCTGGCAGTCAAAGCGGATAAAAGAAAAAATACGCTCGGACAAGGTGGATATCACGTTCGCTAGGCAGGAAAAACCCCTGGGAACGGCACATGCGGTATCCATAGCAGAGAAATACGTGGACGGCAAATTCATCTGCGTCAACGGAGACGTTATAATCATAGACGAGGCCGTGGATTCATTTATCGACGATTTCAAGAAACAGGAGGGGTCGATGATGGGTCTGGCAAGAGTTGAAGACCCGAGGAGCTACGGTGTCATAAGCGTCCAGGACGGGCTGGTAAAGGATATCATCGAAAAACCGGAGGTCCCGCCCACGGATCTCGTGAATGCAGGCTTCTACGGTTTCACTCCCGATATATTCGACGCCATCGATAGGACGGAAAAATCCACCAGAGGGGAATACGAGATCACGGATTCTCTGCGGATACTCATGGATGAGCAGGAGCTCAAGGGTCACGAGATAGTCCAGGAGGGATGGATAGAGCTCAGCAGACCTTGGGAACTGCTGTCCGCCAACTGGAACCTGCTGGAGAAGGGATCCGTAAAAAAGATGGAAAAGGGAGAGATCGAGGACGGAGTGCACATGGAGGGATGGGTATCCATAGGAGAGGGTACCAAGATCAAAAGAGGAAGTTACATCCAGGGGCCGGTTTGTATAGGAAAGAACTCGGATATAGGGCCCAACTGTCTCATCCGTGCATGCACGTCTATCGGTGATAACTGCAAGGTGGGGAACGCCGTCGAGGTGAAGAACAGCATCGTCATGGACGGGACCAACGTCCCGCATCACAACTACGTGGGAGACAGCGTCCTGGGTATGAACTGCAACCTAGGGTCAGGTTCCAAGGTCGCCAACCTTCGATTGGATGAGAAGAACATCATAGTCACACACCGCGGCAAAAAGGTTGATACTGGAAGAAGAAAACTCGGTGTCATCATGGGGGATAACGTGAAAACCGGTATAAACAGCATGATGAACACCGGTACCATTATCGGAGAGGACTCCTTTATAGGACCGGGATCGCTCGCCGACGGTGAGATAGGTCCGAAAAGCAGGATACAATGAAGATACTTCAGATATCTCCGTACTTTTACCCCCATCTGGGTGGAGTAGAGTCCCACGTGCTGGAGCTTTCCAAGAAACTTCAGGAGAGAGGACATGATGTGCTGGTAATAACGACGAAGCTGGATGGTACGAAGGAAAGAGACTCTTACGAAGGAGTCGATATAAGAAGGGTCAAACCCATAACAATTCAACTATCTACGCCGATAATCCCGAGTTTAAGGAAGGCGATCGAAGAGGAAAAAGGTGACATCATCCACAGTCATTCACCGCCACCGCTCACCTCGTTTTTCAGCGTCAGATCAGCTAACAAACTGGATATCCCTTCCGTACTGACCTATCACTGTGACCTGGAGATACCGTACTTCTTCGGCAGCATCCTTGTCCAATTGTACGAAAGGACGTTTGGGACTTACACCGTGAGTCAATCGGACAAGATCATCACGACCACCAGCACGTATGGAGCAACGTCCAGGGTCGTTTGGGATACCGACGCTGTCGTTATACCGAACGCCGTAGACAAGGACAGGTTCCATCCAGATAACACAGCTGGGGACGTTAGGAAGAGATTAGGGATAGAAGAAGATGAGCGGATGGTACTTTACATAGGTCGTATAGTCTTCCACAAAGGTCTAGAGTACTTAGTGGAATCAGCAAGATACCTACCGGATGATGTAAAATACGTCATCGGAGGTACCGGAGATTTCATATCCGAACTGAAAACCCAGATCAAAAGACAGGGTACCGAAGGTCGTATCATCTTCCCCGGAAGAATTCCTAACCGCGAGCTGCCGAAGTACTATGCAGCTTCGGATCTATTCGTTCTACCATCGGTTTCCAGACTCGAAGCCTTCGGCATAGTGGCTCTAGAGGCGATGGCATCCGGTGTTCCAGTCGTAGTTTCTGATATACCCGGAGTCAGAGAAGTTATAACAGAAGGTAGAGAAGGGCTCCTAGCTGAGCCCATGAACCCCCAGAATCTAGCTGGGAAGATAAGAGCCATTTTAGAGAATCCCGAGATGGCTGAAAGGATGGGAAAGAAGGGGCGGCAGAGGATCGAAGAGAGCCTCAGCTGGGATATAGTCACCGATCAGATAGAACAGGTCTACAAAAAGATGGTTTAATCTTTTATTTTTAGATCGAGTTTATTACCGTTCCAATCGTAGGTCTGCCAAGAGTTTAGATCATAGGGGTATCCAACTATTATATGGACTCTACCGTACCTAGAGAAAAGTGAGAGATCTTTCGGCGAAGGTCTATTGCTCGGGGTGGGATGGCTGTGGGCTATACCGACGATGGAGTAATCGATGGGAAGCGAGTGAAGCTTCAATACGGCACTGGTAGGGCCAGCTATCGTACCCGGAACCAAGATCAATTCCGATATCACCCCATCTATCTCCCTCAACCCGCATGCGAACTCGTTCGGGTAAGCGTCTTTAGAGCTCTCTAAGATCATGTTCAGAGCTCTCCTGGTGATACCCTCCACCTTTTTCTGTGAAAATATACTCATTTCCACACCAACTTCTTACGTATATTTTTGTAAAAATCCTTTTCGAAGCGGATGAACTTGGCTTTATCCTCACCCTTGACGAAACGGATGTCGTCCTCGCTGCTCACTTTGAATTCCTCCTGCCCATCCAGTACCATCAAACAGGTTTTCCCTTTCTCGGTAAGCTTGACTCTGATCTCTTGGTCTATGGGGACTACGTAAGGTTTCGTTGCCAGCTTGTAGGGTGATATCGGCACGACGATGAAGGCATCTACGTTGGGGTCCACTATCGGCCCGCCGGCACTCATGGAGTAGCACGTAGATCCCGTCGGCGTGGAAACTATCAAGCCGTCGGCTCTGAATCTATCCACCAGTTTCTCTCCCTGGTAGATTTCGAAACCGCGTATCTTAGCCACCCTGTCGGTGTGAACGACGATCTCGTTGGTACATTCGTCCCTTTGTTTACCGTTGAGCATCGGCTTTACCTTGATCCTCTCGTCGATGAAGTACCTGTCCGTATTGACCAACTCCAAAGCTCTGTCCAGCTCGGCGAGTTCTACGCTGGTAAGAAAACCGACCCTTCCGGTGTTGATTCCCAAGATATTGAAATCACCACTCTGTAAAAGGCGTAGTATGGTACCGTCTCCACCGACGGTCATCATAAAATCCAGGTTCGCTTTCTCCATCTCCTCTAACGTGTACCCTTTCCTGTCCAATCGTTCTGCAAGTGTTTCGTGATACATCACTTTACCGGATGTGGGGTGTGAATCCAGAGAACCGATTAATTCGGTGTTTTCGTCTTCGTGTACTATCCCGTAAACTCCAAAATTTATCGTCAATTCAACCAACTCCCGTACTACCCTTAGATATTAACAAATATATCATCTGATCGCCTCCAGTATCCTATCGTCATAAAGAGCTATGACATCCTCTCTCTGTTTCGGGTCCAGATCCATGTTGAGCTCTTCGAAATCTGAGCCAAGTATCCTGCCACCTGCTTCTTTCAATATCAGCGACGAGGCGGCGATATCCGTTATACGCAAACTCCTTTGTTTATCCGGGGTCTTCATGTAATACAAGTCTAAAATCCCCTCGGCCACCATCGAGATCTCAAGAGCCGCTGACCCCATGGACCTCGTCCTGTCCGACATGAAGGCCACCCTCCTGCAGTCCTCGTGTGCCTTTTTCCCCATGTAAACGGAAAAATTCCATTTTTCGCCCAGCGTTGGTGCTAATCTCACATCGTTTTTGTATGCCCCTTTCCCCTTGACCGCATAATACTCGTTGTAATCCGTCAAGCTCTTGACGAGACCCACGGAAACGGAGAGCATGTCCTCTTTGGCGAGTGCCAGAGATATGCAGTAGAAGGGTATGCCGTTGATTGCATTGCTGGTACCGTCCACGGGATCCATGATTATGGTGTGTTCACCACCCCTTTTTATGGAACCGGCCTCTTCGCTGAGTATGTTGTGATCGCAGTTATCCATAAAAAAATCCAAAGCTATCCTTTCCGCCTCTTCGTCTATCCCCTTGATCGGAGTACCGTCCGCTCCCATACCTTTAACTTGACCGTAGGATCCGAAATCCAGGGATTTAACGTCCTCGATCACGTTATCTGCACATTCCCTGAAAAGCGACAGGGTGTTGTCGTTCATGTTCTGTAATTCTACGGGATGTTTAAATAACTTTGTGGTGTGGTCAATAATCGATATTCCACACCAAGCACTTCTCGGTCGGATTGTGTACCCAGTATCCATTACCAGATGTGAATGAGAAGCTTGCTGGGTCGTGATCGTATGCAAGGTTGTAAGGTCCTCCGGAATCGTAGTAGCCTATCTTGTCTACTTCCGCAGGCAGATTGTTATTTCCTGTGATATTGCTCGGATACCCCACCATGTTCCATCCTGGGTCCAGATATAACTTTGTAGTGATCGGTATCTGTCCCTGTACCGTCAACGTATCACTATTATTCATATGTATCCAGAAACCGATATTTTGGGATATTTCATCGAAGGAATTGTAATGATCTGCTCTTCCGGGGACATAAGATATCCATTCCGCCGGTCTGTCCACTTTTAGCTCAGATCTTCCCGTTATCCTGAAATCGTCGATATTCCATCCGCAGTACTCTCTACCGTCTTCCAACCAGCCGTCTGTACTGGTTTGACCCATGCCGAATCGAACCTGGAAATTAGGATTACCATCTGCCCATGTGGAAACATCGTAAGATACGTGGTCCCAAGAATCCCCATACATGGTATAATCCGAGTTTTCCCAGATCTGAACCCACACTGAGCCATCGTATACTTCGATGTAAGCATGGTCGTAGCCGTTGCCTTCGACCCCCAACCATCTTTCGAATCTCAAAGTTACATTTTCATGACCGCTCATGTCGATGGACGGAGAGGTTGCCCAGTATGTGCTGGTAATACCACTTGCATAATCGCCATTGCTGGTTAGGTCGTAGCCCAACACATTGGTTCCATTGTAGGCGGAAGAGGGGTCTGCCTTTCCATAAGAATCGTCTCCGGCTAGACCCTGCGGTGCATCGCGTTCCCATTCACCACCGCTGAAAGTCCATCCTTTATCGGTTTCAAAGCCATCTACGAAATAGGTTTCATAAACTGTTTCGTAGGTCTGCCCGCCGTAATACAATACTTTATCGTAATTACCCTTTATACCACGGTCTGGGTCATTCAAAACCGAAGGCAACGACTTATCAGCGGGTATGTATCTCGTGGATATGAAGTGCCAACCGTCATTTCCTCCTTCTGCAGGCAGGTCAAAATTTACAACATTGGGTGATATCAGTTCAGCAAGATGTGCGACGATGGCTATGGCGAGTTTCGTATCGTTGGTCACCAGGGGTATGGTCATGTAATCGATTAAATCATCTGAAGTATGATAATATGGGCTGAAAACAGTCTCGATGGTCATGGATGCGTTGTAACCACCATCCCAGAAGGACGAATGGTCGGAACGAGTTTCAGTACTGTCGTACTGTAGTGTGAGATTGAGCGGCAGTCCATAGCTGCTGTCCACGGCGCTGTAGTAATCGAGCATCCAATTCGATTGTGTATCTGCATGTATCGTCAAGTTGAGCCCGGGATCAGCGTATCCTATCATATCGTATTGGAACATCCCCTCGACGTTTTCCACCGATGTATCGATATTGTTAACGTAGTGTTCGCTGCCTATCAATCCCTGTTCCTCAGCGGTCCATGCACAGAATTTGATGGTCTTGTTGAATGAATACTGGGACATTATCCTTGCTGCTTCGATGGTCAAAGCGACACCGCTTGCATCATCATCTGCACCGGGTGCATAGCCGTCCGTAGAACTGGTTGAGTCATAATGACCGCTTATGATGTAAGTGTCTTCAACCTTGTCCGGGTTGGATCCCTCAAGTGTCCCGATAACATTGCTGATGTTATGACCGTTGTAAGTAAAATTCTGCATCTCGGCATCCAATCCGAATGACTTGAACTGATCATAGATCCAAACTGCAGATTCTTCGAGACCATCCGTACCCGTTTTTCTCGTCGAAAAATTTTGTAAAGAATAAACGTAACTGTACAGATTCGAATTTTTTGATTTGTTTATCATGTCATGGATCTCTTGAGAGTATCCTGGGAAAACAGGTGCTCTCATATTCATATCCTTAGAAGTGTTTTCTCCCTTGGGTCTTCCACCTATAACTATCGTCAAAGAACCAATTACCAATATTAGTACAACAATACCGCACAATATCTTCGTTTTCCTCACAATATCACCATCTGAATATGACTAGCGTTATTTCACAATAGTTAAGGGTCTATATTAAACTAATCGAATTCGGAGTTATCTAAGACCCTCTACTGTGCTATATCAAGCCGGGGATTCAATAATCGATGTTCCACACCAAGCACTTCTCGGTCGGATTGTGTATCCAGTACGCGTCCCCCGGTGTGAAAGAGAAGGCACTCGGGTTGTAATCGTACGCGAGATTGTAGATGTCTCCAGAATCATAGTAGCCTATCTTATCGACATCCGTGGGCAGGTTCAAGTTTCCCGATGAACTGGAGGAGATACCGACCATGTTCCAACCCGGGGTGAGTATGATCCGTGTCTTAGTGGGTCTGAATCCTTCGATATCCAAAGTGTCACCGGTCGTCATGTGTATCCAGATACCCTCGGACCTGTCCCAGTTTCCTATGGTGTTGTAATGTGAATCTCTACCTGGAACGTAGGTCTTCCAGCTGTATTTTCCTGAGTCTTTTTCCATCTCTTTGTACGTAAGCTGCAGGTCGTCTATGTTCCACCCGCAGTATTCTTCACCGTGTCCGCCCATCCAACTTGTTTCGCTCGTGGGTCCCATGCCGAATCTAATCTGGAAATTGGGATTATCATCCGCCCACGTGGACACATCGTAAACCTTCTGGTGCCATTGTCCACCTAAGAAAGTAGAGTCTGGATTTTGCCACAGTTGATTCCATGAACTACCGTCGTAGACCTCGATATATGCATGATCATAATAGCTTCTTTCGACTCCCAACCACCTATCGAATTTCATGGTCACGTTCTGCTGTCCAGTCAGATCGATTGCCGGGGACTCAGCCCAGTAAGTAGTGGACATACCTTCCGCATAATCGCCGTTGCTGGTCAGATCGTAGCCCAAGACGTTGGTTCCGTTGTAAGCTGTTGACGGATCAGGAGCACCATCTGCACCCGAACCACCCAGACCCTGCGGCGCTCCGCGTTCCCACTCTCCACCGCTGAAAGTCCAGCCCGTATCGCTTTCGAATCCATCCTGCCAGATCACCCTCTCGATCTCTTTCCAGCCGGTCGAGTACTTCATCACCTTGTCGTAGTTTCCAGCTATACCGTCGGTGGGATCATCTAAGATATCTACAAGTGATGTGTGCTTGGGTATGTATCTAGTGGATAGGAAATTCCAACCTGATGAAAGGGATATTGAATTCTTCAACGGTGAGGAATAGGTCAGGTCGATCCTCTGGCCAGGTTCGTCTCCGATGGTAAAGTTCTGTTCGGTACCTCCTGCCATCACTTTGAACGAATGAGAATCTTCGTAACCCAATTGAGTCAAAGTTCCGAAATTGAGTTCGTAATATCCGTTCACATCCGTATCGATGCTGATGCTCTCACCGGTGTCTTTGTTCTCGATGGCAACGGTCACTCCCTCGACCGGTACTCCGCCGTCGGTGACAGTTCCGTTCACGATGTAAGGCGCGGGTGGAAAAAGATTATTGGTTCCATCACCGAGATCCATGTCCCCGATCCTGCACTGATATATCAGCGCATCGTCAACATCTTGATTGATGGTCATTATTTCACTTTCTGGAGGGTAGAATTCATAAGGATCACCACTTCCATCTTCTCCGGTCTCCAGCTCCAAACACCAGCTCGCCGCTCCGGTGGCATTGTAGGTCCAGTCGTGTGCGCCACCCGACGCCGTGTAACCGATCTCCTCCATGGACGAGCCGTAGCTGTACTGCTGAGCCGGGTCTCCCATTATCGTTGTGAAGTAGGTCATGTCCTTTCCCATGTCGTGATGCCAGTCATCGTGAGGAACCGGTTCTCCATTGCCGCTGCCGGGCAGTAAGAAAGTACCCGCATAACTGTGTATGTTCATGTAAGAGTCTATGTCTCTGGAAAGGATCCAATCAGATAAGTCCCTGGTTTCGTACTCGGAGAAGGGCATCTCACCGCAGTATATATCTGAAGACGGGTCATCCGATGCACCGGTGCCGTTCCAACAGAAATCATAATTCCTGTTGAGATCGATACCTATCGATGATGTAGGCGTGCTGTCGTTCCTGTTCTTCCTCCACATGTCTTGCTGTGAAGAATCACCGTTTCCATCGAAGTAGTACCCATCAGGATTGACCATGGGTGCCACGAAGATCTCCCTGTTGTTCACAAGCCAGTGGATGTAGTCGCTGGAATTGTACTCGTCCAAGATCCGCCAGATGAAGTAGCTGGCGACTTGATGCGTCGACCATTCTCGTGCGTGGATGTTCGCATCGATGAGCACTTCCGGTTCGTCCTCATCCACGGTAACGTTATCCGATATCTTCATCATCCACAGGTCTCTGCCCTCCCAAGATGTGCCGTATTTTTCCATGGAACATATATCGGGATACTGAGCGGTCAGATTTTCCATCCAGCCGTATAATTCACCTATTGTGAGGTAGTGATCTGGAAAGGGATATGTCCCTCTGTACTCTTTAGCTGAGATCTGCTGTTCCTGTGTATCGTCTTCATAATTCATACTGAATATAGCCGGTAAAGATGTAAGTAAGATCATAGCAATTAAAATGGACGTTATAACTCTGCTTTTTGATAACATAGCAGATATGGTGATACCTAAAGTATTTAAAGTAATTTTTGGAGCGACCGATAAATTCACAAACTTGTTAATAATCGATCTCCCAAGTCAAACTCTCGTCAGTCGGATTGTGTATCCAGTATCCTTCCCCAGGTGTGAAAGAGAACGTGCCTGGATCGTTATCGTAAGCGAGATTGTAGGGAGAACCAGATTCGAAATATCCTATCTTATCCACTGCGGCGGGCAGATTGTTATTTCCTGTGATATTGCTCGGATACCCCACCATGTTCCAGCCAGGTTTGATAATCAGCGAGCAGTTATCGGATAACTCGTACCCTTCGATGGTGAGTTGATCGCCGTTGTCCATGTGTATCCAGATACCTATCTTGTGGTTCCATTCCTCCAGTGTGTTGTAATGGTCAGCTCGACCGGGCACATAGGTTTTCCAGAAGCCGACGTCTTCAGAAGAATCGTAGGTATGATAAGTCAATTCGAAGTCGTCTATGTTCCACCCACAGTACTGCTCCCCGTCTTCTAACCAGCCACCCGAATTCGTGGGTCCCATGCCGAATCTAACCTGGAAGTCGTGATTTTCATCCGCCCATGTTGAAACGTCATAAGAAGTTTGCTCCCATGAACCGTCGTCCAGGGTAGAGGACGGATTCTCCCATATCTGGATCCATGACGAGCCGTCATAGACTTCGATATAAGCGTGGTCGTAGCCGTTACCTTGGACTCCAAGCCACCTTTCGAAATTCATCGATATTCCAGAATAACCACTCAGATCTATAACAGGTGATGTAGCCCAGTAGGTACTGGACATGCCTTCTTCGTAATCCCCGTTGCTTGTAAGGTCGTAGCCCAACACATTGGTTCCGTTGTATGCGGAAGCTGGATCGGGTTCTCCATAAGCATCATCGCCGGCCAGCCCCTGCGGTGCTCCCCTCTCCCACTCTCCACCGCTGAAAGTCCAACCGGTATCATCTTCGAAACCGTCCTGCCACGCACTTTTAGTCGCTAATTCGTAGGGGTTCTGGTAGGACATGACCTTATCATAATTTCCCGGAACACCGTTCGTGCTGTCATCTAGGATGGCCGTCAGCGACGTGTTCTTAGGTAACAATCGGGTAGAGACGAAGTGCCATCCGCCGTCCATCTGCATCACCTGTGTTTTCGGCGGTACGTAAGAGATATCTATTCGCTGGCCCCACTCGTCACCGATGGTGAATGTTTCAGCTGTTCCTCCAACTATCAATCGAAAAGGATCGCCGTCAGAGTAACCGTTTTGCGTAAATAGACCCATATTCAGTTCATAATACCCGTTGCTGTCCGTTTCCACCGAGATCGTTTCCCCAGTATTTTCGTTTTCTAAGATCACATTTTCACCCTCTATCTGTGCTATTGAGTCCGAGACCGTCCCGTAGACAAGATATGGATTCGGAGGCATCAATTGGGTGCTCCCATCACCTAGATAAATATCTGCTATCCTGCACTGATAGATCAGCGCATCGTCTACGTCCTTGTTTATCGTCATGATGTCCTCCTCCGGCGGATGAAAACCTTCTCCCGCGTTGAATTGACTTCCTCCGGTTTCTATCTCGAAACAGTATCCTTGGGCTCCGAGCTCATCATATACCCAATCTATCGAACCGCCGGAGGCTGAATACCCTATAGTTTCATCCGGTTGTCCATAGGTGTAATGGGAACTATTGTCACCCAGTATGGACGTCAAAGCGGTCATATCTTTGGCGGTCTCCCTATAAAATGAGTCATGTGGTGATGGATCCCCCGTGTAGCACCATGGGATCAGCAGGGTTCCAGCGAAGCTATGTATGTCTTGGTATGATTGAATATCTCTGGTCTTCATCCAATCTGAGAAATGCTTCGTTTCTGGTTCTGAGAAAGGGGCTTCTCCGTGGTAATCGTCAGCCCCCTCATCGTCGTTACCGTTTCCCCAATCTATATCCCAGTTTCGATTCAGGTCCACACCAACGGCATCTGTAGGGGTGGAATCGTTCCTGTTCTTTCGCCACCCCGCCCCTTCATAGGCACTAAGGTCTCCGTTTCCATCAAATATATATCCGTCTGGATTTACTACTACCGCCACGAATATCTCTCGATTATTTATAAGCCAATGGATGGTTTCATTAGTATCGTATTCATTCAATATACGCCACATAAAGTAAGCACTCGTTTGGTGGCCAGACCATTCTCTTGCATGCGTACCTCCGTTTATCAGGACTTCAGGTTCATCCTCGTCGACATCGACATTATCTGATATCTTCATGACGAAAAGATCACGGCCTTCGTATGATTGACCGTAGTGTATTTTTTTGACCAGATCTGAATGATTGGTTTCTAAGTCGTCGTACCAATCGTAAATTTCGCTGACCGTAGGATAATGGTTGGAAAATGGATATGTTCCACGAGAACCACCTTGAATCAACTGTTCCTCCTGACTATCCCCGTCAGAGTTCATACTGAATATCGCCGGTAAAGATGTCAGTAAAATCATAGCAATCAAAATAGTCGTTATCACCCTGCTTTTTGATAACATATGGATCATGGATTCAGCAAATACATGTTTTATTTATTTTTCGGGCACATGTAACCCAAGTTTGACACTTAGCTCCGCTAATTTATCAAGAAAATGGATTTGACAGGAGTCATTTTTCGGGGTCTCTTGACCCCGATTTATTAGGTTACGGCATGTTTTTTACCCAAAATTACTTGAGAAATCGGGTTAAAATTGGAAAATATGTACCTTTTTTTACCTGATTTTTTGAATTCGACGGTAAC
>JAWOBZ010000081.1:0-30468 GCA_046484045.1 Thermoplasmata archaeon | reverse complement strand
ATTCAAAAGTTATGTACTACGACGCCGGTGACGGGAGATGGAAAACGTATGTACCGAGTAGAGCGTCACATTACAATGATCTGAGCACATGGGATAGAACCATGGGTCTATGGATCGAAATGATAAACGACGATACGTTGAGCATCAGGGGAACCGAACCGAGTACAACCGACATCACCCTATATCCGGGTTGGAACATGGTGGGCTACCCGAGTACGATAATGGGAAACAACGGTCTGCCCGTCGAAGTTACCAAGATAGGAGTCTTCAACGCAAGCTGCGAATACAATATCGAATACAACTACACACCGTCCACCTACGATTTCGAACCGGGTAAGGCATATTGGATATACAACGACGACAGCTCTAGTGTGATCTGGACTGTAAACTATTAGTATTATACATATGGGATCTCATCATCGTAATGCCTGTTGAATTCACAGAATAGAATACAATTCTTATAGAAAATGTATGAAAAACTCTTCACATCTTTTATTTTTTCTTTAATTCCTTGATTTTTTGTTTGGTTATTTTTACTTTACCCTCTAGTCCGAGATCCTCTTTTATCTCTAATGATTTATTCATATAATCAATAGCTTTCTGAATTTTACCCACGTCCCTCCAAAGTAATCCGTAATCAAAGTATAGGTCGCCAAGCTCTTTCTTTTCACCCCCCTTTTCAAGAAGTGTCGTTGATCTATCGAATTCATCTATCGCACTTTCCCAATCTTCGAATTCTCTGTAAACCGATGCTAGTATCCTCCTGCTCCATCCCTCCAAAGATTTACTCTTCAGTTCAAGAGATAAATTCAGTGCTTTTTTAGCACTTTCCAAAGCTTTATCGATATTATTCATTTCAAGATAAACCGTACTTATGTCACACAATATCTCGTTTGAAAGTCGTCTATCTCCCAACTCTTGACTAATATCAAGTGCACGGGATAGATAATTGAGAGCTTCTTTGTAATCATTCCTGCTTATATAATTTTTACCGATATTATAGAATGAAGTTGCCATCCCTCCCTTATCTCCCACCTCCTTTCTGATACCTAGACTTCTTTCATGGTATTCTTTAGATTTATCTAATTCTCCTCTATCTTGATATATCAATCCGAGATTATTTAGGGCTGAACCTATGCTTGATTTATCTCCCACTTTTTGAAATAAGTCAAGAGATCTCTCAAAATGTATAACCGCTTTTTCCAGTTCCCCCTTTTTATAATACACCATGCCCATATTCCCGTAAGTCGAGGCAAGGTTCAACTTGTCGCCTATTTTTTTGAAAACTTCTGCTCCCTGGCCGTAGTACTCCAACGCCAACTTGTATGCACCTTTGGAGTAATACACTATACCTATATTGGTAAGTGATTTCGCCAGACCTCTTTCGTCCCCGATATCCCTTCTTATCTCTCTAGCCCTTTCGAGATGTTCGATTGCATCTTCGTAGTCGCCTCGATACCACTCCACGGTCCCAAGGTTATGTTCTATCTCGGCGATCTCTTTTTCATCCTCAAAATCCTCTGCGATGCCGAGGGCATCCTTTAAAAATTCACTAGCGGAGTCGTAGTCTCCCCTCCTCATGTACGTTCTACCCTTCACCCTCAGTATCTTGGCGCCCTCGGTCTCTTCTTCTACATTTTTCAAAAGGTCGACTGCCGTGTCGGCCTCCTCCAGGCTCTCGTCGTAATCCCCGGTGTTCATGTAAACGTAGGCTATCTTCCTGTGGAGCTGCGCCTTCTTTTTGTCCTTCTCTTCCTTGTCCAGAGCAGTTTTATATTTATCGACGGCATCGTCGAAATCCCCCATGAGTCCGTAGGAATCTCCTATCCTGTTCAGTAGATCTATCTCTCTCTCCCTTCTATCCAAGATACTTTGGACCCGAGGTATCACGGACAACGAATTACAGTAGAATTTGACCGCCTGTTCCGGAGCCAGAGTGTTCTCTGCCTTCTCGGCAGCTTTAAAAGAATAGTTGAATGCCTTGTCGTACTCGTTGGTGCACGAAAAGTGTCTAGCCAGGTCGTATAGCACCTCGTCTATCTTACCGGAATAGTTCTCCTCGTAGTACTCGCCGAGTGATTTATGGTGAGAAGTTTTCCACCAGCTCGGTATATTTTCGTATATCACATCTCTGAAGATAGCGTGACTGAACTTTATGGTGTCCTCCTGAGGGATCAATATCCCGAAATCCTTGAGTCTTTCCAGAGTCGTGTTGAAATCCGCAACGATCATGTACGGTTCCAAGATATCGTTCTCAACTTCACTGCCCTCACAGGCTGCGTACTCCACTATGGCGATCTCGTTCGCCTCGAGAAGTTCAAGCCTTCTGGTGACGACCTCTTCTATGCTGGATGGAGCACTGATGTCCTCGTTCTCTATGACGTATTTCCCCTCTCTTTCGACGATATTTCCCTCCTGTTCCATTTGACGTAAAACTTCTATAACGAAGAATGGATTGCCCTGACACTGTTCTTCGAATTTTTCCACCATCTCATCGGAGAAATTGTTCGGTGTGAACATAGCATCTACAAGTTCATCCACGGCCTTCCCGCCCAGCTTTTCTACATCGAGTTCATAACAGTTCTCCATATCCTTTATGGGTTGTATATTGTTGTCCAGGATGACACTTTCACCCGGTCTGTAAGATGCAACTATCTGGATAGATTTACCAACTATGTTCCTGGCCAGGTAGTTGAGTACGAAAAGCGAAGAATCATCGATCCAATGCAGGTCCTCCAGTACTACCAACAGGGGTTCATCGTCACGGATCTCGTCGAAGAGACCCAGCACCTTATCGGCTATCTTCATCCTCTCGTTCTCAAGCTCGACGCCCTCCAGGTCCCTCCTAACATTGAATTTCTTTAACGCCAGTTCATTTATCTCCTCTTGAACCCCCTTCACCTCCTCCATATCTCCCATCCAGTCCATCAGCATCGAACCGTATTCCCTCTGTATGGAGTTGACGGTCTTGGTGAGCGAATCTTTCATCTCTGGATGTTCATTGCCTTTGACGACGGCTGCCACGTAGATACTCTCTGCGTGCTCGATCAGTATTTTCATGTTCCCGTACTCCAACCTGCCCAAACCTCCTTTCTGGCTACCGCTTTGGTCGAAGGAATCCTTGACGAAGTTCTGCACAGCGGATAACATCCCTGCGAATATATCGCCGTCGAGTTCCTCTTCATCCTGTGTCTGCGCGGTGGCTATGAGAAGTCCAGCGATGTTGACGGCGAATATCTCGGCGAAAGAGGTCTGTTCCATCTCTTTGAACAATTTCTCCGAGAGGTAATCTTCCAGCATATTTGAAAACAGTAAAAAAGGCTGGGATGAATCGGAATCGGTCTGTCCTCTTAGTATCCTTACGTCCTCTTCAGCGCGTCTGTCGATGAACTCCTCTAACAGTCTTGTTTTACCGATACCCGGCTCTCCGGATATCAATGTTGTACATCCGCCACCCTCTTTTGCCTCATCCCATTTTTCTTCGAGGAAATGTAATTCCCCTTCTCTTCCAACCAAGGGTAGATTTTTTGTTCCGGATGCCATGGTCTCTATTCCTTTTATCCTAGGTATACCTGATGCTATATGTATTTAGGATTAATAAATTATCTGTTGATTTTATAATTCTATATCTTCATCATCGGTACGGAGCTCATCTTTCTCCGGTTCTTCTTCCTCATCCTTTCTCTTTTTGAAGAAGAATATGTAAAGAAATAGAACGGCGAACGGCAAGGCTATCAAGGGAAGTAGATATAGTACAGGGAACTCAGGATCATTTTGATCGGCATCTTCATCTTGGTCATCTTCATCACCTTCTCCGTGACCCACTTCCAACGGCTTAACGCCCGATATGGCCCCTGCTATCGAGTTATCTGTTTCTATGTTTTCTTCAACGGTATCGTTGTAATCGAGAATTATCCAAAGCAGGTGCTGTTCCGCTGTAGGTACCATCGGTATATTGATATCGATGGACTCTCCGGGATCCAGTTCAACTGTACCCCACCAGGACACATTTCCCTTTACATCGACGAAAAGGACTATATCGAATTCAGCGGTCAGATTACCGTTGTTTGACACCGTGCTCTCGATGAAAAGCTCTTTTCCGATGGTTCGATTCTTCTTAGGTAGGATATCCATCCCTTCGATGCCAAGCTCAGCGGTCTTACGGAGAACTACGATGGTAGTGTTCCTCATCTTTGTTTTTACCGACCCTTCTACGGTATTGTTCGGGTCTAGTACAACCCACAATACGTGTTCACCCTTCACCCCGGTCCAGTTGAATGTGACCGTTCGATTTCCGTTTTCCTTTACCTCCAACGATCGATATGAGGAATAGTTATCCTTTGCATCCACCGAAAGAGCCACGTCCATATCCTCGTCGATATTACCCGTATTAATCACATAAGTACTGATCTCGACAGGGTCTCCGACGTAAACTATCCCCGGTTTAACCACAGTGAGTTCGCCCATATCGATAATCGACTTCAACTCGATGACGCCGATCTCGATGGAGTCCGAGTTATCCGATTTATTGTCGTTACATGTTTCGTTGAAGTCCGCCGTTACTATAATATCGTGCCTACCTTTGACCGCTGTCCAGGTGAATGTTAGAGACTCCGAGGTTCCCGCAGATAGGTTCAGATGTTTCCATCCACTCACGTTATTTTTCTCTTCGATTGACATTGCAGTATCGAACTCGGCACCCGCGGTCCCCGAGTTGCTCACGGTACAGTTTATGAAAACCTGGTCACCCTCATGCAGATACTCACCGTTGAATCCGTAATTCAATCCTGAGATCGAGATATCTGGCCGTGGGATCTTGCTTACATTAAGGTGTAACTGGGTGGAATTGACCATATCTTTTTCCCTATAGTCAACGGTGATATTGACAGGGAAGTTACCCACTTCTAAAGGAGCTGTAATCTCGGTAGAGAAATTTCCGTCAGCTATGACTTCGGTGTACCAATCAGTACCGTTCAACTCTACCGTTACGTTTGCACCGTGTGGGTATACACCGTTGTTCAGATCGGCACGGCCGTTAACGGTTATTGAATCCCCTGCAAGCGCGGATGTTTTATTCAAACCAGCATCCAAGAACATATTCAGATCACTACCGAACTTGTAGAAATTCATACCTCCGATGTAAACAGAACCGTCCCATGCAACGGCTGGAGATGATTTCCCCCATCGTATTGACTCGTTCCAGAGTGGATCGCCTGATGGATCGACTGCATGTAGGTATCCTTCGTGCTTACATAGGCATCCGTTCATGCTGAGGTATATCCTCCCATCCTTATCGATAACAGGTGATGAATACGTGTCTTCGAGGTGATTCTGTGTGAAGTTCCATTTTTGCGTACCGTCGGGGTTAACCGCGTACAGTTTCGCGTCAAGAGAACCGAAATAGATGGTCCCGTCGCTGCCTATAGCAGGTGACGACCATACCTCTCCCCCCGTGGTAAGATTCCACAATTCGTGACCTGCGTCGTTTACCGCGTAAAGTTTACCGTCTAGAGAACCGAAATAGATGTTACCGTCGATACCTACTGCAGGTGAAGAAAATATCATGTTATCCGTTTCGAAGGCCCAATTTAAGCCTCCGTTCTTATCTACGGAGTAAAGGTGATTGTCGAAGGAACCGAAGTAGACGTTCCCGTCCATATCCACCGCCGGTGATGATCCTACGCTGCCGTTAGTGGTGAAATTCCATCGTTCGTTCCCGTAGAGATCAAGGGCATAAAGATTAAAATCGTTAGATCCAACGTATATGGTACCGTCCACGATCTTCGGAGATGAAGAAAAATCTCCGCCTGCAGGAAAAGTCCAGTTTACCGTTCCGTCTTCTCTAAAGCAGTAGAGATTATCGTCGTTCGAGCCGACTATTATACGACCATTTCCGGTTAAGGCCGCGGATGAAGCTATCACACCTCCGGTGGAGTAATTCCACTTCTGGCTACCGTTTGGATTGATAGCGAAAAAGGTTCCGCCGGTGTCGCCGACATAGACCGTTCCATCATCTCCGATTGCAGCTGAAGCGTAAAAATACTCGCCATTCAGAAATTCAAAATCCAGGGTACCATTAACACTCTCTGTACTGTAAGGGCTCACACCCGTGTTGTTCCTGTCGCGTCTGAATGACGGCCATGGAGATACCAACGGGTCATTTTGTAGATTTTCTCTGATCTCGGATTCACCTTTGGTACTGTTATATGGGAATGTTAGTATGATGTTAAAGAGCATTGACACAGCGAGCAAAACAGTGAAGTATTGTTTTCTATCCATGGTATAAACCCACTTTCATAACAATTGTTAATACGATATGATGTTATATTTAGTTTTCCCCCTCACATTAGTAAATCCATAGAGATGATAATACCTCCAATTTTATTCAAAAAATCTGTATATAGTCAAAGACACAACTTTTAATGGATTTTTTTGTGTCTTTGACTAGCAGTGGATGACAAAACCAAATTACAAAAGGGTTTTGTCTTCCACTATAATTAGCATTTAATCGAAAAGTATATAAACATGTGCATCTATATACATATGTACAACAGCACAAGTATAACATATCACGATAATCACCCTCCCTCCCTTTTTTCTTTTAAACCTTATTTTTCTAGGTCGAATTCATCTTTTACTACAGCTCTCAATCCTTCTATAACCGAATAATTTCCAAGAGACGCCGGTATTACTTTTGGTGTATCCAATAGATCCATTTGATCCAACCGTTGTATTGTCTCATCTATGAAAATATCGGGATGATTCAAAGCCATGGCACCCCCGATAACGATGAGTTCCGGATCGTATGCCCTGATTATATTCTCGATACCGATAACGTTCATACGCTGGTATTCATCCATGAAATCGACGATAACATCGTCTCCATCGTAATAATCTTGGAATACAGCTCTAGGTTCATCGTATTCAGCTCCGGTGAACGATTTTACGAATTCCAGAAGGTTTTTTCCACCGCAGTAGCCTTCCCAGTGTCCTTTACCACCGCACCCACAGGGAAGCTCTCCTCCTACGTTCAAGTGACCCGCTTCTGCGAAGTTACCCCCTTTCCCCCTCAATAGATGACCGTTCGAGATAACACCGGCTCCGATCCCGGTGCTGTAAGTGATATAGACCATGTCCTGGCTCTTCTCTTCCCCGTAAACGTATTCTCCGATCACTCCAGCATGACAGTCGTTCAAAAGCACTATGTCGTCAAAATAGTCCGAGAGTAGATCGATTATGGGGATGATCTCTTCGTCCCTATTCGGTGGGTAAAGCACACCCTTTTCGACGTCCATGGGGCCTATGGCGCCTACGGCAACCCGTTTCACACTCTCTAAATATCCATCAGCGGCCCTTTTCAGCATATCTTCCATATCATCAAGAAAAAGGTCGGTCGATATCCTCATCCATGAATCCACTAATTCATCTGGTTTAAGGAAAAGCGTCTTAGTAGCTCCTATATCGATACATAATTCAACCGTTTTACCCACCTCAGATATCGTATATCCCTCTGTGTTCCTTGCTGTCCACTGCTATCATCTTGGTCACGGCTATCAATTTCTGGATGTAATCTTCACTCAATTCGTGTTCCCTAGCACCCGATATCAACGTTCCCATGTACTTCCTGGTGGGAGGTATCTGAAAGAGCTCTTTCAGTTCCACGGCTCTGTTGACGACATACGTCAGTACAGTTCTCCACTCTTCGCCGACTTTAACGAAGATGTACTGCCTCCTGTAAGTTCCGGTCTCTCGTTCAGCGGTAACCAATCTACCTTCATAGCGGTCCAATTTTTTTAGATCATCTGAATCGATGGTGTATATCATCCCTTCCACTTTATCGTCACTTTTACTGGGTATTATATCTGCAACGCCCCCACCCCATTTATCGGAGTAAATGGTAAAGGCCAGCCCCCAACCGGGTATCTCTGCCTTTACGGTATCGAATATATCGATACCTCTCCGCTTCATCTGGCCGGTGCTGAGATTGCTTCCGTAAGCAAAGTACTCGATTTTATCTCCCATTGTCTCTTCCTTCGCCGTTTTTTCTTTACCTAAATCACGTTTTGCATATAAGTAAGTATAGGTATATATACTCAAGTAACCAGGCTCTTTTCGTCTCCAGCTTTCGGATTGATTCCTTTGTCTATTATCTCTTTAAGCTGCTCGAAGGTGAGCCAGGCTTCGTGAAATGTATTGTATAATGGCGAGAAGGCGATGCGTATGGTATCGGGCGGTCTGAAATCGGTTACGTAGTTATTATCTCTGAGTATCTGGCTTATCGCCCTCGCTTTCTCATGGTGAAGGGCCACGTGTCCCCCCCTCCTGTTTTCGTCCACGGGAGATCCGATCTGGAAGCGGTACGGTTCATCACAAAGCGACTCCTTAATCAATTGGATGAAGTACGAGGTGATCTTCTTCGATTTCTTCCTTACCCTGTTTATCCCCGCTTCATTTATCATGTCTATTGAACCTAATAGAGGTGCACTGTTCAAGATGGCGGGAGATGAAATCTGCCACCCACCGGCGCTCTTCTGGTGTATGAATTCCAAGTTGAGCTCGAACTGCCTCTCTTTCTCGTAACCGAACCAACCTTTCAGCTTCGGTTCTCTATCGAAATATTTTTCATTCAGGTAGAGAAAGGCTGTACTGCCCGGCCCTCCGTTCAAGTACTTGTAGGAGCACCAGACGGCGTAGTCCACGCCCCAATCGTGCAGTTGGTGTGGTATCACTCCCGCTGAGTGGCTGCAGTCGAACCCGATGATGATCTCCTTTTCATGGCCTTTTTTTGTTAGGTATTCCATGTCCAGGAGCTGTCCGCTCTTGTACAGAACGGAAGGTAGATGTGCCAGTGCCACGTCGTCGGTCATCATGTCCACGATGGCCTCCTCGTCCAGCGTCTTTCCGTCCCCGCTGGGGACCAATACCAACTTCTCTTCCGGATCCAGACCCTTCAACTCTATGTCACCTCTCAGTGCATAGATATCCGTTGGAAAATTCAATTCGTCGGCCAGGATCTTGTCTTTATCGTGAGTCGGTTCGTACAGTGTGGTTACAAGGGAGTGTATGTTCACGGTGGTCGTACCCGTGGCTACGACTTCTTCCGGCTTCGCTCCTACCATGTCCGCGATGTTTTCTCCGAGAGTTTCCGCCATGAAGAACCACGGCTGCTCTCCCTCCGTCCAGCCCTTGATGCCCAGTTCCTTCCACTCCTCGATCACCTTCCGTAATCTTTCCTCCGCATCTTTGGACAGCAAACCCAGCGAGTTACCGTTCAGGTAGACAGTCCCCTCGGGGATGTAGAATCTGTCTCTGTAATCCGACAGGTCGTCTTTTTCATCTAACCTCAGTGCGTACTCCTCGGAACAGATATCATCGGCCATGGACGGGGAAGGTATAGGCACATAATCAATTTTATGGACCAAAAGTTAATGAACCACGTCGAGTTCTGCCGTAATCGATGCACCTGTCCAAAGAAAAAAAATGGTTCATCCTGATGATCCTGGTAGCCGCTATCTTCGTCGGGTACGTAGCGAGGATGAGCATCTCCATAGCGCTGCCCTTCATCTCGAGAGAATTCTCTTGGACGGGCAAGCAGCAGGGTCTCCTAGGCGGAACGCTTCTGGGTGTTTTTCTACTCGGTTACGGTGCATCCAACCTGTTCTTGAGCCGATACATAGACATCTACGGCTCCAAGAAGATGCTCTCTTTTTCCATACTGCTGTGGTCACTGTCTCTTTTACTGGGGGCAATATTTCCCACCTACTACATGATACTGTTCTCCCGGTTGATACTTGGAGTTTCCCAGGGGGTGCTGTTCCCTGTAGCCAGCAAGGTAACATCGGGCTGGTTCGAACCCTCGGAGAGGGCTAGAGCGAATTCTATCTACATGAGCGGAGGTCCCTTCGGTGTGATGCTGGCACCTCTGCTCTTGACTCCGGTGATAATCGATACCTCGTGGCAGACGTCTTTTTACCTCGTCTTCGCATTGGGTCTTGTCGTGCTCGTCCCCGTGGTCCTGTTCATCACCTGTCGCCCCAAGGAGGTGAACAGATGTGAACCCTCGGTGGACGAACTCAGATACCTCAGTATGCTTAAAAACAAACAATTCGTTATCGTGATGATCGGTTACACCATCATGTCCTCCGTGTGGTGGGGGCTAACCTTGTGGCTCCCGACTTTTTTAGTTGAGGCTAAAGGGATCGAACTTGGTCAGATATCCTTCGGTGCCAGCGTGCCCTACGTGGGTGCGGTAGCCGGTATGTATATTGGCTCTTACATAAGCGATAGGTACGGCAGGAGAAAATATCTCATCGTTGTTTCATTGATCCTAGGCGGACTGTTCCTGCTGTTGATCACCCTACTGAACATCCAGAGCATCTACTTGTTGGTAGTACTGTTATTCTTAGTATTCTTCAACGGTCAGATGGCCCCCCCGCTCTTCTTCACTATACTTCAGGACATGGTCCATAAAAGCAAGATGGGTGCAGCTACGGGTCTGATGAACGGGGTAGGCAACGGAGTAGGAGTCATCGGTCCGCTGCTAGTAGGTGTTCTGATCGCTTTCACGGGTTCCTACAACCTGGGTTTCTCTGCACTTGGTATCATGCTCGTGATGGGCGGCCTATTCGTCACCGCTTACAAGGGCAGGTGAAATGAAAATTCCGAGGTTACAACTAAATACTAAACATCGATTCGGTATGCACGACGGTGGCAGCATGTTGGATGGTAAACTGATATGGACGGGTACCCAACCCAAGCACTGGATAGACGAGGTCCTTATAGAAGAATTTTCGGGAAGGAACATCGTTTTAGCAGCCTCTCGGGACGATCGGGTGTACATGTGGGACATGGGAGGGAACCTCAGATGGGAAAAATTACAATCTGAACCCGGGGTTTTTAAGCGGATCGTCAATACCCTTATCGGGTTGACCGGAGGAAAGGACGTCCATATGTCGGTGGGCGAGTTCAAGGGTCAGAAAGTTATAATCAGCGGTTCCGACGATCTCTACATATCGGATGAGAACGGTAAACAGCTATGGGACAGCCAGGAATCCATCAAATTCGTCGAAGATATCACCTTCGGGAAGTTGAACGGTAGAAAGGTGATAATATGTGGATGTGAAGAACACCCCACCGGTGGAAATATTTTCGTATGGGACGTTAACGGTAAACTGATGTGGAAAGGAGAAAAAATGAACTACCCGATCAAATCCGTAAACATCGGAAGATTAGATGGTAGGGAAGTGGTTGTAGCTGGAGGAGGAGATAACCTGCAGAAAGAGATAGCCAAGGAGAGCTACCACTTCGGCGAGGATGTAATAGTAGAGACGAAGACACAGTCCTTCGGTGGAGGTCTCCAAGTGTACGATAAAGAAGGAGAGCCTTTGTGGGCAGGATCCAAGCTGAAAGAGATAAAGGGGTGGGTTGAGCATACGATTATAGAGGCCATCGACGGAAAAGATGTCATCCTCGTCGGCGTCGGTAGGGAGAATTGGAAACGGGACGACGGCGGTGTATACGTTTTGAACAACAAGGGTGAGATCATACTCGAATACAAGGAACCGATGGATTGGATATGGAAGGTCGGGAGCGCAGATCTTGCAGGTAAAGACTGCATCATAGCGGTCTGCGGTGACTCTACACTTTTCGTGTTCGATCTTGAAGGTGATACGATATGGAAGAGCAACGAGGCAGAAGCCGGGGTGAACGATTTCGTGTTGAGGGAATTCCACGGAGAGAAGTACATCATAGTTTCTTCAGCCGACCATCACGTGTACATCTGGAACGAGCAGGGTGAATTGGTTTGGAAGGGTACCGGTCCCACAAAATCGCTCTTCTGCGTGGATGCAAAGGTCATCGGCGATAAGATGTACGTGGTCGCCGGCAGCTTGGACAGTGACGTGTACGTTTGGGAATTGAAAGGCGATTGAAAAACAAGTTTTTATTAATCTCTTCGTTTATCTAAAATCACATGCCTGATGATAGACGCACCATGCTGTTCAAATTCTCCGCCTACGGTTTCCTGAAGAACCTGAGGTTCTTCGAACCGTTCTTATATCTTTTCTTTTTGGCCAACGGACTTTCTTTTTTCCAGATCGGACTGCTCATATCCATAAGGGAGATATCGACCTTCCTCTTGGAGATACCCACCGGGATAATCGCCGACGTGACCGGCAGGAGAAGGGCCATGGCCGGTGCCTTCGCTTCCTACATGATCTCCTTCACGATCTTCTACTTCTTCAGCGGTTTCATCCTGTTCATACCCGCCATGCTCCTGTTCGCACTCGGAGAGACCTTCAGATCCGGGACGCACAAATCCATGATAATGGAACACCTGGATGAGGAGGACATGCAGGACAAGAAGGTGGAGTACTACGGCAAGACCCGGTCGGCATCTAGGCTGGGCTCCGCTCTGTCCGCCCTACTTGCAGGAGTGATCGTCTACTTCTGGCAGAGCTACAACATCGTTTTCCTCTTCACCCTCATACCCTATACGTTCGGTTTCTTCTTGATGCTGACCTATCCCGCCGAGCTGGACGGTAAGATAACAGGGAAGACCAAATTATCCGATCTTTGGGTCCATACGAAGGAGAGTTTCCACCAACTCAAGGAACACCCGTCTCTTGGCAAGATGCTCGTTAACGCGTCGATATACGATTCCTTCTTCAAGATATCCAAGGACTACCTTTCTCCGATCGTGAAAGCCTTCGCCGTGGGACTTCCATTACTGCTCTTCATAGGCAGCGTTGAGCAGAGGACCGCGATACTGGTCGGCATCGTTTACTTCTTCGTATACATGAACTCCTTCGTGTCATCTCGTAGATCCGCTTCTTTGATGAAGAAAGTGGGCAGTATGGGAAAGGCGCTGAACGCCCTCTATTTCATCATGGCAGCTGCTTTCTTCGGAGTCGCATTTTTCCTTGCCGTGGATATCGTTTTCTTATCCATAATATCGTTCTTCTTCTTTTTCACTCTGTACAATCTGAGGAAGCCCATGGTCGTCGGTTACCTGGGGGACCGCATCGAGCCCAAGACGAGGGCGACGCTGCTCAGCGGTCACAACCAGATGCGCTCGGTGATCGGCATCGTGATAGCTCCCGTGCTCGGTTATCTAGCTGACAATTTCGGGATCAGTTACGCCTTCGGGTTCGGAGGGATCGTTCTTTTGGTGTTCGGTTTCCTGCTTCTGGTCAGAGATGCCGATTGAAAAAGGAAATTAATTATATGTCGAGTCCCATTCAATCAAAGTAAAGGTATCTCATATACCTTAATCTCGAAGGTCTCTCTGGAGAAAGAAATGATGAAAAAAGAACCCGTGATGAAGATAAGAGGTCTGACCAAATACTACGGCGACGTGGTCGGAATCGAGAACCTTGATCTGGACCTCTACAGAGGTGAGATACTCGGATATCTGGGCCCCAACGGAGCCGGTAAGACCACCACCATCAGGACCTGCCTCGCTTTTTTGAACAAGACCGCCGGAGACGTAAAGATATACGGTATGGATTCCCACGAAGATTCCGTTGAGCTAAAGAAGAGGATCGGGTACCTCCCCGGAGATTTCACCATGTTCAAGGACTTGAAGGTGAAAACAGTCCTCAAATACTTCCTCTCCCTGAGCGGCATGAAGTCAGATGAGAAGATGAGGGAGTTAAGTGATAGACTAAACCTGGACTTGAACAAGAAGATCAAGGAGTTATCCAAGGGTAACAGGCAGAAAGTGGGCCTAGTACAGGCGCTCATGGCAGACCAAGACCTGATCATACTGGACGAACCGACCTCTGGGTTGGATCCACTCATGCAGCAGGTCACCTATGAGATACTCAGAGAGGAAAGGGATAAAGGTAAGACGATCTTCATGTCATCCCACATATTAGCGGAGGTCGAGGAGGTCTGCGACAGGGTCGCCATCATCAGGAAGGGGAAGCTTCAAGTTATCGAAGATATCGAATCACTCCGGGAGAAGATGGGTAAGAAGCTGACGGTGGAATTCACCGAGGAAGTCGATCTAGAACGGTTCAAAATAGAGGGTGTAAATCACATCGAGGTCGACGGTAAAAAGATGTCCATGGTGATCACAGAGAACCTTGATGAAGTGGTCAAAGAGGTGTCCAGACACAAGATAATAACCATGAACCTCGAGACGTTCAGCCTGGAGCAGATGTTCCTGAGATATTACTCTGAAGAGGGGGATGAGGTATGATCGGTAGTACTCTTCTGATGGAGTACAAGATGAGGTGGAAAGGCCTCACTTTGTTCTTATTGATTATTTTACTCTGTGCCGGTGGCTTCCCACAGTTCTACCCAGCTATTCAAACTTCCGTAGATAATCAATTGGAGGGTGCGGAGAACGTAAAACTTACCGTAGTGAACGAAACCGTTGAGTTATCCTGGATCAACTTCCCTAACGTGACAGATTACATGGTCATCGAGGACAACAAGACCTTCATGATCACACCCACGGTGATATACAATGGAACGGAGAATCACACCCAGGCCGTGTACGATCAAAACGAGACACAGTACTTCGCTGTTTTGGCTTTATTCAACGGGACAACAGAACCTGCCTTGATAGGCATGGCTACAACGGCTGAAGGCACGTCTCCCTTCGACCAGCTCATGGAGAGTTCATTCTACAAGAGTTTCGTAGGTGACCGTGACATCTCTATGACCGAGATAACCGGATTTCTATCCGTAGAATTTTACAGCTGGTGGTTTATACTGGCCGGTCTCTACGTGGGATACATATCCGTTTCCAGCGTCGCCAGGGATTTCGAAGAGAAACGCATGGACCTAATCTTTTCTACACCGATATCTAGGAAGAGATATCTGCTGGAGAAGTTCGCCGCTCTGTCGCTGTATACACTGCTGGTCGTGCTGCTGGCAGGTGGCATCATGATCGCTTCGATAAACAGCCTGGGGATGGGGGCCGATGTAGATCAGGGATATATCATGCTTTCACTCATCGCTTCCTGGCCGGTGCTGTTGATCATGCAGGCGGTAGGTATCCTGTTCTCGGTGTATTTCGCCGATTCCAGACCCGCCGTTGGGATGACACTGATGTTCGGATTCTTCGAGTACGCTCTCCAGATAGTCGCCAACATGGCGGAGAAGTTCTCTTATGTAGGCAAATACGGTATCTTGGGGCACTGGGATTACAATCAGATACTGTTCGACAAGGTGTTCGGTGTATGGGATTTCATCGGGTTGATCGTTGTTGCGGCTCTCTTGATGGTGTTAGCCATCATGTTGTTCGATAAGAAGGACATACCGGTATGAGATATGTGTGGGAAAAAAATGTCCATGGACAGGGTGAAAGATCCCTCCGTGAAGTAAAAATCAAAACTGTTTTATAGTATGTGTATACATATGTATATGTGTATGACATCGAAGAACGTTTCACTCAAAGAAGAAGTATATGAACTGATCTCAAGGGAGAAAATACCTGGTGAGAGTTTTTCTGATACTTTAGAAAGGCTGGTCAATAGGAGAGGGAAACTGATGGACGCGGTCATGTCTTGGGAAAAGGTAGATGGAGAAGAGGTCGATATAATAGAAGATAATATCGAAAAAGTCAGGAGAAAATTCACTACGGACGTGGAGGAGAGAGCGGGATGAAATGCTTAGACACTTGTTTTTTTATCGATCTTCTTAGAAAAGATGAGGATGCGATCGAAAAAGCCCGCAGCCTGGATGAAGGAGATGACGTACTGGTCACGACCCAGATGAACGTATACGAGCTCTTCGTAGGTATCTACTCATCCGATGATATCGATAAAGATAAACACCTCAAAAGGGTCGAACAATTATTGGATAAAACCGAGATATTGGATATGGACTACGTGGCGAGTAAAAAGAGTGCTGAGATAACCGGTGGATTGATATCTGAAGGGGAGATGATAGAAGTACCCGATACTATAACTGCAGGGATCTCTTTATCCAAAGGTGTGGATGTGATAGTGACCAAGAACAAAGATCATTTCGACAGGATCGATGAGATCGAAGTGGAGGGGTATTGATCAACGATATCGAGGTGTTAAGATAACGCTGGGAATGTTCCTGTTGATCCTGCTCGTATTCTTTATGTTATTCTATATGGTGTGGCGAACGTCTTTCGTCGTCGTTCAACCATACGAACAAGGGGTCTTGATAGTGAACGGGAGGTTTAAAAGAATACTTAATCCAGGTATCAATATCGTACCCCCCTTCATCTCTCAAGCCGCCAAGATAGATCTGAGGGAGAAGGAACTGTCAGTTGGCCCCGTCAACGTGATAACCAAGGACGGACAAAAAGCCAGGTTCGACGGAACCATGGTCATCCAGGTGAGGGATCCCAAGAAGGCTTATCTCGAAGTGACAGACCATAAACGTGCTGCGGTTTCTTTGATGGAAACTGTTTTGAAAGCGGTGCTCCAGGATATGGAATTCGAGAAGATATTGTGGGAACGAACGAAATTATACGACCATCTGATGCACGTTATGAACGAAGCACTGGAAACCTGGGGTACTCGTCTGAACCGATTCGAGTTCACCGATATAAATAAAACTGGCCACGTTTGATGATGAAAAGAGGAATATACCTCTATATACCCTATACAATAGAAAGTATTATGTATATAGTCTATATAATAAACGCAGATGTGAAATGATGAGATGTAAAAATATTTTGACTGTGGTACTAACGTTAGTCGTCGCTGCGGTAATATTGAGCTCTTCGGGTTCAGCGGTCGCACTTGAATACGACCATTCCTACGAAGATGAAAAAGGAGATGTAAAAGAAGAGCCACTCGCCGATGTTGAGACAGTAGACGAACCGGATATAGATATATTGAAAGTAGAGACGAAAAAGGAAAACGACATGGTTGTTTTCACCATGAAAGTCGATGGGAACATCGTTGAAGATACTGGAGATGAGAACGTAAGTATAGGTTATACCTTCCATGTAATGGAAAGAGGAAATCTCTCTGCTATATATGAAGAACCAGGCCTAACTGTAGCATATGGAGACGGTAACGGTTCTTATTCCGTGTGGGGCGATTCGAATATATCGGATGCACAACCCGTTATTGAAGGAGGTAAACTCACCCTGAAGGTTCCGGTAGAGGAGTTTTCGGATTTGAATGAGTTCCACTTCATAGCTGTGGCTAGTAAAGATATCATGGGTACCGATACGGGCGGTGGAGTCGATATACTACGCTCGTGGGAGCAAACCGAAAGCGATGAAGATAAAGATGATGAAGGGATTCCAGGCTTTGAGACGATGGTGTTGATCACGGGATTGTCTTCCGCTATGGCGATCTATGCTTTTAGAAAAAATGAATAAGATATATAGATGACGGTTAACTTTACTTAATACAAAACTGTCCACCAGCATCACCTCGCAGTCGCCGATGTTCTCGTCCGAGGGCCAGTTGTAGTACCCGTCCTCCCTTGTACCGCAAGGTTCTATTATCTGACCTTCGAGTCTGGACCTGTCATTGTTCTCGAACGCATGGAGCCGTAATTGGGTTTTCCATAACCTTGAGAAGCTTTTTATACGTCCAAACCATCTTCTTTTTGAATTTAAAGTAAAAGAAGTGATAAAATGATTGAAGAAGAAGGATATGGAGGAAATCAAGAGAATGACCCACCTCCGCCACGGGACCTGAATGAACAACAGCAGGGACACCCTCCTCAACCACAGGGCACGAATAGGCAGCCCCCGCAGGGTCCACCACCCCAACAACAGGGTGGTATACCACCGAGGCAGCCGAAGTCCAATAAGAACTTGATGATGGCCGTCGTCGCTATCATCGCAGTCATCGCAATAATAGCGCTTTATTTCCTGGTGTTCGCCAATCCAGGGGTCGTTGGTACATGGGAGTACTCCGAAAGTCAAACGGTCATGGGTCAAACATACGATATCACCATGACGCTTGAATTCGAAAAGGACGGAACCGGTTCCATGGAGATGGAATCCATGGGTCAGACCATGACAGAGGATTTCGAATGGGAGATCGACGGCGACGAATTGGTCATAGAAAACGAAGATGGAACAACGACTAGATCGGAATTCGAGATAAAGGACCGTGGAAATACACTGGTATTTGAGATGCCGGACGAAGCCGCTGAATACATGGGAGACGAGATAGAGTTCGAGAGAGTGGACTAAAACAGTTCCAACACCTTTCTTTTTTATTTTTCCTTGATGAATTTTTTATATCCCTTATGTGTTAGACTTTCAGAGAATATGTCCTCTGCAAGCAGAATATATGATCCGAAAACATATGTTGGTAAATTCCCAATGGTAGGAAAGCTTTACATCGTATCTGGATTCACCCTGATTATACTATCCGCTCTAGTCCCATTGTTTTTAGATCTACTCATGTTCGAAGACGTGTTCCGCTTCGCCATGATAGGAGTAGGGGTGATCCTCATCATCGCTGGACACAGCTACTTCTTCGTTAGGGAAGTAAAGATAACCCCTCGATACATAGAGACGAGGAGACGTCTGATCGGAATAAAACGTAAAGTCCATTGGCATGACGTAGAAGAGATCTTCCGCAGATACGAATCCCAGAACCTGATGTTGAGAGGGGTACCCAGGATAGGTAGAGAAAGAGCACGTTGGATGACGAACGCCGTTTACGCTCTTCGCAGCCACGGCGGTGAATTCTACCTTTATTCCTTGGAAGAGTTCGATTCGAAAGAGCTTGTACAACTTCACAAGCGCATCCGGAATTACTGCGTTGATTATGGTATCAACTGCAGGATGTGAGATCTCGGTCGATTCTATGTTTAATCAATCCACTTCACAGCTCTTTTTAACTACCTTAAGCAGCTCCTTTTTCTCCTCTTCGTTTGGATAACCAGAGCCTTGGAACAGGATATATCCATCCCCGTCTATCAAGAATATATACGCGAGATTTTTATCATCCATACCGAGCTCCTTCCTGAACTCGGAAGTATCTCCGTAATAGGTGACCACGTAGTCGTGTTTTTCTTCCGGTATGCCGGCTCTCATACCGCCGTCTATGAATCCGGATAAGATCTTCCAAAAGACACCGTCTATCATAGGCAGTTCGTAGATATCTTTACCTTTGCAGAGATCTTGAAAGTACTCCATCCAGGAATCAAGCATACCCTGGGCTTCCCTGACGAAAGCCACCCCGATCAGAGTCATCTCACCACTGACGTCGTCGGGTATGGTCACTTTCTTTCCTGAGAGAGCATCTGCAGTGATCCTCGGGAACTTTTTTGCTTTCTTCATGTCGATCCCGACTCTCTAGGGTTGAAGCGTACCCGCGAAGACCTGCCATGCCAGTGCTGATTTAGCCACCAGGCTGAGTATAACGTACATGCGCTCTCCGTAGAGATAGTCCTTCCATTTCCCCACTTTCTTGTACTGAAGAACCATGTTGATGGCGAACAGATTGAAGAACACACCGATGGATATGAATATGGCTATCACGAAGTCCGGTACCTGACCGCCCGATGCGGTGGATGCTGCTAACAGTGAGATGGCTATGACCACCCAAGGCAGTGCGCCGGCGAAACATCCGATTATATACGAAGTCCAGTCCGTTTTCTTGGTGGTCTGATTGTGCTTCTCCATCATCAACCCCATGAGGTTCATGAAAGCACAGAGTCCGAATAATGTGACTAAGGTTCCAAGATCGTAGATACCCGTGAGCATTGCTATCACGACTATCATGATAGATGCACTGATGGAGTACTCGTACCACCTGTAAGGATTCATGTGCTTCTTCAGGTACATCTTGTATTTATCGTACAGAACCGTTGATATCAAAAAGTGCGCTCCCGAAGAGATGAACAGGAAGAGAGCCACCAAGGGAGCTAACCTTACATCGAATATCGTGTCACTCGCGGATACGAGTGTTCGAGACACTTCGTCGAACTCTAGATAAGTCACCGTTATAGATTCAGTTTTATCGGTACTGAGATACAACATCAAAATCGCCTGGATAAAGTGAAGTACGCCCATAACACCGTTGAACTTCCTCAATTTCGTGAATTTATCTTCATCTTCCATGATAGTCACACCGTCGAATATATAAAATTACACATATATATAATTACTTATCAATCGTGAACTATCGATCCTTACTCTTCGTGAGTGATCTGATGATGCCCAACACGAAATTCGTTCTCGATCATCCAAATGTGATGGTTTATTTCATCCCTAAATATTTCTGAGATCAAATCAATGGCAGCGGGCATGATAAGATTTTAATAAATTACTCATAATCACCATCCATGGAAGAACTCTACAGCTGGATGATGGTAGCCCTCCTTTTATCGGGTGCCGGTTTCTATGCAGCTTTCATGGAGGGCATGAGGCGGAGAAAGGAACTGGTGGAGAAGGTTCCTGAGGACGCCACCATCGAGATAATGGATGAGGAGGTGAACGCAAGGAGCAGTTTATCCGCTAAAGCTCTCATCATGTCCATGATGTCATTTACTCCCTTTCTTCATACAATATTGCTGGTTGTTCTAATATATGTCTATCATATCGAAGATCCGACAGCATCGAGAGTGGCCGTAGGAGCTCTGCTGGCTATGGGATTGAGTGCTTTATTTTCAAACCTGGGTCGTTATCAATTGTACGAAGAGACGATCCTAGGGATGAACGAATGGAACGGGGGTTCGACGGCTAATTTCGGAAAACACGTAGTGTTCCTGTCTATAATGGATCCCACATCAATCTACGGTCTTTTAGTCGCAGTTTTAGGTCTGCTTTTCTCAGGTATGTTGGGAGGAAATGAAGTAATGATAGACATGTACGCCGCTGATAGATACATCTTGGGATGCATCGTGTTGGGCCTGTCCGCCTCTGCAACCCTCCTCTCGGCGAACATGTTCAAGAAGGTCGAGGGTCCGGTAAACAAGGGGGAAGTGATCTTTCAGAAGAAGATAATCAACCTAGTTATACCACACACCATCAACCTATTGGGTCTGACCATCACCGTGTATCTGATCGCGGTGTCGGGGATGATGTAAAATTGATCAGATGGATATTCAAAATGAAACGAGATCATAAAGACTCGATGACCTCTCTCGTCCTCTCCGACCAGATGTTCATCTCCATCTCATCGAACAGGTTGAGAGCTAGGTCCAGTTGCTTCTTGGCCTTCTCTTCGTCCCCTCTCTTCTTCCAAAGCAGCCCGAACTCGTAATACACCCTGGCCAGCTTGGCCTTTTCTCCTAGATCGCTGAACGCTTTAACGGCACCCTCCAACTCCACTCGGCTCTCTTCGTACGAGCCCTGTTCTCTGTAGACCATCCCGAGAACACGGTGGCACATGCCCCTGTGTTTCTTAGAGCCTATCTCTACGGCTATCTCTGCGGCGTTATCGGTGTATTCCTCGGCAGCTTTCAACTCCCCCTTTTCGATCATCATCTCGCTGATCTTGCACAGACACTCAGCCACCCCTCCCTTGTCGTTTATCTCCTTCCTTATCTCCAGGCTCCTCCGGTAGTTGTCCAGTGCCTTCTCGAAATCGCCCTTCTCCTCGTATATCTTACCCATGTTGTTCAGGGTCATGGCGATACCCCGCTTATCTCCGATAACTTCCTTCATATCGAGACTGCGTTGATAGTAATCCAGACCCTCTTCCAACATGCCCTTGTACCTGTAGTAATTCCCTATGTTGTTGAGGGTCATGGCGATGCCCTGCTTGTAGCCGATCTGCTCCCTTATACTGAGGCTCTTCTCGTAGAACTCCAGCGACCTGTCGAACTCACCCTTCTCGTGGTAAACCACGCCGATGTTGTTCAACGAAACGCCCAGGCCTATCAAGTCTCCTAGCTTCTCTCTGGACCCTATGGCCTCTCTCAGATTCATTTCCGCAAGATCGTATTCACCCTTTCGGAGGTAAACCGAACCGACGTCGTGGAGTGCCTGGGCTTTCAATTCAGGGTCTCCGAGTTTCTCGGCTAGTTGCTTCTCCTCTTTGAAGACCTCGATGCTGTCGTCGTATTGACTCTGCCTGAGAAGCGCCCACCCCTTGCTTTTCAGCAGTCTGCAGCGCTCGATGCAGTCTTCCTGGACGATGGAGAGCCCCTCCTCGGCTATGCGTAAAGATTCTCCGTATTTACCCTGTTCTTCCAACACCTTGGCGGTCCATTCGTGTAGTTCTCCCCTTTCCCTGGGATCTTCAGTTATCTCCAGGGCACTGCGGTAGTTTTCCAAAGACTCTTCGTACCTCCCTATGATAAGGTAAACGTAGCCCAGACCCTTATGGATCCGCTTCAGCTTCTCATCTTCGTCCGTTATGGATAGAGCTTTGGTG
Source organism: Thermoplasmata archaeon (assembly GCA_046484045.1). Classification (GTDB taxonomy): domain Archaea; phylum Thermoplasmatota; class Thermoplasmata; order Halarchaeoplasmatales; family Halarchaeoplasmataceae; genus CAZHUM01. The sequence goes on along the minus strand of JAWOBZ010000081.1, from coordinate 8,176 downwards.
TAGAATTCCACCGCCTCCTCGTTCGCGTAGCTGTTCTTGGCTTTATCGGCGGCATCCAGAAGGTAATCGAACGCCCTCTCGTCCCGGGCTTTCAGGAAATGATCCGCTATGTTCTCCACCACCTCTTCGACCTCGTACAGCTCTTCGTAGCTCTCCGCTATCATCCGGTGGTACTCTTCCCTCAGTTCCTTGTTTATGCCCTCGTAGAGCACCTCTCTGATCTTTGAGTGATCGAACATGTACTTCTTCTTATTGTAGTGGATCAAGTTGTGCTCGTTCTCTATCTTGTTGAAGTCCTTGAGCAGTTTCATGCGGTTCATGCCGGTCACCCTGCCCACAACGGTGCTCTCGAATTCCTCTCCTACGACGCTGGCACATTCCAGGATATCCCTCTGCTCGCTGTTCAAGCGGTTGAGCCTCCGGGTTATCACATCGTAAACCTTGGACGGGATATGAACATCCTCAATGGACGTATGGGTCACCCATGTACCATCCTCCTTTTTCAGATGCCCATCGTCCACGAAGAGCCTCAAGATCTCCAAGAGGAAGAATGGATTCCCTTCACTCTCGTCATAGACTTTCTTCATGAATCCCTGCTCGAGTTCTACCTCCCCTAGAGTATTTTGGATGAAATCACTCACGGCACGAGGGTCCAACCTATCCAGGTTTATCTCTCTGTAAAGGTCCTCCCTGCTCATGTACTGCATGGTGGTCTTCAGTGGATGCCCTCCTTTGTCGTACTTGTCCGAGATGACGTCTTCGGGGCGATACGTTCCCAAGAGCATCACTCTGTTCTCTCTCATGTTCCTCGATAGGTAGTGTAGTAATTTTAAGGACGTGGGATCCGCCCACTGGAGGTCGTCCAAGAAGACTATGACCGGTGTCCTTGATGACAGCCTTCTCAGACCCAGGAGCACGTTGTCGAACAGGTTCTCCTGCTTGATCTTTGGATCCTCGACGAGATGGGTCCCGTCGTACTTCCTGGATTCGATGAACCATCGGACCTTGGGTTCCACCTGCTTCGCGGTTTTGGCGTCCCCCTCCCAGAAATCCATCTGTCCACCTATATCCATAAGGGTCTTCCTCATGTCCTTGATCAGGAACTCGTTCTTGGTCCCTTCGATGACGGCGACTAGTGAGAGCTTACCCATGGTCTGTATGAGCAGGTCGTACTCGCCGTAGCCTATGGCCTGCAGTTTGCTCTGTGCCTTCTCTCCCATCATGGCCAGGGAGTCGCCCACGAAGTTCTCCACAGCGGTGAACATGGAAGCGAATATGTCGGGGTCGAGTTCAGTTTCCCGCCTCTCCGCTTTCGCTATCAATACCCCGTTCTGGTCTATGAGGTAAGCCGATATGACTCTCGGCGGTGGCTCCTCGGATGCCAGGTGATAGAGGTCCGAGTCCCTTAGAGCCTCCCTGAAAGGCATCAGCGGTTCGAGATTATCCGCCAGACACCACCCTTTGATGAACTTAGCATCCGTGGAGTCCATGAACTCTTGGATCAATCTGGTCTTACCCACACCCGCCTCTCCGGAGACGAAGACCGTTGACCCGCTGCCGTTTTTTACACCGCTCCAGATCGCTCTGAGTTCGTTCATCTCTCCGTCTCTACCTACGAGTTCCGGATGGAACGTTGGACCTGGAGCTTCTTCCTCCATGTTGAGATATCCGTAGAAAAGTATAAAGAATTTACTTAGAGCTTCAACTCTTTCAGAAAATCTTCTACCCGTTTACTGGTGATGGTCTGTTCTTTATCTCCGTGGATCTTCTGAGCTCTCTCGAGTTTTTCTACCGCTCTGTCGGTTTCACCCTTGTCTTCCAGCATCCTGGCGTACTCGAGGAGGGTTATTTCAACGTAGTCCGTGGCCTGCGCTCCTTTTAACAGTTCCAGACTCTTTTGGAATTTTTCCTCTGACTTATCGTATAGTCCCTTCACCTTGTACGCCTTCGCCTCCATGCAGTCCACCCTGGCTCTTCCGAGTCTGTGGTTGAAGTCCTCCATGATCCTCCTGGACTTATCGCAGTATTCCAGGGCTTTATCTGGCTGCCCCACTTCGCACAGAGCGCTGGCGTAGTTGAACATGGCCCACCCGCCCATGAATCTGCTCCCGCTCTCCTTGCAGAGTCGAACTGCCTTATCATAGTTCTTGATGGCGGTGTCGAACTCTTCGAAATCCTCGAAGACCCTGGCCAGGTTGTTGTAGACCGCACCGGCGTTTGCCTTCTTGTTCAGCTCTTTGTAGAGTTCGATGGCTTTCTTCGAGTACTCGATGGCCTTGTCCTTTTCGTACAGGTCGAGGTATATGTTGCCCATGGACCTGCACAGCATGGCCTCGTACATCTTTTTCTTCTCTGCGTCGTTCCTCGAGAGAACGGTCATCCCTTTCAGCTCTTCCATGCCCATTTTTGCGGTCTGTAACGCTTCCTTGTGCTTGCCCTGCCTCCAAAGTGCTCCGGATTTTCCCTCCATGCATATGGTGATCTCTACCGGGTCGCTGGATGTTTTGATGGCTTTGTCATAGTAGTCCTCGGACTTGTCGTAATCTTCCAGCCTCTGGAACAGTCTCCCGATTTTCCTGTATATCTCTCCCTTCTCTTCCTCCACGCCGCACTCTTCCAGTGCCTCCTCGTAGAGCCGCTTTGCCTTCTGTAATCTTGACATCTCGGTGCATGCATCGCCCTTGGCGACCTTTGTTTTCCAGGGAACGTCCCCCTCCAGGAGGCGTTTTGCCTTCTCTATCTTCTCCTTCGTTGCCTTGGCGTTCTCGTCGCCCATGTCCTGAGTTACTTCGTAGATCCGGTTCGACAGTTTGTGTATGTCTCGGGGTGAAGCATCCTTCAAATCGATGTCCAGGTCGTTAAGCTGTTTCTTCAATATGGACCTTCCCAACACATCTCCGAACGAGCTTTTCATAACCGTCGAAAGGTACTCGGAAATCGTCACGCCCTCTTCTTCTGTCATCTAAAATACTTCATCTAGTGGGTACTTAAAAAGTTATCGATGTCCCTAGTCCAGATAGTTTTTTAGTTGTTTGATAAATCCAGCGAAGGGTTAAAATATTCGAGGTAATGGGGGTACCCGTTGGGATATCATGACTGAAAGGTATGAAATAGACGGACAGGTGATCTTGAATTTCAGAGACTTCGTGAAGAAATCTTACGGTAAGGACGGGTTCGAGAAGATGGCTGGTGAGCTTCCCTTCGATATCTCGTCGGTGTATGGAGGGGTCGACTATCCCATCGAGTACGTGAATAAGTGCATGTGTTATATCAAAGAAAACTACGGTATGGAAATGCTCTACAACGCGGGTAGGTTCTCCATGCGCAACCTGGGGATGAAGAGGTACCTGACCCTGTTGATGCCTCCGAAGAAGATACTTGATAAACTGCAGGAATCCGTGTCCAAGATGAACAACGCCGTGTCTTTGGAGATCGAATACAACGACTTCGGTGCCTTGGTCACCATGCACGGACCCGACTGGGACGACATGAACAGCATGTTCTGGAAGGGCATGCTGAAAGGAGCTTTGGAGGTCACCAAGACGGAGGGCGAGGTCACCATGGAAGAGTCCGATGTCGCCGGGATAGAAGAGGTCTACTACTCCGTGGTGTGGAAGTAGTGGTGATGAGGAGATTGTGTTAGCGTTTTTAATGAATCGGCTGGGTAAAGGGTGAAGTGTGAAAAGGTTTTTGGTGGGGGTCTGCCTACCCAGGGATTAACTCATACCTACCTTAAAAATACAAATCGTTTATTGTAATCTATATAAACAACAATGATCTATTCTGTTATTATCTCCCAATGTCCACCCTTGGGAGGTCCGACTCTTTTTAGGAAGTCTTTGTCCTTCAGTTTTTTGATATTATTTTCTACTGCCGTTGTGCTTATCTTGAGTTCCTCAGAAAGTTCTTTGATTGTTATGTGAGGATCAATTGATATCGACTCCAATATTTTTTCCTCATTTTCTCCCAACCTTTCTCCCAACTTTTCCTCTCCAGAGATTAAAGTTCCCCACTGTTCGATCTCTTTTACAAGGAATAACATCTTGGCGATGAGTGGGTTTCTAGGTATGGATTCATGTTTCCTTTTTAAACTTTTAGGAGTTAATCAGTTTTCAGAATCGTTCACTTTTCGTTCACTTTTCGTTCCTTTCGTTCGGAGAACATAGTACGTTCCCCTCCCTTTTCCTCTCCGGTTGATAATACCTTTTTCAATCATTTCATCTAATTCTTTATAAGCTGTAGTAGCTCCGATGTCAAAAAGATTAGAGTACTTTTCCCTTTTAATCCTTTCATTTTCTTTGAGATATTTTACAGCTTCTATCTGCCTCTCATTCAAACCTTTTTCTTTTAGGAACTTATCTGTTATCTTTTTTCTAAAGGTAACAACAATAGCTGTACCGGTATCTTCAAACTCCGGTTCTGGAAGGCCATGTTCTATAGTATCTTCGATCATGTCTACGGTTCCACGTCCCCACTCTTCAATATATCCACCTAGAAAAAATATCTTCGCTAAGAGAGGGTTGAACGGTTTAGACTCGTGTTTTTGTTTTAGTGTTTCAACACTCCATCCCTCTGGTAGTCTTCCAGGATTCCATATCTCTATCCTATCATCGAAGATCCTAACTTGAGTTTTAGAAGTTGTTTGATAATCTCTGTGAACAATTGCATTTGTAATCGCTTCTCTGACAGCATCTAGTGGATATTCCCATTTCTCTTGTCTTTCTACCTTCCCAGGCTCTATCCAGGCTGCTTTCCTGATATTCTTCATCACAAATTTTTCTGCGCTATCTACCTGTTCGTGGACGGGCTCAGAAAATTCAGCCATATCGATGAATTCTTTCGTTGTGGTTCCTTTGAATCTGCCGCATTTGGTTTCAGACTGTAGGAAAAAACGCTGAGGTTCTTCAGCGAACATCAAGATACAGGCATTAGTCAAATTATTATCTTCTAGTAAATCTAACTTTTTGAGAGCTTCATCGATGGAGTCATAATCTACTCTAAAATTCCTTTCCCTTTTAGCTTTCTTTAAGAAATTTTTTACCTTTTCTTTGTCGATATCGTCTAAAGTAGCTTCCTCGCATATCTGTTCGTCCCAGTAGGTTTTCTTTCCGGAAGTTTTTGCTAGATTCCTTATCTCCGAGGAGTTGAGTTTGTGTGTACTTTTTCCTACTCTTTTGTAGGCTTTATCTTTGTAGAATACCGGTTTTTCCTGGCTTTCTTTCACGCGGATTACTACGATCTCTTTTTCATCAATTTTTTTGGTAATGATCTCAGGATAAACTTGTGGATCTGTATTTTGCTTTATACGGTTGGCTAGTCTTTCGAGAGTGTTTTCTCCTACATCAACTCCTGATATCTTTCCGGAGTCGGTTATTCCAACAAGTATTACCCCTCCTGTAGAATTAGAAAGACTAGAAACTGCTTCTAAGATCATGTTACGAAGTTTTAATGATTCCTTGAACTCTACGGTGCTTGATTCTCCTTTCCGTATCAACTTTTCTACGTTCATGTTCCGTATCCCTAATGTGTTTTCCTTTTAATCAATTTCGCTTTGGTTCTTGGGAAAGGTTTTTGGGGGTGGGCTGCCGACAACCCCCGCCCTCTGTCCCCTGCACTGGCGATTTCGCTCCCAAATCGCCTGCTCGGGGATTGGATGATTGATTTGAGTAGGGGAGGACCACCATATTTTCCCTCTAAGAAAGACATGTATATGTTGAAGATTGTTGAACGTGTGGAAGAGGGTAAAATTCCACGTATTATTTTGATGTTTGAGTGTTATAATTCTATCATTTTAAAGAAATTAACAGAAAAGTTAATAAATAACAACTATTATTACTTGTTAATAAAGTGATGAAGTATGGTTTCGATAAGTCTTCCCCGAAAATTAAGCGAAGAGATCGACGCTTTGATAGATAGTGGATACTACGATAATCGATCTGAGCTGGTCAGAGATGCGATAAGATTATTTTTTGCACAGAAAAGCGAGATCCGCATGGTCTCGGCCATCGAGCTGTACAAGAAAGGTAAGATAACTATTTCCAGAGCAGCTGAAATAGCTGGATTGGACTTTGAAACTATGAAATCCATTCTATCGGATGAGGGATTGTTGGAAAGGGGTCGAAAGGATACTACAAACGTCGATTAGACCTAAACATTATATTTTTCTACCCTTTCGTTTGGAGGTACTTTTCTTATTTGGTCGATGAGGTTTATTACATTCTCCAGAAACCATCTCCCTTCTTCAAGGCTCTCCTCTGCTTGAAAACGCTCTGTGGACAAAGCTATCCCATAAGCCGTTCTTTCCCGCCTATCTTTCATCGTCCAGGCATCTTCCACCATTCGTTTTTCCACAGCCCTTAACTTCTGAATAACGAAAATCTTCCTGTTTACATTAATATCTGAATGCGGTCCTAAGGTAGTTTTCAGAACCATATATGGGAATTCCTTCTTTGAGTATGGTTTCATATAGTAAGTTTCCGTTCCTTAGCTCAGTCAGGAAAGAATCCGGTGTGATAGCCGTAGGTGATATGTTATGGGAATAAGATGCGTTTATGGCTGAGCTGATCTGCTCGATTTTCTTTGAGGATTTTAGATCATCCACCAATACGAGCAAGTCTAGATCACTCTTTTTTCCGTGCTCACCTCTTGCTGCACTTCCGAAGAGAACTATGGATTGGATATCGTTGATCTTCTCACATGAGTCTACGAAGGATTTCAACTGTTTGTGTAATGAAGGATTGGTTTGTTTGATACCGTCAAATTCCAATGCGAGTGCTAAAGCGCAGTGATTGATCACGATCAAATTATCTAGATTTAATGCAAAAAAAGTTTGGTTCCCCTGCTCATGTTTAGTCACTACATCGTTCTCATACAATTTGGATAGGATCCTGCTTGTGGTGCTTTTACTCACACCAGTATTCCTGGCGATACCTCTCAAATGAGGTGAGGAGTCAAAATTACGAAATAGATATTTTATGATCGTCAGAGACTTATCATTGATGACATCCGAACCCATAATCGGTAAATCGGGCGGTATGTATATAAAACTTGTCCCAAATATAGGACAACTGTCCCAATAATGGGACGTGTGATGGTCTGGGCAGGAAAACTTTACACAATCTTTATTTTATAGGTATTATACTACTTTACTACTGTGATAAAATGTCTGCACCCTCGATTACTAAAGTGACTAGGAAGTTCCAGATTACCGTTCCTAAAGAGATAAGAGAAACCCTGTCGATCCATGAAGGCGATTATATCGCAGTAATTACCAACGGTGACGAAGTCATCTTGAAAAAATTAGAACTTCCGGAATGGGACGAAGTCTTTGAAAAGGGAGAGAAAAGTGCTGAAGAGAAAGGAATAACGAAAGAAGAGATCATCGAAGCAGTTAGGAAGGAGCGTAAAGGAGAATGAAGCTTACAGTAGATCTAGAAAGTGATTCATTATATTTCATCATATGTGATACGGATATAGTTGAAAGTGAAGAGGTTGCACCTGGGGTGATATTGGACTACGACGAGAAAGGGGATGTTGTGGCTTTGGAGATACTCGATATCAAAGAAAAATATACTGTTGAAGACATCTCTACCGTAGAAGTGGAGATACCTACCGTGATTGAAGATTAAATTTAAATACTTTACAAAATAATTAGATATGTGGTAAGATGTCCGTGAAGATAGTGAAAACGGAAGGAGTGGTCGGTGGAATCTAACAGGAAAGTGAAATCTTTCCGTGATATCTGGAATATAATTCCAGAAATATCTACGGGAATTATATACAATTCCCTCGAAAACAGGAATTATGATTCCTGTGTTATCCAAGGATCGAAGGAACAAGAGTTCAGGTCGCAGACGTTGCGCAGTACTATACTGAATTGAATTGGAGCATAGAGAAGATATCCTCCGAGTTGGATCTGACACCGGATCAAGTGTTAGAGGCTTTGAAATATTACTACGGACATTCCAAAGGAATCAGAGAGATAATAACCCAAGTTTGACACTTAGCTCCGCTAATTTATCAAGAAAATGGATTTGACAGGAGTCATTTTTCGGGGTCTCTTGACCCCGATTTATTAGGTTACGGCATGTTTTTTACCCAAAATTACTTGAGAAATCGGGTTAAAATTGGAAAATATGTACCTTTTTTTACCTGATTTTTTGAATTCGACGGTAAC
>JAWOBZ010000059.1:0-31119 GCA_046484045.1 Thermoplasmata archaeon | reverse complement strand
ATACTACCTTCGATATGTACTTCCATATCGTTCATATCCAACCTTCCACCCTGTTTAATATTCATATCCCCCTCGACGTAGAGCAACTGATCTACAAACGATACATCATCCGTGATAGTCGGGTCAACCATCTGTACAATGGTACGATGCCGTATAACACTCGGTGGATACTGATACCTCATCGTCATATTGGCTGTATTTTCATACTCTGAAAAGCCAAACCAGGCAAAAGTTCCGTTCATTTCCCAACGGAGACCTTTCTCACCCGCACAATATACAGTCTGTTGAAGAGCGTTCTCAGTAACAGCCCAGAAACCCCCACTCGCGTTTCTTTCTCTATCTTCGGGACCGATGATATAGAAATAATTGGTGATATTCTGATGTGTTGTATATCTTCTTCCAGGTGGTAGCCAATCGTCCATATCATTCGATGGTGGTCCTTGTGATGCATCTGTATCGTTCGTAGGCGGGTCATCATGACCGTCTGTCTTGTCCGAAGGAGGTCCAGGTGTAACATCATCTGGTGGTCCGTTTTCCTTATCTTCTCCTTGTGGAAGACCACTTCTTGTCGGTCGATTCGTCATCCGCAATTCCTCGGTGTTTCCATCGCTCCAGACCAGTGTACCCTGGGTATTGATAAAATTATCAGCAAAAGTATCAAATGATAAATTTCCTGTGTTATTATCTAATTCTACGTGCATAGATTTAGGATAGAATGTCCATGTATATCCATGATTGCCATCCGCAGAGGTTATCTCTACCTCAGCATAGAGTGGGCCATCAGCCATTAACTCGACATCTGCTCCCTTTGTTCTCCAGTTGAAGTCGTCCGAGTGCCATGACATCCAGCCAGTATCGTAAACGTAGCCTTTACGAGTCGAGTTGTGGTACTTGACCACACGAGAGCCACCACGATTTACATCTATTTTAACTTCATAATCAACACCACTTATCCATAGATGACCATCTTCGTTCACCTCTACGTTGACTCCCGCACCGTTACCGCTGTTCATACCCATAATATCGGTGCCTTTTACTTCCTCTTTAGGCCCGTTTTCCATAATATCGAAGAGGATGTTATAGTACCGAGTGGTATTTGCTGGTGTAGTACCGTTCATCAACCAGCTTACTTCAAGATTATGTTCATCTAACCATCTCTGTTGCATAACCGATTCCCACCGAGGGGACCATGTTTCGTTGGTCTCTTTGACACTAACAGAGTTAGGGTCGAACTCGCCATAACCCCCTATCTCTTTGGTGATGTTCAATGTAATAGATATAATACGATCTTCACGTTCATAAAGTCCGCTGCGAACTTCAACCGGAACAGTGTAATGCCACTTTGGAGCATCTTTGTTCTCTGCATCTTTGTTCTCTATATCTGTTTTGCCCAGACCAAGTTCAAAATTCTGGTTAAATATATACGCTGCAGTAGAAGAACTGACTATCAATAAAATAGTAATTAATACATATGCTTTTGTTCCTCCGAACACTCAAATCACATTAATGAAATTACATTTTATAATATATATGCTTTCTGATTTGAAGATAGAGTAACTTCTCTACGATTTCAACTCAACCCAATGCGTATCAGCTCCCTTCCTCAGAACGATCCAATACTGCCCCGAACCAGTATCATGCCATGGTGTGGAACTCACTAGCACGGATGGAAAAAACCTCCCATCATTCTTGGAATAAGTCAAGCATGAATCAATTAGCTCCCGGGAGGGTCGAGCAGATCTAAAAACTCTATCTCATGACTACATGAATACGTTGTATTCATTCGCTTCTTGGAATCTCATATTCCAAGTGTGGAGAAATATTTTGTATCCCTCCACTTCAGGGAAAATCCTCCATTTTCACTGTAATACCTGGCGAAGTCCTGACCCTTGTCTACTGTGTAGTGTTCGTCAACGTGTTCTAAAACGATTTCAGTCATCGGATGCTTGAAAGTGGGATATGTGATGTTGATTCGGTAAGAAAAGATAAAATTTAGGATGTGGTAAACCCATATTAGAAAAAAGAAAAGATAGAAGAGTTTTATTCCTTCGCAGGAACGAACTTGTATCCGTAGTAGATGATCCCAGAGGGGCTCTCCTCGCCCAATTTTCTGAGGGTCGCATCCACTTCCATCCCCACGTCGACGTCTTCGTAATCCACGTCGACCAGAGGTCCGGTGACTCTAACGTCCTCTTCCATCTCCACTATAGCCATGATGTATGGAACCTGCATCCTGAAGTCTTTCATGGGCTCGTGCACTTGGGTATAAGTTATCACCTTTCCCCTACCGCTCAACTCTTGCTCCTCCATCTTGCCGATGCTCTCTCTCCTGCAGTCCGGACAGACCTCACGCGGCGGGAAGTACACTCTACCGCAGTTTCCACATTTAACGCCGATGCCCCGGTACCTCTGCCTGATCTCTCTCCAGAATCTAGGGATAGCCATCATTCGCACCTCCCGAATATGTGAACAACGGCACTGGCACCTGTTCCTCCGAAGTTATGTATCATACCGTATTCGACGTCTTCAACCTGTCTTTCTCCGGCCTCTTCTCTCAACTGGATCACCGCTTCGACGGCTTGATTGATACCGACGGCACCTACGGGCTGTCCCTTGGCCTTCAGACCGCCGGAGGTGTTGACAGATACTTTTGAGTTCAACGCGGTGTCTCCCCTCTCCGTAGCAGGTCCCCCGTCTCCCTTATCGAAGAAACCGAGGTCTTCCACCGCTATTATCTCGCTGATGGAGTAGTTGTCATGCACTTCTGCGAAGTCAATGTCGTCGGGACCGATACCCGCCATCCGATATGCTTTCTGAGATGCCGTCTTCGTCGCTTTCATCGTCCCGATCTCATCCCTGTCGTGCACTGCCATATGATCCGCGCCGGTCCCCACTCCCAGTATCTTAACGGGTTCACCCCTGTAGCTCTCCACCAACTCGACGGGACAGAGAACAACCGCTGCCGCACCGTCCGATAAAGGAGCGCAGTCGAACATACCCAGGGGGTCGGATACGATCGGTGCACCCAGAACGAACTCTCTTTTTATCGGTCTGGGATACTGTGCATTGGGATTCTTCGATGCGTTCAAGTGGTTCTTCACCGCAACGTCGGCCATCTGCTCCCTTGTAGTTCCGTACTTCTCCATGTGATACCTGGCCATCATGGCGAACAGTGAATCGAAGGTGGCTCCGAAGACCGATTCCCACTCCCAGTCGGCCGTGGATGACAGTATATTTTTCGCTTCTTCGTCACCCACGTCCGTCATCTTCTCGGCTCCGCCTACGACGACTATGTCGTTCATACCCGACGCTACGGAGACGTAACCCTCGGCCAGGGCCATACCTCCGGAGGCACCGGCTGATTCGATCCGCACCGACGGCACGTCATCCAGACCGGCATAATCCGCTATCATGGGAGCGACATGTTCCTGGTTGATCAGTTTCCCTGCGGACATGTTTCCGATGTACATCTTCTCGATCTCTTCACCGGCCACACCGGCATCTTTGATGGCCATCAGACCCGCTTGGATGCCCAGTTCTCTCAGCGAGCTGTCCCACAGTTCGCCGATCTTCGTTTCTCCTATGCCTATGATCGCTACGTCTCTCACTTTACCACGCTCCTTTGTCTATCTTCTCTCTGAATTTAGCGTAAACTGAATACGATATGAACTCCGTATCCGATATCACGTCCTCGATAGTCGGCACGTCGGATTCCCTAGCTTTTTCTATATTGTCCGTTACGTGGATATCGAAGTTGTCTGAACCGGCACCGGAACCGTAGGAAGTCACCAAGATCCTATCTCCAGGTTCAGCTTGATCTAACGTGGCGGCAAGACCCAGTGGTACTGCACCGGAATAGGTGTTCCCTATGCGGGTGACCAAGAGTCCAGGTGCGATCTGCTCGCTGGTAAATCCCAATTTCTTTGCCACTTTTCCCGGAAATTTGCCGTTTGGTTGGTGGAAGACCGCGTAATCGAAATCGTCGGGTTCTACTCCAAGTTCCTTCATCATGTTGTTCGTACAGCCCATCACGTGTTTAAAGTAAGCCGGCTGACCGGTGAACCTGCCACCGTGGGACGGGTACTTTTGATTCTCCCGCCTCCAGAAATCAGGCGTATCCGTGGTGTAAGAGGTCGTATATTTTATCTCTGCCAGGAGATCCTTCGTGCCGAATATGAAAGCCGCTCCGCCGGCGGCTGCCGAGTACTCCAGTGCATCCCCGGGGGCACCCTGGGACGTGTCAGATCCAACGGCCATCCCGTTCTCTATCATGCCCGAGGCGACTAGGCCCATGCAGGTTTGGAAACCCGCGGTACCCGCTTTACACGCGAACTCGTAGTCCGCAGCGGTCATCAGCGGAGTCGCTCCTATGGACGCACCGACTATCGTGGCCGTCGGCTTGACCGCATACGGGTGTGACTCCGAGCCAACGTAGATAGCACCTATATCGTCACCTGTCAATCCCGCTCTCTTCATCGCCCATCGAGCCGCCTGGGTTGAGATAGTAGCTACGTCCTCATCTGGTGAAGGAACCGATTTACTCTCTATTCGAAGTCCTTTTCCCATCGTTTCTCCGTCCTTCCCCCAGACTTCTCCGATCTCTTTGGGGGCGATCCTGTATCTGGGCACGTACCCTGCATAGCCTCTAATACCTACTTTTTTATCCGGTTTCATCTTTTCACCAATCACAATTTTCCAGCTTTTCTTTGATCATCTTGACGTCTTGATCCGTGACCAACAACGGCACATTCTCGATCTCAGCCAGTTTTAAAGTCAGTTCGTCCACGTCCTTGGGTTGGATATATCCCACCGCGGCTGGTGTCAGAGGGCTCGATCTTATCGCGACCATGGGCGAACGGCCGTGTTCTACTCCCGTGAAGAGAAGGAGCCTCTCCGTGCTCCAGCCGTATATCTGTAAGTAATCGAAGGACTTCATGGACGTTATAGCTTTCAGACTGTCGATTATCGTATAGCCGAAGACATCTCTTTCCCTGTCCCCTTTGAATTTCAATTCCCCATCCAGCAGTTCGCTTATCTTCTCTACATCCACAGAAGAAGAGAACTCACCCATGCTGATGATACCTTCCTGCCCGGGGGGAATGAACCTCTTAGCGACCTCCCCCCCGCGGAGTCTATCGACGGTTATCAAGGAATCAACTATCTCTCTAACGAACTTGGCACCCGGGCTCCTTCTGCCCTTTTCATAATCGCTGATCACCGAGTTCGCCACTCCCATCTGCTCGGCCAGCTCGGTTTGGGTCACTTTGAATATCTTCCTCCACTTTCTTATGCTCGCACCCGGTGAGTCGGACATGATTATCTCGCCGGCTATTTTTTCATCAAAATCCGTTAACATCACTTTCGGTGTAAAGAAGAGGTGTATATATAATTGTCGAATGCAATATTAGTCAATCGTCTAATTCTACGCCCCGTTCAGCACTCAATTTTTCGAATTCTTCCTCACATTCATCGCAGAACCAACCCGTTTTCCTGTCAGTGTCCGCTAAACTGTTCGAGAAGTGCATCACGCAGTTGGGGTCATCGCAGTGCTCCAGTCCGAGTATATGGCCTATCTCATGAACCGCTTCTTTGAATGCCCTTTCCTTCAGTTTTTCATCTTCACCCAATCTGTACAAGGATATCACACCGGCTCTTCCACCTATCTGAGCTGTGCCGAAGACGAAGTTGAGGCTCCCTGAATATAGATCAACACCGGTCACACCAAGTACTATCTTGCTCTCGTGTCTGGCGATCCAATCGCAGTCCCTGACGTATCCCAGGGAATTGTATTGGTCCCTCTCGCTGTGGTAGGCCTGCTTTAGGTCTCCTTTCGGGTCGTAGATAACGTGTTTGAAAGGCAGTTCTTCCAAAATCAAGTCCAGCTCCTCTGGAGCACTTTCATAGGGCTGTATGCCGAGCATATATTTCACATCGATAAACCGATTAATCATTCCTCTTGTAGGTCATCAATCACCGCTTGTTTCATCTGGTTTACTACGTTCATGGCTTTCTCCGGAGACAGCAGTTTGAGCAAACACTTCTCCTTGATGAGCTCTATCAACTGGAACAGTGATTCTTTTGTCGGATCCACATTGTCAACGCAGGCAGCTTTCATCTGCTCTTTCAGAACGAACTGGCCCATGGTTCCAACGTTTTCGTCTAGAAGTTCTTCGATACTGTTCAAGGATTTTTCGCTCATAAGGAGTCTCCACTTAGTCAAAGACTAAAAAGCGGTTCAATGCCTAGGTAAGAGAAACATCTGTGATTATTATAAATTTCGTTGATTTTTTAACCCGCAAACTTTATTATTTCTCACGCCCTTCTATTATACATATGGAAGAGAACGGCAGGATAAAGACTTACATCGAAAAATTCGACGACGTTCTAAAGGGGGGTATTCCCGAGGGGCATATCGTTTTGATCTGTGGAAGTGCGGGTACGTACAAGTCCAGCTTATCGCTCAACATGCTGACTAATAACGTCAACGAATCCGATCACAAAGGTTTCTATATATCTTTTGAAGAACCGAAGGAGAGCCTCCTGCGCACTGCGGAAAAATTGAATCTCAAAAAATGGGCCCAGAACGAGCTTTTGATCGCCGATATCGGAGAACTGAGGATAGAACACAGGATCATAGACGACGCCGAAGAATGGTTCAAGATGATAAAGGAGTACGTTCAAAAAAGGGTTAAAGAAGGTTTTGATATTATGGTCCTGGATTCACTTTCAGCATTGTACTCCTTGGTGGAATTTGAAAACCCTCGAAAACAGATCTTCAGGTTCATGGGGTATCTCAGACAGCTCGGTATAACCGTCTTCTTGATCTCGGAAGTCTACGAACTCCATCGAGGTTACAGCGAGTACTGTGAGGACTTTTTAGCCGATGGGATCATACTGCTCAGAAACTTCGATATAAGCGAGACCGAATCCCAGTTGAGGATCAAATGTGTCAAGATGAGACACGTAAATCACTCAAAAGACTTCTACACCCTGTTCCAGAACCATGGTACATTCGAGATCGCTAGAGTGATATCTCAGGGCGATAGGAACTATTAAATAGAAAATAATATATCTCATCGCCATTGTAGTTATTTTGTGGTTATGGAAGAGTTAAGATACATACCGGTGATCGAAGCTGACGGCCCTACACAGATGGCTACAGACGAGGCTTTACTGCGTTCTTTTGATGAAGGCGGATCACCGCCTACACTGCGTTTTTTCAGGTTCAAACCATCTGCTATAACGGTTGGTTACGCTCAAGATATCCCAGACGTTATCGACGTGGATAGATGCGATGAGAAGGGCATCCCATTCGTCAGGAGGATCACTGGAGGAGGTACGGTTTATCACGATTACTATGGTGAGATAACCTATTCTATAGTAACAGACAGACCGAGCGGTTCTATCGAGGACAGTTTCCACCATCTTCTCACCCCGATAATAGACACCCTGATCGACTACGAGCTGGATGCCGTTTTCAAACCCTACAACGACATACTGGTCGGCGGAAGAAAGATCTCTGGTAGTGCACAAAGAAGGGGTAGGAAAGGGATGCTTCAGCACGGTACGCTGATGTACGCTACCGATCTGAAAACTCTTTCAGAAATATTGATCCTCGACGAGAAAAAGCTGCGGGCCAAGGGTGCCAAAAATTTCTTGGATCTTGTAACGACCATGGAGGACGAACTCGGATACAGACCGGAGGTGGATGAACTCATCGAAGATATGAAGGGTGAATATCAAAGATATTTCGATGTGAAGAATATAGAAAGTGGGTTGACGGAAAAAGAAGAAGAGTTGGTGGAGTTTTACAAAGAGCGCTACCGATCATATTCATGGAATTACAACAGAGATTGGGATGAGTTATGATGAAATTGAGAGTATCTTCAGGCACGGCGAATTATCTGGGATTGAAGAAAGGAAGGTCGAAAGAAGACGTAAGCACGGCATATCTGATGATACCGGGCGGTGTATGCCGTGGAGGTTGCACATTCTGTCCGCAGGCCAGGGGAGATCCCAAATGGCTTTCTCGGGTTTCATGGCCCGAATACGACGTCGGAGAGTTCCTGAACGAACTCAAGGAATCCGACCTCCAGAGGGTCTGTATCCAGTCTCCTGATATAGAGGGATACGAGCAGATGATAATCGAAGCCGTGGATGTTCTGAAGACATGTGGTAAACCGATATCCGTTTCTGCACCCCCTCTCAGCGAGGAAACGCTGGACGAGATCATCGGACCGGTGACTCACTTGGGTGTGGGCATCGACGCCGCCACCGATGAATTAAGGGAGAAAACCAAAGTGAACTATCCTCCCTTGATATTCTGGGATTACCTGGGGATGGCTTTGGACAAGGTCGGTGAGAACAACGTAATAGCGCATTTCATCGTCGGGATGGGGGAAGACCTGGATAGGATCGCTTGGAGTTCTTATAGGGCAGCTAAAGCCGGTGCCAACATCTCACTCTTTTCATATCAGAGCGAGGAAAGAGCGCCTGAGATCGAGTACTACAGAAAATCACAGCTCGTGACGTACCTGATCCAGAACGGTTACCCTCCCTATGAAGCTGTCTATATGGTCGAAAACAAGGACGAAAGAGTCCGGAGTCTGATAGAGGACGGAGAGGTGTTCCAAACCCGTGGATGCCCGGGCTGCAACAGACCGTATTACACCACGAGACCGGGAGACGAACATAGGAACTTTCCGAGGAGACTCCGTCCCGAAGAGATAGATAACATCAAATCCTATCTAGGATACTGATCAGATGTGATTAGATGGACCCGGTTCTAAGAACTGTAGAAAGCTACGATATCATCGCGGAATCCTATTCAAAGAACACTATGGAGTTGAGCGACAGGGATTTCCAGGAAAAGATGATAGATAGAACGCTGAGGTCATTACCCCATGATCCACATATCATCGACATGGGCTGTGGTGATGGGAGGGACACGGCGTATCTTAAATCCAAGGGGACGGACGTTGTCGGCATAGATTTATCCAAGAATATGGTACGTGTGGCAAGAAAAAAATATCCCGATTGTACGTTCCTTCAGATGGATATGAGAGAGACGGTTTTCCCCGACGGGACTTTTGACTGCGCTTGGGCCAGTGCTTCGATCATCAACCTACCAAAGAACTCTTTGAATACGCTGGAGAAAGAAGTATTTAGGATATTGGCCGACGAGGGGGTTTTCGCTTTCAGCTTCAAGATCGGTGAGAAGGAGGGATTCGAAGAACACGACTACGCCCAGGGACATCCCAGGTATTTTTCCTACTACACTCTGGATGAGCTAAAAGAAAGGTTCAACAGAGTCGTCATATACGATTCCGTAAAATATCCAAAAAAGCTGTTCGACTCAGAGTTCATGTACTGCTGGGCGAAAAAGGGAAAATAATAAAATTCTTTATCGGATGTGTTGACCATGAAGATCGATATACCCTACGCGGGAGATAAGATAACGCTGGATGTGGATGAGGAAAGGGTGAACGGGGTGCTGTATCCCAACGAAGTGCCGAAGAGCGATGAGAAAGAAGTTTTGGATCGGGCACTGGAAAAACCTATAGACACGGCTCCTTTCTTTGAGTTTGTCAAAGACGGTACGATTATTATCGTCAACGACGCGGCAAGACCCACACCAACCAGGAGGGTATTGGAACACATCAAAGATGTGATAGCGGATCACCATGTCAGTTTCATCGTAGCTACCGGCTCCCATCGGGAACCCACCGAGGAAGAATACGAGTGGATATTCGGTTCTCTGTGGGATGATTACAAGGACAAGGTTCACTGTCACGATTCGAAGAACGACGAGATGGTCGATTTCGGTAAGACCAGCAGGGGGACTCCGGTCAAATTCAACAAGGTGGTCTGTGAGGCCGAGAACGTGGTGGCTATCAACACCGTCGAACCGCACTACTTTGCTGGATTCACCGGAGGTAGAAAATCGCTTCTGCCCGGTGTAGCATCCTATGAGACCATCACCCAGAACCATTTTCATGCACTGAACGAGGGCGCCAAGGGTCTGGAACTTCGGGGGAACCCGGTGCACGAAGACATGATAGAAGCCATAAAGAAGTTCGATAGGGACGTTTACGCCGTCAACATGACCTTGGATAAGGACGGGGATATCTACCATGCCAGCAGTGGGAGTATATTCCAGTCTTTTTTGAATGAAACGAAGTATGCTCTCGAGGTTTTTTCCGTACCGATAGAGGAGAGGTCCGACGTGGTCATGACGGTCTCCAAACCGATAGATATCGACCTGTACCAGAGCCAGAAATCCTTGGAGAACGGAAAGTTGGCTCTGAAAGACGGCGGGATACTGATCCTGGTCTCCGAGTGCGGTGAAGGGATCGGACCCGAGAATTTTTACAACCTTATGGCTACCATGGATACGCCGGAAGAGATACTGGAGGCCATAAGAGGAGGGTACAAGTTGGGCTATCACAAAGCCGCCAAGATCATCGGGATCTGTGAAAGAGCGGATATATGGTCTTACACGAGTCTGGAAGATGAACTGCTTGAGAAGATATTCATGCAGCCCAAGCACGACCTTCAGGAAGCTGTTGACGATGCGTTGGAGAGGACCGGCGGTAAGATCACGTTCCTTGTCGAAGGCGGTATCGTGGTGCCGAATGTGAAATAAAGCAAAAGATTTTTCAAATCGTTTGGGATATCCGTATCGATTAGTATGAAGAACAGCGGTGATGAAATCGCGGAAGAGTACAGGTCAAAGACCAATAATTCTGAAGAACTATATCGAAAGGCTTGTGAAATTTTACCGGAAGGCATAGGAGGGTCGTCACCGCCCTATTCACCGTATCCGTTCTTCGTCGAGAAAGCCGAGGGGGCGAAGATGTGGGACGTGGACGGTAATGAGTTCTTGGATTTCAACCTCTGCTGGGGTGTGCTCATGGTGGGGCATTCCCATCCAAAATTGGTAGAGGGATTGAGTGAACAGTTGGAGAGGGGAACCATGTACGGTATGCCCCATGAAGAGACGCGGGAAGCCGCCGAAGAGATCGTCAGGAGGTTCCCGGTGGACATGGTCAGGTTCACGAATTCAGGCAGCGAGTCCACTCTCTACTCGGTGAGGATGGCTAGGAGGTACACCGGTAGGGAGAAGATAATCAAGATCGAGGGGGCCTACGACGGTGTCTACGATCCGCTGCACATAAGCAAGATGCCTCCAGTGGACCAAATAGGACCGCGTGAAAGACCGGTGGGTGTTCCCCACGGAGGGGGCATCACGGCCGAGACCTTGAAGGACACTTTGATCGCTCCCTTCAACGATATCCAGGTGATGGAAGATCTGCTGGATGAGCACGGTGAGGAGACAGCTGCCGTGATCGTAGAGCCGGTGATGATGAACAAGGGCGTGATACCACCGGATGACGGATACCTGAAAGAGCTTAGGAAATTGACTGAAGAGCACGATGTTCTGCTCATCTTCGACGAAGTGAAGACAGGCGTCAAGATAGCACCCGGAGGAGCATCAGAGTACTACGACATCGAGCCGGATCTTATCGCACTGGCGAAGGCCATAGGCGGTGGACTGCCCATAGGTGCTTGTGCCGGTAGAAGAGAGGTTATGGAAGAGATCGCTGACGAGGGGCTTTTCGGTACCTACTCGGCCAACCCGCTTTCCGTAAGAGCTTGTAAGATCACTCTAACGGATATACTGACCGACTCGGCTTACGACAGATTGAGTGAACTGGGAGAGGAACTCATGGACGGCTACCGAGATATCGTCGAAGATAACGAGATCGATGCGGTGGTTCAAGGCATCAACGCAGTCGGCGGGATACTGTTCACCGGTCAAGAAGTCCGTGATTTCAGAGATTGGACTACCGTTGATGAAGACACGGCACACAAGTACTGGCTCTCCATGGTCAACGAAGGGATCGTCCCCATGTCCTACGGAGCCGACGAGGAATGGCTGATCTCCGTTCAACACGATGATGAGGACATCGAATATCACCTAGAGAAGTTCAAAGAAGTTGGTCCAAGTCTACGATGATTTTTTGGGAGAGATAGAGGGGAAAGCGAACGACGTTCGTGTACGATCTTTCACCTAGGATTCCTCCAACTTTAGTAAGTGATTCCATATTATAGGAAGATTATTTATTTCTCATCAATAAAATAACTATATTAGAGTTAAGATGCTGGTCTATCATATGCAATAGTTACTCTTTTCAAGCCCATATAGAAACAGTGAAGCGGGTATCGATTCCTCGTCCATGAGATCTTTAGTAAGATATGTTGTTTTGAAGGGATACTTCTTTTTCTTCAACTTACCATAATGGGATTCAAAACCATGAAACTCACCATCTTTTAACATGACATAATCGCATTCCTTCTTATAATAATAAATATATTTGGTGATAATACATTATCATAAAAACCCTAATCTGTGACAATGCATTATCATAAATGATTATTTTGCTAGGTGCCAATAAATCCTCTTTTATTGCTGAAAAAACTGCGACAGCGGTTCCTCTTCGTTGGGCGATCTTTCATATTATTTACCTTATTTTTTTAAAATGATGAATCATTCTTCAGGTAACGATGATCCAATAATGGAGAAATATAGGTATTGTTCAGTCATAGATGAATCCAATGTAATTCTATACTTATAGTAATCAGTTTCCCAATAACTACTTGTAACCCAAATAGGGTCATCTCCACTAATTATTTCCCAACCCTCTCCAGCACCATAATCAACTTCTACCTGTATACAATTACCCTGCATCTGTTCAATCAAATACTCAACAGAATATGGCATTGTGGGACTAAGTTCAATTGAAAATACATTATCGTTAATATCATCTCTGTTGTATTCAAATGTTACTACCTTTGCATTAGCTATGTTGTTTCCATGAAAGGTCTCCCCAGGCATTTGTTGGACTTCTACATAAATATCATAATATTCTCCTTCATTGTATGTGTCCCAATCTACTTCAATAACTGTTGAATCATACGAGTTTACAGATACAGTATCTGAACCTATTAATACACCTCCTTCGGTTGGATTGCCATTATAAATATTCACAGCTGCACCGCTTACATCAGTACCTCCGATATTTCGTATCTCCGCTCTAATCGTCCGTGTTGATATAAACGATATAGGCATTGTGATCGATGAGGGGGTGATTAATAGGTCTGCATTATCACCTGTTTTTCCAGCATCGTAATCAACCATTGGATCACCGATCATATAGAATTGTTCTTTATTCCCAAAAGATATTGATTTGGTGAGTGCAGTTCCAACATCATTATCTCGAATATGATATGATAAACAATAACTCATATCCTCAAAATTTTTTATTGGCTTGTACGAGTCATCAACCGTCCCAATCACATTTACACAACCTTTTTCAATAGATGATTGAAAAAGTGTTCTTGCATAATTTATATAGTAATAATCATGATATCCTCCAGTTCTACAGCCATCAAAAAGAATTAGTGATTGATTATAGTAACCATTATCAAATATATCATCAGCTCGTAATTTTGGATTAGTTGCTTCTATACCTCCAGGATCCCCATGACCATCAGCGATAATAATCTCACCGCATCTAGCCTCTTTTAAAAATTCTTCTAGTGGGGCATTATGGTCATTATCATTTGGTCCATGTTCTATACCTGAAGGATCGCCTCTTACATAGTAATTACCTTGACCATATATCGATGCAAAATTCTCTTCTATTCCGTTAAGGATTTCATTTCCTGGAGAATACTCCCAGAAATCGCTCGAAAATACCCCTCTGTTAGATTCTTTCATTAGATCGCTATCAGAATATACCCCCATAGTTGAAAGAATGGATAAAGTACCACTATCCCAAGCTGCAATTCGTCCTAGAGAATAATCAGGTATTTCGTCAACTCCTCTATCAGCATATTTTGTTGAATCAGCAGAATATTTTTTAGAACCGAAACCTGGATGATATCTATAGGGTGTCACTTCCCAGTGGCTATAAATTATCAAATAATTAATATCTTCTTCATCGATATTATTTGGAATAATAGAATTATCTAAAACATTGTCTATTGAATTGTCTATCTCATTTACAACGTTTCTCTCTACAGTGTCGTCATCTATCCATTTTGTATTATGTTCAGCATAACCTATCATCGTTTGTCTTAGGGAAGCATAAATAGGAGCGATTTTCCAATTTTGCATATATTCTTTTATTTCCCAGTTCCAATAATTGTTCAATGGAGACATATAGTTATTATCGTATCTATGTACTAAAGTTACAGCGTTATCTGTTGCCAAAGTATTAGGATTAATATATTGATTTCCCAGTGGTGTTAAAGATTCAACAGCACTTTCAAGAGTAGATATAGTTGTAGTAGATGCAATAGAGGATAATATTGATTCAGTTGTTGGATCGCTTCCAAAGTAATAAATGTTGTCTGGAATCCTTGTAACGTCCTGAATATCTGTCAAAGAACTCATATAAACAGCATAATTCCTATGTGCAAAAGTTGCAGCATATGGCATCAAATTATCTGTACCACCTTGTCCATCCATATCACAAAAGACAATATCTTGCTGTTTGTCAGGATTATTTTCCCAATACGAAGTCACATACTGGGAGGATATATACCGTTGCTCTGGGATACCAGTTTCAGTAGATATCTCTGAAGGGACCGTGTTCACTGTTTGTTCCAATATTCTAATTTCATCAGGAGATGTTTTTAGTTGATTAATACAATGTATAATTTGTTCTGTAGTATCTCTTTCGATACCAGTGTCTTCGTTTACTCTTCTTGCCCAAACAAGTATTGGATATTGTTTACAATTCATTCCATCAAATTTTTCTCTTGTGAGAGACAAAGCTTCGAATATGCTATTTGGGTTATTATCTGTAATCCATACTATACTATTATCATATTCTAAATGTCCATCTTTTACATCATTATCGTTGATATCTGCATCCATAGGGTTTGAATTATAGATAAACAATTCATCTGTATCTGTTAGTCTGTCCCCATCCGTGTCGCTAGTTGATGGGTCTGATAAATAAAATTTCTCACCTTTTATCTCTCCGTCATCATACCATTCGTTTCCGTTTGTGTCTTGCCATCCATCCCATAGACCATCACCATCAGTATCTGGTTCTGTTGGATCAGTGTTATATGTATAGATTTCCTCACCATATGATAATCCATCTAAATCTGTATCTCCGCCAGGTTCAAAATAATTTATAGTCATATAATCCATCCCAGGAGGAATATTAGTTTTAACCCTATAAGCATTTCCAGGTACCATATGATAAGAGGGATTAACTTCAACCCAACTTTGTAGACTATGATCCCATCTTTCTACTGACTGAATGTATTCAGGATGTTCTGCATGTTGGATGAAATCATCCATAGATATTGATTTCATATAGGATGGATACCCTATGTAATTATAATTTGCATACAATTTGATCGATACGTGTCCAACAGGAAGCCCAGAATATGTAACCGGTTCAGTAGGTGCATTATCGAGTGCTATCTGGATACCCATATCGGGAGTTATTTTAAAATCTTCTGCTGGATCTTCCCCATCATATGAAATCCATTGACTATTGAGAGCATCATATTTTTGTAAATAATAACAATCAAATCTGTCATCATTATAAATGTCTGATGCGTATAATGATGAAACTACAGGTATTGAAACCCAATTTATAATCGGCTGTGAAAGGGATATTTCTGATTCTACTATTTTTTCTTCAAAAACATGATATAATTCTTTGTTTTTATCAACAGTAATAGTTTCGTGTGTTGTCGGATAATATATTGTTTCATCTGGTCGATAGTATTCCTTCTCTATCTGGATCATATATGGATTAGATTCTAACTTTTGATTAGCTGAATCGATAACATATTCTGTTGCCCTAATTGGTTCTAGATATCCATCTTCAGAGTCGTAACCAGTATATCCTTGGAAAGATACATCCGTATTAGCATCAGTTAATAATACATAACTTCTATATTCTTTCAATAGCTCATTCGACCCGAAGGGCTCTTCATCTTTTTGAGTTAGTAAACCAAATTCCCATTGCTGTATTACCCGGTCTTTATTATTATCAAAATTATTATCAGTATCTAGCGTTTGCCAATTTAATGGTTTACCACCAACTAGGTGTATTCCGTACCCATTATTATTTTCTAATGTATTTTCTGAGATCAAGGAAGGATTAGAATCGATAGTAAATATTCCATCAGAATTGGATGAACTAACAATGTTTCCATGTAGTTTAGCCCTATTGTATATTATTCTGAATGATAAATCATAGTCTGAATATTGAATAAATGGATTTTCATTGTAGGAGTGCCATAGCGCACCTCCTTTATAATCAGGTTCATCAATATCTCTACCAAAAATATTATAACCACTTTTAGTAGAGTCGGTGGAAATTGTTAAAAAGTATTCTTCTCCCGCACTTACTAAAAGAGGATCTTCGAATTTAAATCGATTCCAACCTGTTATGATATTATTAAAAATTTTAGATGAAGAAACTACAGGTTCTGTTGAAGTAGGACTTGAAAAAATACAAACTTCTACTGAAGAAACTATATCAGGATCAGTAACTCTTTTGTCCAAAAATATTTCTACACTATCTATTTTTTCTCTATTAGCCAAAAAAGTTTGCCCATAAACATCTTTATTATTAAACTCTAATGATCCACTTGCAAATTCTTGACTTGGATCTACCCCATCATTTACCAAATACATTCCTATTTTATTACTATCTAGTTCGTTGCTAGAAATATCGGGTGCTCCGAGCCTACTAAGTATCCCAAAAGAGGACGTATCAATTCGAGTGTTTTCTAAGATTACAGGGCTTGATTTATATAGGGATACCCCTGAGTTCAATATATCTTCATCATAGTTCCATGAAGAGGATGGGTAATTATATATCTCACAGGAATTAGTATTATCTCCTGTTCTAACTCCTTCTGCTGTTATTATATTGCCACTAGGGTGGCTAATAAGAGGAGGACTCACTCGAGGTATACTCATCGAATCAATGGACATCCATCGTGGATTCTTCAGATCTGTAAGCAACTCACAGCCCGACAAAGCTCCTTCTGCTTGAGTTTCTCCACCGGCTATGAGTACAGTATTATCTTTTAATAAAACTCCATTGTGATTTTTTCGTGGCATATCTAGAGAATCGATGTTATTAACATGTAACTTAGGTAAATACTGATCAAAACCATTGGAAATTACATTAAATGTTAAAAAATTCATCTCACACAAACCTATCTCAGATACATCATCTTCTCCACCGGATAAAATAAATCCTGTTTCGTTATATTTTGTAACAGCATGATTCGCTCGAGGAGTGTGTATATTAAATGTATGCCATACTCCTCTATAAGTATCATATATCTCACATGAATTTGATACATCACCTGTTCCATCAAATCCCCCGGTTAAAATAATCCAATCGATATTATATTTATGAAGAGATGTGATCTTATGGTCATATCGAGGTACATTCATATCTGTTTCAGCAGACCAGGTATCTGTTGCGGGATCATATATCTCACATTTTGCAGAAGGATTATTCGTACCACCTGCGACAAAGACTTCCCCAGAATTCAAAACAACTGTCTGCGGATTCTTTCCAGATATCTCAGGAGATAAAGAATCTGTAATTTCCCAACACTCCGTTCCAGGATCATAGATTTCACAAGAACCCAGAGAGAATTCTCCACCTATCACTAATACCCTTCCATCATTTAATAATACAGCTTCATGATTAGATCTTGGATGATTCATTTTTTCGGTTTTCCTCAATGTTCCTGAATCTGGATTATAAATTTCACAGTAAGATGTTGTTGAGGTCAAATCTAACTCTTCATCGTATATTTTTCCTCCCGCGATAAGGATTTCACCATTATTCAAACGTGTAGCAGTATTTGCAAACTGATTTTTTGAGAGTGAAGGCGCAGATAATCTGCCATTAAACCCATATATCTCGTTATCCTGGATCAAAGGTGAACTTTGATCACACAGTACACCTCTCGTGTACCTTTCCTGTATAGTCGGATCACTGGACGAGTAGATATCGTTCTTTCTTATTTCTCCATCAGAGTTCTCCATGAACACACCCGCATGAAGGTTTTGATAGATCTCGTTTTCAGAAACGTATATCACGGAATCATCAGCTGACCAGATACCGTAATCGTTATCGTTTATATATTGAGGGGAACCGGTTGATGATCTGATACATAACTCCGAAGCCTGTTCGGTATATACTCCGACATAACTCTGGTGTATATTGTTACTCTCGATTATGCCTTTGGCGTTATTTACTTCTATACCATATTGGTTAGAGTGGATATCGTTTATTCTTACTGTTGGATTGGCGTAATTTTCTATGGATATACCGATAGGATTGTTATTGATCTCACAGTTGTAGATCACGGGATTAGAATTGTCCAGTCGGATACCGTCGATCCCATTGTTCTTTACCTTTAGATTGTTTGTCATCAATGGAAGTGCTTTTTTGATATATATTTCGGAATTGCCGTCTCTGTTATCTTCCCAACTATAGTATATGTTACCGTTGGAAAGTGTGACCTTAGGTCGATGTACATCCACATAAGACGGAACCATCGATATTCTTTGTACATCAAATGCTCCCGTACTAATATCTCTTCTTGAATACAATATCACATCACCATCTTCCCAGGTTACATGTAGAAGATAATTGCTGTCAATCTCGGTAGACGGCCAGATCGAATCCGTATCAGAAGATGAATATGTTACAGGTGTAAGATCCCAGTTAACACCGGCATCTTCACTCCTAACACCTATAATATCGTAATCACTATCTCCGGTTTGGACCGTAGGCCATACAACGGAAATGTATTGATCTCTTACTGAAAGATCGACCCAATCGTTAGGGGGCATAACCGTAGAACTGTGTCCCGAGAGTTCGGTATCGAAGGTTGTCGGAGTATAATCGCCTATATCCAACTTATCTATCGGCCATTCCGCTCCGTTATCTCTACCCTTCCAAAAGAAAATATTACCATTTACCAACGCTGTAAGATATATGTTATTATTATCCAATTCGAGGTCTATGGAAGGCCAACCACCTATATCGAGCTCTTTCTCATATTCTACGACTCCGCCTCCTTCAGTCCAATGCAAAAAGGTCAGTATCCAGATCTCCTGCCAAGGTCCTTGAATCGAATAACTATAAGTCATATACGTATCGGACCCCTTTAGATAAATAGACGGATTTGTACCGTGGATCGTTTCATCGTATTCAGTCCAAATCCTACCTCCTTTATCACTGTACAGCAGATGTGTTTCATAGAGCCCCTCGTTCTCCCATAGAAGCAGCATATTGTTACCGTCAACTGCTAGGTCTATCCTTCCGACCTTTTCAGACGGTGTAACTATATGATACGGTACCGACCACGTCGCACCATTATCTATGGATCTCTTCCAATAGATGCTGTTCGATTCCTCCTGCAGATAAGCTACTAAGACCTCATCACCGTCGGTCCCAGTTCTATACCAACTGGTAGTTTCTGAATCGAAGGTGACCCTTTGATCATATTGATTAGATTGGTAATCCTCTAACTGGTAGGTCGTACTTGTATCCAATATCGTATCCTCCACGAATAAACCGGATTTCTTCTGGTATTGGATCGTAACATCCTCTATGGTCGGATTCACGTTCATACCGTTGATATACACACCGTGTCCCTGTAGAGTATTGGATTGACCCGGGTCTTCTTCACTGCCTATGATCGTGTTTGTTCCTTTGACCGTGAGAGATGCATCGGAAGAACCGGTTATACTGTGGGTGTCACCATCGATGATATTACAGTTGTCGATGGTACAGGTGCTTCCTGCGTGGTTCTGGATACCACCCGGGTTGTTCAGGTTGCTCCTGTCTCCGTAGGTGTACATCACATTGGCTCCGTAGAAATCGACGGTGCCGTGGTTGTTGAAGGGGTAGGTGTTCCAGGGATAACTAGCACTAGGATGTATCATCGTCGTTTTTTCCTGATTCAAATCGTCCTATGCATCGACGGTGAAAGTACCACCGCTATTGATATTGATTGCACATTCATGGGGATCATAATCTGGATTCTCTATAGTGAATGTGACACCTTCATTGAAAGTTAAAGTAGCATCTTTTTCAATTATAACGTCACCCCCCATAACTTCAATTTCACATGTCCAATCAGGTTGTGTGGGAAAGGTAGTGGGTGTATGTGGATCATCAGGAGATATTGTTCTCTCTTCAGGAGTATCCCAAATATATTTTTCATCAGCTCTCGGACTCACGGGGAAAGCAGCGGTCAACACAAAAGGAGAGCTCGACACTACCTCCCCTAGCGAATTGTAAACCATATAATCACCAGTCATATTGAACCCGATATAATGAACTCCTCTTTCAACAGGATGCCAAACAAATTCCAAAGCACCTTCCTCCTCAGCTTTGAGATCTTGAAGAGATGAATCACCGATATCGGTCTCACTCTCGTTGTGAACGACATCGGTCAAGGAGAGATCTACATCACACTCATAAGCCTTAAGAGATTTCTTGAAAGATTGTTTGAACATAGCTACCGCTGGTATGTACTTTTCTTCATCCAATTTTTGAACACCTTTAAGGTAGAATATTTTACCTTTGGTGACATCCTGGCTTTTAGAGCCGAAGCTTCTTTCAGCCTCTTCGACGACCGTGTTCACCTTGGATTGAACAGTATCTGCCAGGAAAACAAACAGATTCTCCGTATCGATACCTTTCTTACCGGCGGCTTGAAGGAATGACATCGCCTTTAGGATGTGCTTAAACGAGTTGACTCTTTCACCTTCGGAAATGTCAATCAACGTGTCATTAAGGCTATCGAAGGTTTTACCTAGCAGTATCTCTGCAGCTCTTGAATCAGTATCGTTTTTAAGCATGTCGACCTGGCTCATTGTCCAGTTTATATCCTCTATGTAATCTTTATCGCCAGTAGAACCACCTGTATTCACCACTGTTACATACAGCGTATTATCTTCATCCATATATACTACTGGACCGTCAGAACGGAAGTTTGTAACTTCCAAGAACGGTTTCGTTATATTACCAGAAACTTCAGGGTCGTCCAACAGTTGATCCATGATCTCATCATTTCCAGCGTTTCCGGGCGTAGCTCCACCGACACCTACTACAGCGATAGAGCTGACGAACAGTAGAAACGCTACGAACAGGCTTGTCTTTCTATATCTCCTTTTATTCATCTCTAAATCTCTCCTTTTTTCTATATCGTGAGACAGCTACGTAAGTAGCTATCGTGAACATGATCGGTAATAACAACGACGGAAACTCGGGAACAGCTGGAAAGTCAGGTGAACGCTTAAAGTAAATTTCTTCATTTCCATACCGTAAATCCACCCAAACAACATATTTCTTACCATCTGAAAAACCAATATCAGGACTACCAGAGTGTTCGTTATCCACTGAGGTAAGCCTTGTTACACCCCCCCAATCCCCTCCTGAATTTGTTGAATTAATGATATAGACTTCACTGTGACTTCCATCATCTCTTTGATCGTTCCAGACCATGCACACATTACTTTCATTACATTCCAATTCAGGTGCCCACGCTAATGGACTTGGTCCAACCAATTGTTGTGCACCTCCCCAACTAGCACCGTTATCTGTAGAATTACGATAATAGATTTCATATTCAGGACCAGGCCATATCTCATCAACCCATACCACATGGATCGTATCTCCCTCGACAGCTATCGCCCCGGGTGCGTGATCTGTAGAATTGCTAGTTAATTTTCTCTCCTCGTTAACGGTGCCCAGACCGTTATCCCAAGTGGCACCGTTATCAGTGGATCTTATGTAATAGACATCGAAATCAGTATCTCTATCGTCACAAAATACAACATGGATGTTAGATCCATTTAAGGCAATCCAAGGGGCACCTGGGTTACTAAAATCGTGTGTTAACCTTCTATCCGATGTTGTATCACCGAGTCCATTGTCCCAAGTGATTCCACCGTCAACACTCCTTCTGTAATATACTTCAGACTGAAGCGACCCAAATCTGCTATCTACCCATGCAACATGTATATTATCACCGTTGACTACACATCTAGGAGCTTCTGAAGAGTTATCATCATCCTCCGAGATCATCTTCGTATCGCCCCACGAGATCCCCCCGTCGGTCGAGTTGCGGTAGTATATCTCTTTAGTTTCTGCAGGAGCTCCTGCTTTTTCTCTATTCCAAACAATATGAATATTACTCTCATTTAGACCGATATCAGGCTTTCTGCAATAGACATCATTTATTCCATCCGTCAACCGGATATCATTACTCCAAGAAAATCCTCCATCTGTTGAATTCTTGTAATAAATATCTGAGTATCCAGTACCAACTCCAGTAATGCTTTTCTCCCAAATAATATGGACATTATCTCCTTTTGCTGATATGTCAGGGTATCTATCAGGATTTGAATCCGAAGTCAATCTTACATCATCCGTCCATCCCGCAGGACTTCTCGGTTTAGGCTCATAGGAAGCGAAATCAAATGATATATCAGCTTTGGAAATCAAAAAACCGCTTAGAACAACAACAGTAAGAAGCATCACGACAACCAGAACTGGAACAACTGGTATCCTCGGGACAGAGATAACTCTCTTCTCCGTCCTGTAGAATTGCGACAGCAGTTCCTCCTTCGATGGTCGTTTTTTCACTACGATTCCTCCACCTTGATATCTTGGTTAATACGTGTATTAATATAATCATTTCGACTGAGTTTATATAACAATATTCTCACCCTCAATCTCCCCCGGTGAATTGTAAACCATGTAATCTCCAGTCATGTTAAACCCAAGATAATGAACTCCTCTTTCAACTGGATGCCAAGTGAACTCCAATACGGCTTCTTCCTCTGCTTTCAAATCGTCGGAAGTTGATTCGCCTATGTAAATATCGGATCTCGAAGGCATAATATCGGACAAGGAGAGATGAACGTCACATTCATATGCCTTCAAAGCGTTTTTAAACGACTGTTTGAACAGAGCTAACGCTGCTGTATACCTATCTTCTTCTAATCGGGCTTTTCCCATCAGATAGAATAATTTGGCTTTCCAAACGTCGGTGCTGTTAGATCCGAAGCTTCTCTCGGCTTCGTCTTTGATCGATCCAACTTTATTCTCTACAGCGTAAGTAATATTATTCGTTACATTACCTAATTCGGCACCTTTGTTTTCAGCAACCTTTAAGAAAATAACAGCTTTCTTTACATGTTTGATAGATTTTATTCGTTCTCCGTCAGATACATCCTGAGATGCTTTCTCAAGTTTATCGATCGATTTCTGTAAGAATTTTCGTACTATCCGTTTATCTGTATCGTTCTTTATCGATTCGAGTTCTTTTACACTGTTCGTTATCTGTTGTACGTATTCATCATCACCGGTAGAACCTCCTGTATTTTCTACAGTTACATAAAGAGTATTATCCTCGTTAAGATAGACTAAAGTATCTTCACTCTCTACGGATCGAACGGATAAAAACGTCTCTGTAATGTTACCGGATACGATCGGATCATCCATCAACTGCTGGATCACACTGTCTTTCAATCCTCCATCATCTTGTTCTGCCGATGTTATACCCGTGAAGGGTATAGAGCTCAGAAAGAGCAGTACGGCTACGAACACACTCAACTTCCTATATCTTTTTTTATTCATATACATTTCTCTCCTTTTTTCTATATCTTGAAATAACTACGTATGTAGCTATCGTGAATATGACTGGCAATAACAGTGATGGGAATTCTGGGACAGAAATAAAATCCGGTGAACGCTTGTAATAGATCTCATTATTACCATCCCTAACATCATACCAAATTACATGTAACTTCTCTCCACTAATTTCTATTTTTGGATTGTTTGAATGATTACCTTCGTCAGATGTAAGTCTTACATCCACACCCCAAGTAGCACCACTATCTGTAGAATTCTTATAATATACCTCGTTCCAAGAAGGATCGTCTCTTTGATCTTTCCAAACCATGTGAAGGTTACTTCCGTTAACTGCTAAGTCAGGACCACCTGCATATACTGATGGACCTGTCAGTTTCTGCACTACCCCCCAACTTGCACCGTTATTAGTTGAATTACGATAATATATCTCGTACTCAGGACCAGGCCATATTTCATCAACCCATACCACATGGATCGTATCTCCCTCGACAGCTATCGCCCCGGGTGCGTGATCTGTAGAATTGCTAGTTAATTTTCTCTCCTCGTTAACGGTGCCCAGACCGTCGTCCCAAGTAGCACCGTTATCAGTAGATCTTATGTAATAAACATCTGCATCTCCATCTCTATTATCACAAAATACTGCATGGATATTAGACTCATTTAAAGCCAATTCAGGTGCACCCGTATCACTTAAATCGAAGGTCAGTCTTCTATCCGATGTTGTATCACCTAGTCCATTATCCCAAGTGATCCCTCCGTCAATACTTCTTCTGTAATATACTTCAGACTGAAGCGAACCAAATCTGCTATCTACCCATGCTACATGAATATTATCACCGTTAACTACACATCTAGGAGCTTCTGAATAGTTACCGTCATCCTCCGAGATCATCTTCGTATCGCTCCAGGTGATCCCTCCGTCTGTCGAGTTGCGATACTTGATCTCTCTACCAGTAGCGTTGTTGTCATCCCAAACGATGTGAACGTTACTGCTGTTCACACCGA
Source organism: Thermoplasmata archaeon (assembly GCA_046484045.1). Lineage (GTDB taxonomy): Archaea > Thermoplasmatota > Thermoplasmata > Halarchaeoplasmatales > Halarchaeoplasmataceae > CAZHUM01. Next base: position 6,370 of record JAWOBZ010000059.1, on the reverse strand, counting down.
TATCAGGTCTACGGTAGTACAGCCCTTCTGTTTGGTCGGTAAGGTATATAGGAGTGTTCCAAGATAATCCAGCGTTCGTCGAATTACGATAACAGATATCATAGTGTCCAGTACCTGCTGTTACTTCTTTCTCCCAAACTAGATGAACATCATCTCCATTAACAGCTATCTCGGGATCTACGTCTTCGGTCGTATCCGATGTCAATCTTACATCATCCGTCCAGCCGGCCGGACTCCTCGGTTTTGGCTCGTAAGAAGCAAAATCAAATGAAATATCAGCCTTTGAAATCAAAAATCCACTCAAAACAACAACGGTTAGAAGCATGAAAACAACTAAGATCGGAACAACTGGTATCCTCGGGACAGAGATAACTCTCTTCTCCTTCCTGTAGAATTGCGACAGCGGTTCCTCCTTCGTTGGGCGATCTTTCACCTAGGATTCCTCCTTTTACTTCATAATAGAACGAGTGTAAATAGATATTTTGAAAAGTTGATTTTAGTCTTCGTTCCCGCTTCCATAGACGATGATTTCAAGGTGTGTATGCGAAAAAAAGGAGAAATTTACGCATTTTTAACCATAACATTAATATACAGCGAAGAAAACATGGGGGACTAGAACATACGCAAGGAGGTGAATACCCAATGAAAGGAGTAGTTAAGTTCTTTAACGACATGAAAAACTATGGTTTTATCGAACCAGAAGACGAAAGTGAAGACCTGTTCGTTCACAGGAGCGACATAGATGCACCTACGCTCAACGAAGGAGACGAAGTCGAATTCGACATAGAGCAGGGTGATAAAGGACCCAGAGCTGTAAACGTTAAGACGTTGTAATCGTATACTTACAAATCACAGTTTTATCGATACGTATTTACGGTTAATTTTTTAACGCTCGTACGAAAAACTCTTTCTATTCTCATTTTTTATCCGTTAGCAAAAGCTCTTTTTTTGATAAATCCGGGTAAATTGTATATAATTTGAGTTCAATATTATTATCTTGTAGGGTAAAACCTACAGGAGGACGCAACCTATGGAAAGAAACCTTTTCCATAACGGGCAGGCGGTTTCGCCTGTGATCGCTACCATCCTGATGGTGGCGATAACCGTGGTGTTGGCTGCGACTCTCTACATGATGATACCCCCGCCCCCTGAGAACGAAAGGTTAAACCCGATACAGTTCACGGCGGACAAGGTATCAACGGGCAACTGGACACTATCCGTGTCCGTCTCCGGTGGACTCGAACCGATAGACCTGGTGTACACCGTACTCGACAGGGACGACGACCCCTTGGACCCCAAAGTTCAGGGAGCTCAATTCCCTACGACAAGCGGTGAATTCGACGACAACGGTGTAAAGTGGATCGACATAAACAACAACGAAGTCCTGGACGGTGCTGACAAGATAAAGATCAGCAGCACCAACCTGAACGGATTCCAGTACCTCGACGGGTACAAATTCGTGATGGCTGACGGTGCCCAGGGCGAAGTGAAACTGTAGAGACATGCCAACAACCACGGTAAACCCCTTTCCCTTTTTTTCCATAGGAAACCCGTGGGAAAGGGGACTCAAAACCCCTTCTTTTTTCCTCCATCCTTTTTTACAATATTCTTCTAATATCCGTAAGTTATAGAGATGATATGCATTTGGACGATACCCACAATCTATATATAGATTAATTCAAAATTCAACCTTGAATAAAATCGATGGTGGACACCCATCATGATGAAGGCCCACGGAGAAGAAGAAAAAACCCTACTGATAGCCAGCTATCGTGAGCATTATTCATCGGAAGGTCTCCAGCGTATTAAAGAGATCATCTTGAAGGAGGAGCCAGACCGGATCATCATCACAAAATTCATCAAAGAAGAGCCGACGCCTCGTGTGGTGAAAGCCAACGTGGGTATAAACGAGCGAGAACACTTCTTAGAGAGCGTTAGGAACGGAAAAAAAGAAAAAGTGGACGCCTACGCCGCCGACATAATAGAACTCGTGGATTCCATGGACATCCCGGCCGAAGTCCATCTAAGAAAATGTGAAACGCTCTCCAAGGGTATAATCGATGAATCCAACAATATGGAAGTACAAGAGGTCATAATCCATAAGAGTGAGAAAAACGGCTTCGAAAAATTTGTGGGGGGATGTACCGCTGAAGAGGTGCTGAATGGAATACCTGAAAAAACGGTCTACATGGAGTGACCCAAAATATTTTATCTGAAGGCGTAGCATGAGTGGTATATGCCCGCAGTCCATCTAGGAAAGGTGCATCTACACTGGTGTGATAACTGTAATTTACCTATAGTTGAAATGGGAGACTGCAGTATATGCGGCGAACCCGCTAGAAAGGTGAAGATCACTCCACCAGGAGATGTAAGACCGGCCTTTGATCAAGGTATCCGGCTGGTAAAAGATGTCATCGACGGCCAGTGGGGAGAGGGGTACTCGGATAACCTCGTTGACGTGGATAAAGTAGTACTGCTGAACGGGTGTCCGGCCATGGACAGGATGGACGAAGTCATCGTAGACGGTGAAGTCGTCGGGATAATAAGATACAGTTTGAAGAGAAAGTTCCAAGGGAGAGATCCATATCAATTCATATTGAGGCCGTGGAAGGAACTGCCACCTCCTGAAAGGGGATACTGCGTTATAGATGACGGAGCCGTAGAACCCATATCGAACGGCGCTTCGGCTCTCGCACCGGGCATACTGGACGCAGATCATAAAATAAAAGAAGGGGATGAAGTGATCGTTCATGATAAGAACGGCGATGTCATTTGTTCCGGTCCATCCTATTTCTCTGGTCAAGAACTGGTCAACAACACCAGCGGTAAAGGGATAAAGAACCGATGGAGGACCTCGGACCACGAAAAAAGAGAGGGGGAGCAAAGTTGGGATGACGCGGTGAAGGCGAATGAAAAGATCATGAACAAACGTATCGAGAGGGCGAAGTCATTCATAAAGAACAAGACAGACCGCTACGAACTGCCGGTGGCCGTATCATACAGCGGCGGTAAGGACTCCCTTGCCACCCTCCTTTTGGTCATCGACTCCGGTGTAAACCCGGATATGGTCTTTATCGACACTGGGATAGAACTGCCGGAGACCGTGGAAAATGTTGAACATATATCCGATAAATACGGATTGAATCTGATTACAAAAAAGGTAGAAGGCGGTTACTGGGACAGCGTAGAACATTTCGGGCCATCTGCACGAGATTACAGGTGGTGCTGTAAAACGTGTAAGCTGGGTCCAACGGCGATGCTGATAAAAGACAACTACCCCGACGGTGTCTTATCGTTCATAGGGCAGAGGAGATACGAGTCCGAGAACAGGATGAATCAAGGGAACACCTGGGATAATCCATGGGTCGAAGGTCAGATAGGTGTTTCACCGATACAGGAGTGGACCGCACTGCATGTATGGCTCTACCTTTTCTCCAAAGACGCTGAATACAACCCATGGTACGAAAGGGGTATGGAGAGGATCGGATGCTGGGTGTGCCCCGCTTCGGACCTATCGGAGTTGGAGAGACTGGAACAACATCATCCAGGATTCGACAAATTCAAAGAGGTTCTAGAGGACTACAGAGAGAAAAACGAGCACGCTGAAATATGGATAGAATTCGGGCTCTGGAGATGGATAGATATACCTGAAGATATCGAAGACACGATAGAAGAGCAAACGTTCGAAGATAGAAAAGATAGTGTTGAAGGTACGCCTTCGATAGAAGAGATGCTCAGCCATAATAGAACGAAGGAATTGGCGTACCTGCTGGGTGATGACCCATCCCCATCGGATATCTACGATGTATATCTCAAGGCTAGGTACTGTGTGGAATGCGGTGTCTGCGTGTCCAAATGCCCCACGGAAGCACTTTATTTCGACCAGGGGATAAGATTAAACTCAGAAGCCTGCATCCGCTGTAAAGCATGTATGGAAAAATGTCCCGTGATCCAGTATAGAAGCAGGACCGATATGTCAGAATAACCCTCTTAACTCGTCCTTCGGAGCATTGGTTTTGAATCCCGTAGGGGAGAAGTGTGTTCTAGATACTCTATAACCATCATCCCTCAAATTTTCCAATATATCTTTGATAGGGATAGGTGCCCTTTCGAAGTACTTACCCAGGATGTTACCGTCATAAAAGAATACGGGCATCCCGCTTTCACTTTTCCAGATATCCAACGTATCTTCATCCAGTTTTCCCACCGGTTCGAGCTTGCCGAGTGTTTTCCTATCGAAAAGTTCACCCGACCATAGAGGGCCTACCTTATCACCAGGTTTCCAATAATATTTTTCGAACTCGTAATTTTCTAGTTGATCCAAACATACATCCGCCTTTTTTGCCCCTTCATCCACTTTCAGATACGTCCTGAAGTGATGGCCGTCGTAGTAAGAGAGGACGGGGGTGGCAGCGCGGTGGTAACGGGCGGCTTCTCTGACACAGTAAGCAATCAGGATCCTAAGACCGTTCTCGTGTCTGCACCAGTTGTTCTTCGGCTTTGATGAATACCTTCGGATGCACTTTTTTGGATATGTACCGCAGAGTACGGCCGTATCGGTTGCGCTAACTGCTACGATCCCTCCTCGGGATACGAACTTCACCGCCGTTGGATAGTGATGTACCGGACTGCCGAATGGATCTATATCGATGTAATCGTACCTGTATCGATGCTTTGGAATGTGTACTTCCAGGGACGAGTTGACGACCTCTGCTGAAACGTCGTTAAGGCGAATATTGTTTTTGATCAGGTCAACGGCACTTTCTGAGACGTCCAGTAACACGACTTCTTCAGCATCGACTTCATTGGCTATCCGCACACCCCTAGCGCCGGTAGCGGCCATAGCATCGAGCACTTTGGGTTCTTTATCTAAGGAATTGAGAAATGATATCGATACGTCTCTGTTGAATTCCATAGCGGGATTGTAAAAAACCTCTACACGGGCACTCTTCGGACCCGGTCCTTCTTTGTGCTCGGGCACCAAAAGTTCTGTATTGCCTTCCCTAACATTTACGAGGTTCAAGCCGCCTCTCCTTTGAGTTCTTGTTTTATTAGATCAACAACTTTGTAAGGCAGTAGGTCTTTATTGATATCGGTGAGCTCCAGTATCCTCACGTCGTCCCGTCTCCTCACGTCCTGAAGCAGTGGATTCCTCGATTTCTTGTGATATGTCAATATCATGGGTTTATCGGCATCCATGGCGGACTTGACCATCTTGTTGAACTCGTCACTCTCTACCTCCATCTTTCCGGCTTCGTCCACAAGGATCACGTCCGTTTCTTCTATGGCGGTCTGTATTGCTTTTACACCCACTTCGTTCAGTGCATCTAAATCTACATTATAACCTTTGATTTCAACATCGGTGTCCAAATGAAGATGTGCGAAAACCGCCTTTTCTTTCGTCTTCCAATCCATCACCTGGAATCCCACCTGCCTGTTCTCTTCGAATATGGGTTCAGTTATCATACCGCCGACAGTAATACCCTCTTCCTCTAGCATATCGATTATGGTCTCTAGAGTTTCAGTTTTTCCGATGCCAATAGAACCACTTAATCCTATCTTTAAACTTTTTACCATTTTATCTTTACCCCTAATCGTTCTTCTCCTAAAAATAATTTTGTTATGATTCTAATAATATTTCAGTGATTATTTTTCATCTATGTTCTATAGATTCTATGTACATCAACGGATAATCGAGGTCTTTGATATATTCCAATTTCCCAACAGCCTTTATCCCCTCATACTCAATTTGTACTTTTGCTTGAAGCATCTCGCCAGAGAGTGTCGTGTAGTCGTAGAATTTCGTGTTCGGTCTTCTTTTCATGTCTTTAGGCATTATCTTGACTTCCGCCTTTGTAACGAACGCCTGTCTTTCGGTGGTCTTCTCTATAGCTCTTTCTAGAACATCTATATTCTTGCTGCTCACGGGTGCTCCGATGAACTGGTGGAACAGCGCTCCCAGTTTAATACCCAGTTCAAAAGCCACTCTCTCCTCATCGGTGCAGTTGAAGTACTTCTTCGCTTCGTTTTCCATCTCATCCTTCATGTTTATCCACCATCAAAGGTCCTAATAGAATGTACATTGTATTTACCGATAAGGAGATTACCAATATTAATTTACCTATAGAAACGTCGATCCGAATGTAAAATAGACCTAAAAATGTGATGATCAAGACCAGACTGCCCACGGAGAGCCACAATCTGTCCCTGATCTTAGGATAAGGGATTTTTGAATACAAGGCTGACGACAGCAAAAAGGACGGGACCAGCACAAGATACGGTCTATAACCGTAGAACTGTTCTCTGCCGAATAATATCACCAGCAGGATAATCACGTAGCAGAGCGAGGGTGAAGGTAGCCCGGAATAAT
>JAWOBZ010000014.1:0-50542 GCA_046484045.1 Thermoplasmata archaeon | reverse complement strand
CTCAAGAATCCCCGTTTCTTCACCCGGATAGGTTCGGCGGAGTAGATGTATCCGAAGATCATGCCGGATAGAGCCAAAATGGAGGTGATGATATAACCATTAGTGAAGAGATATGATGTAATAATAATGATAGCAACCGCTTCTATAGTTATCATTGATTTAACTGTTTTTTTCCCGAGTGTGTTAACTGCATCACTCATGTATTTCTTGTACTTTTTATCGATGTCTATATCGTAAAGGCAGTTGATGTTGCACGCGAATGTGATCAACAACAGATACAACGCAAGATACAGTAAAGCTGGTGTAGAGATCATGTCTGTGAAAGCAGAGGCACCCAGGATCAAACCTAGAAGTGGATGGGGAGGGGTTCCAAGCTGGATTTTAGCTCTACTGATAGTTAGAAACGCCTTCACATTTTTCAGTGTGGACATCGATATATGATTTCAAGTCTGCATATATAAAGTTATTCGCGCAAATATTGATAACACATAAATATTTTATACTATTAAACATATGTTAAAGATAATCGACTAATATTTTCCTTACGAGGAGGAAAAAAATGGAAAAAATAAAAGTGACTTCGCCGATATTTGTAACGATACTCATATCTGTATTCATGCTGATATCGGCGTTGTCGATAGGATTTGTAGTGTCTAACAGTGATACTGGGGATACGGAATACATCCTTGTTAAGAATCGTGGAATTTCAAAGGATGTATTGAGTTCTCAAGGTTACGATATAACCGAGGACTACGGTGGTTTCTTCTTGATAAAAGCGAACACGGAGCGAGTGAAGATTTTAGAAACACAGGGTTTCATAATTGAAAGAATGGACAATCGAGATTATGTAGATCTGAATTCCTACTCTTTCAACACCCGGGATGGAGTGCCAGATATACCATCCGATCTGCATATAGGAGGGTATCCCTACGGAGTCAGAGGATATTATATCGTGCAGTTCGTGGGCCCGATCAAACCGCAGTGGAAATCAGAAATGGAAAAGATGGGTGCCTCTTTCCATGAATATCGCCAAAGGTACAATTTCATCGTCGAGATGGATAGAGGAACGATGCGAACCGTGGAAGATCTGGACTTCGTCAACTGGGTGGGCATCTATCAACCGGCTTATAAGATAAATATCGAGGATTATAGTGAAGAAGATGTGACATTGAACGTGTATATCTTCTCTTCTGCAGACCCGAATATAGTGGCAGGCAAGATATCTTCTCTCGGAGGAAAGATCACCGAGATAAGAGAGGATCTAGTTTCCACACAGATATCCGGAGCAGCGATAAAAACCATCGCGAATTTCCACAATGTGAAAACCATAAATAAAGGCGGAGTTGTAAATAGGATATACAATGAGGATGCTACTTGGATAACTCAAACTGCGGTATCAAACGATAGATCGGTAACTGACCATGGTATAGTAGGAGATGGGGAACTACTGACCGTTATGGACAGCGAATTGAGAGATACTCATGAGATGTTCGAGGATCCGGAAGGAGATCCAGTAGGTAATAACCATAGAAAGATACAAGATATGGTAGCTTACTGTACTGATGGACTTTCTGATGGGGACTTCCACGGAACCCATGTTACAGGAACCGTATTGGGAGACGCATCTACCTACCTGACCTACAACAATTATGACGGACATTCGATTGGTGCTAGAGTAATCTTCCAGGATATAGATAATGATGGCAACGATAACGGAGGGGTTTATCCTCCCGACGATCTAAAACCTCCCATGCAGGATTCTTATGATGCCGGCAGTAGGATGCAGACGAACAGTTGGGGTGGCGGAAGCGGATACACTGACGCTGCCTTGGAGATAGATACATTCACGTGGAATCACAAGGATTACAATGTTTTGTTCGCAATGGGAAATTCAGGGAACGGTGCTAACACCATTTCCCAACAGCCCGAAGCGAAGAATGCCATCAGTGTAGGTGGTGTGACAAATAATCCTGATCACAATACCATGTATTCCAGCAGCAGTAGAGGGTACGCCACCGACGGTAGGATAAAACCCACAATTCTTGGAGTTGCAGAGGGTGTAACATCTTCGAGTAATTCAGGAGATACCGCTTATACAGATCTTACTGGCACAAGCATGGCTACACCAGGAATCGCAGGGCAAGTCGGGCAGATAAGGCAGTATTACAACGAAGGATGGTATCCAACGGGTACAGAGAACTCTGTTGATGGATTCAATCCTAGTGCAGCACTGTGTAAAGCAACTCTGGTGAACGGTGCAGTAGAGATAACCGGTACTGGTGCTTATGACAACGATAACAGATATCCCAACGGCGATCAGGGTTGGGGTAGAAGCAAACTAGAAGATGTTCTTTACTTCAACGGAGATGCTAGAGTTTTAAAGATATACGATTCATGGAACGAGGGAAACGAATTGTCTACGGGTAATACTTATTCAGATACATTTGAGGTCGTTGATGCCTCGATACCGGTGGAAGTTACACTGGTGTGGACTGATTATGTCGGCGGCGATGGAGCAAGTCCAGCATTGGTAAATGATCTCGATTTGGAGGTGTGGAAACCAAGCGGTACGAGATACGTCGGAAATGCATATATGGGGTACAACCCCGGCTTTTCACAAGATAACCCAACGAGCAACCCATGGAACGGCGGAAGAACAGGTGAATGGGACGGTCTCAACGTGGTGGAAAATGTTTTACTTCTCCCTAGCGAAAACGGTGTAGAGACAGGTGTTTATGACCTAACAGTAACGGCGAATCAGGTATCTCAAGGAACACAACCCTTCGCTCTAGTGATAACCGGAGGATTAGGTGTTTCATCAGTTGTACCACCCAGTATAACTATCACTTCACCCAACGGTGGAGAATCGTGGGAACAGGGAACTACCCAGACAATCACTTGGACTACGACATCAGGGGATGGAACTATCACGGGAGTGGACCTAGAATACAGCACTGACAACGGTGCTAGTTGGACGACGATCGTGGCAGGCACAAGCGACGACGGTAGTCATGATTGGTTAGTCCCATTCGAACCTAGTAATCAATGTCTGATTAGAGGAACGGTTTACGACGATACGCCTTCTAGCGGTTCCGATACCAGCGACGGAACATTCACAATCGATTACAACACACACCCATTGGGAACGTTATCTTCTTCCACAGGAGGTGGTTGGAATCTGATATCATTCAACCTCGAGGCGAACGGCGATAACTATGCACAAGCCAACGATCTGGTTGAGATACTAGAAGACGGAGAGTACGGTATTTCTGGCAATTACGATAAAGTGTTTTATTATGACGCAAACAATGGAAGATGGTACAGTCACGTTCCAGGTAGAGCCTCACAGTACAATTCAATCTCCACATGGGATAGAACTAGAGGATTATGGATCCATATGACATCCGACGACTCGCTTACAGTCGAAGGAACGCTGCAAGCTACCACCGATATTACACTGTATCCAGGATGGAACTTGGTGAGCTATCCAAGTGGTTCAACGGGATACAACAATCTGCCGATAGAAGTTACCAAGGTCGGTTACTATGATTCAGCAGCTCAGTACAATATGGCCTACGATACCAACCCACACGGTGGGTCGGGTTTCCAATTCAACCCAGGAGAAGGATATTGGGTATACAACGGGGCGGACACAAGCGTTACATGGACTGTGACCTATTAAAAACCATTAAACACCTTTCTATTTTTTTTAATTTTTTCGCAATAACTTTTAATCTAAATCAACAGAGAAAACAGAATTGTAGCAGTGAATATAAAACCAATTTTCAACACAATTGTAGTCTTTATGATTTTGAACCAGATTATCGTGCCTATGGCTGCACAGCTGAACAGGAGAATAGAAAGTATATCTGTTCTGAGATATACAGGCATCATAATGAGTGAAACGGTTACAATGTAGATGATTGACTTTTTGTATATACTGTCATCAATATCTTCGTTTTCTAGAACTTTTTTGAAGTAATTGAACATGGCCAGTGCCAGAAAGATCCATATGGCTATCAATATCATCTCGAAATTGATGGAGGGTACACGGGAAATATACTCTTTCGAAGAGTAGATGAATTCTCCCCCTTCGTATTCCATGATAAGCGCTTTCCACTCACCGGGTGTATATACCCCCATCACCATTGCCAAAACACCGTATAATCCGAGGAACACACCATCTTTTTTCGAACCCACAAGCCACCGGTAAAAAACCGAGGTAAGGATCCAAAAAAGGCAGATGAAGAATGTTATCCACCCGAGGACAAAGGATAAGAATATTGCAGTAAGTGCAAAGGCTAGAGCTAAGTGTTTGTAGTGGTATTTTGGAACAATACCATCGGAAATCGGGTTGTCTCTTTCTTCATCTCTGTTGAAAGCGAAGATCTGATCTATGAGGTCGTCGAAGGCTACAACAAGCATAATCGAGATGACGAGAAAGAAAACATAAGGGAAATGAAGTATATAGAATGGATTAATAGATAGGCCTTTAACATAGGCAGGATCGATTAGGTGCACAGATGCAACACCCAGGAAACCACATATTGTGAATAAGAGATATCGTAATTTTTTGATATTTTTCAACATGATGTTTAAATGTTTTCTATAGTTTGTGTAAAGTGAAATAAATGTAAAAATAATCGTCAGGATAATAAAGAAAGAACTCATCAACAGATTCCTCTGTTGAAATGCTAGGCTTTCTATAAGGCCGATAACACCCGAATTGGGTTGAGGGTAGATCTGATAGTAATCGTAGTTATGCGATTCAAAAAATCTGTAGTATTTTGTGTAATATGGAAGTGTGTAGTTGTTGAAAAGGATAACACCTTTTTTTCCAATTCTTAAGATCAATGAGAATGAACCTATCGACCAAGTAACCACCCCGATGCCGAAAAAAGACAATACGACCTTTCCAAAAGTTTTTACCAGACCTTTTACGTTACTTATGTCACTGAACGAATCTACGATTTTCGATGGTAAGTCCAACCTCAAAGCTACGTAAGATGCGGTACCTATCATCATCCCGTAAAACATGATAAGCAGCCCGTTACTGCCGTATTTAGATAGATAGAACGGGTTCCACAGGTTGAGTAGTAACGCCAATATGTTTTCTACATTTTGATAACTGTACTCATCTATCAGGACGGTTCCGGATTTTCCAAAAATAAAAAGATCGATCAAAGGGGGTAGAATCAAAATCCAGAACCCAAGAAGTATTACATTCCATATCTTTCTTATATGGATCTTTGTAATTGCATAAACCACTAAAGCTCCCATCAATATCTCGGGGTAAGAAATCAAGACATGTTGAGCAATGATGTTCAGTGTGTAGGCACCATACCCACTGATATAAGCTTCTAAAAAAGATCTTATAACACTTATTATAAAAACGTAGACTACAGCGGATGTGAGGCTGAATCTATCTTTTTCAATAAAATCCAAAATCCTTTTTGAATAAGACTTTTCATCATCTTTCATTTCAAAAGATGAGATTGATGATGTGTAATAAACCTTACTTTATGCCCGCTCTAACAAAATAAATAATCACAAAATCGACAAATAAACGAATATTATATATACATATAATTCCTTACTCTTTTTGAATGAGGGTGTATGCTGTATCTACGGATGAACAGATTTAAATAATAGTTACCTTTAGCTCCTAAAACACTTGCTTCCCTTTGGGCCTGTAGCTCAGCTAGGTAGGATTGAGTAATCACTCTCTCTCCCTAGAAAGAGCATCTGGCTTTTAACCAGGTGGTCTGGGGTTCGAATAGAGTTGTCTTCAGGCAATTCCCGAAAATCCCCACAGGCCCATCCGAATAGAGAAAATAGGAGTCATGTCCTATAAACCTCGAGAACTCGTTTCGAGAGGTGTCTGGAAAGTTGTTAGGCTTTCCTGTGTACTAAATGAGATGGAGAGACTTGCTTATGCATCCAAAAAAGAAAAACACCCTGGGGGAATAGTATGGGAAAGAAAGTCAACATAATGAACCACGACTTCGTGCCGGAACACAATCTCGTTCCGAAGGAAGAAGAAGATGAAATTCTAAAAAAACTCGAGGTTCCAAAGAACAAACTGCCGAAAATTTTAAAGTCAGACCCTGTCGTAAAACAGATGGAATCAGTTCACGGAGATATTGAAGAGGGAAGATTGATCAAGGTCAAAAGAATCAGTAAGACAGCCGGTGTCGCAGAAGCATACCGTCTTGTAATAAACCGCTAAAGTTCATCATGGATGTGAAAAAAATATGAGAGAATTAGTCGATGCCTTCTTTAGAGAGGCGAGCGTAGTCAGCCACCATTTGAATTCATTTAACGATTTTTTACCGACCATGGATAATCCAAACAATAGAGCACAGAAGATAATAGACAATATAAGAATCGGCTTCCCCGAAGAGGGGTGGGGCAGGATAAGGCTCGACCCCGAGAAAGTGGATGGCCGAGAGATAGAACTAAGAGTCGGCAGGAGCCGAACCGAAGATGGGAGGATAGACCCTAACTCAGAAAGGACTATAAGATTCTTGAAACCCATGGTCAAGGAAGCAAGCGGATCGCAGCATAAGTTAACGCCCATGGAGGCACGCTTGAGAGACCTCTATTACGAATCTGAGGTACAGTTAAAGATCAGCATGATAGAGGACGGTATCGAAGAGGAACCCCTCTGGATAACCATCGGAAAGGTTCCGGTCATGATAGGGTCAAAGAAGTGCAATCTACACCCCGATAACATCGATGGTACGATGGAAGAGATACTGGATTCAGACCTCGAGAGCCCGGAGTTCCAGGAACTATCTTACGAAGATAAATTAGTGAAGCTCGGTGAAGACCCGGCAGATCCCATGGGCTACTTCATTGTTGGAGGAACGGAAAGAAACCTGATGGCAGTGGAAGACATGGCGGCTAACAGGGTCATGTGCGAGGTAAACGAAAAGTACGGGCGTGAGATCGAAGTCGCTAAGATCTTTTCTCAGAGGCACGGGTACAGGGCTCTTACCGTTATGGAAAAGAAAAAAGACGGGATGCTGAAGGTATCCGTACCGGCTGCGAGAGGAGACATCCCGTTGGTAGTGTTGATGAAGGCTCTAGGCATGGACAAGGACGAGGAGATCTATAACGCTATTGTCACAGAGCCGGGGATGGCCAGCCTCGTGTTCGCGAACATCGAGATGTGTCAGGAAGAAGAAGATTACTCGCCGGACGGCGTTTACACAAAAGACGATGCAATGGCTTACCTGGAGAGAAAATTTGCGACCGGTCAGGCTGAAGAGTACAGGAAGCGCAAGATAGATTCCATCCTCGATAGATCTTTACTGCCCCACCTTGGGGATCATTCGGATTCGAGATACAAAAAAGCGGTCTTCTTGGGTCGTATGGCCCGTGCAATTTTAGAGCTCGCAAGTGGAAAAAGGAAACCCGATGACAAGGACCACTACGCCAACAAACGGTTGAAATTAGCTGGGGACCTGGTCGCGGATCTGTATAGGGTATCTATAGTTAACATCTTGAAGGACCTAAAATATCAGCTTGAGAGAAATTACGGCAAGAAGGGCGAGATCAGGATCAAATCATCCATCAGACCCGATTTACTGTCCAACAAATTAAAACACGCCATGGCTACAGGTAACTGGGTCGGAGGAAGGACAGGGATATCACAACTCTTAGACAGGACAACGAATATGAGTACGATCAGCCATCTTAGGCGGGTAAAATCACCTCTCTCTAGAAGTCAACCACACTTCGAAGCGAGAGAACTGCACCCCACACAATGGGGTAGATTATGTCCAAATGAAACACCTGAAGGTCAGAACTGCGGTCTGGTTAAAACATCCGCGTTGATAATAAACGTATCCAAGGGCACCGACCCCATGGAGGTCAGGTGGCGCCTTTACGATCTCGGTTTAGAGCAGATAAGCAGTGCTGAAGGGAACGTCACCAAGGTATATTTGAACGGAGATCTAGTGGGACTGGTAACGGACCCCAAAAAATTCGTTGAAGATATACGAATAGAGAGGAGAAAAGGCATCATCTCGGATCAAGTTAATGTCAGGTATGACGTGAGGATGGACGAGGTTATCATCAATTGTGATGAAGGCAGGGTTAGAAGGCCTTTACTGGTAGTAGAAGACGGTCATGTGAATCTGACAGCCGATATGAGACAAGAAGTGATCGAGGGGAGAAAGAGCATCAACGAGCTTTTCCAGGAGCGTGTTCTGGAGTGGATAGATGCCGAGGAAGAAGAGAATGCATACATTGCGGTGACTCCATGCGGCGTACCCGACAAATGTGGGGAATGTGGAGCATACCTTTCAAATGCCGATGTTTGGTGGAGCAACATAGGCAGTGGAGACAAGAAGGCAGAGCTGGAGTGCCGCAAGTGTGGTAATATCATGGAGCAGGAACTGAAGATCGAGAAAGAGCACACTCACCTCGAGATAGATCCATTGCTGATCTTGGGTGCATCCACGGGATTGGTACCTTACGCCCCTCACAACGCAGCACCTAGATGTTCGATGGGTGCCAACATGATGAAACAGTCTTTGGGCCTCCCATCTTCGAACTATAGGCGCAGGCCGGATACGAGAGAACACCTTTTACACTATCCACAGATATCACTTCTCCAGACGAAGACCATGGAACACGTCAACTACAATAAAAGACCCGCGGGTCAAAATTTCGTGGTCGCCGTAATGTCCTACCACGGTTACAACATGGAGGACGCATTGATATTCAACAGAGCGTCCATCGACAGAGGATTAGGCAGATCGACGTTCTTCAGGACATACACTACGGAAGAGAGAAGATATCCCGGGGGCCAGGAAGATCACTTCGAGATACCGGATCCTGATGTGAGAGGGGCGAGGAGCGACACGTTCTATAAATATCTGGATGAGGACGGGCTTATAAGTCCCGAAACCAAGGTGAACGGAGGAGACGTTCTTGTGGGAAAAACATCACCCCCGAGATTCCTTGAAGAGGACACGGATTTCATGGCACCTCAGAAGAGAAGAGAAACCTCGAAGATAGTAAGACCCAGGGAGAAGGGTTGGGTGGACTCCGTCATGCTGACGGAATCACAAGACGGCAGTCGACTGGTAAAAGTCAAAGTGAGAGACCAACGAGTACCCGAACTGGGCGATAAATTCGCATCCAGACACGGACAGAAAGGAGTCATCGGGAAACTGGTAGAGCCAGAGGACCTTCCTTTCACCTATAACGGACTCGTTCCAGATCTGATATTGAATCCCCACGCTATTCCATCCCGTATGACGGTAGGTCACGTTCTAGAGATGCTCGGGGGAAAAGTAGGCTCTATGGAAGGAAGGTACGTAGACGGCACACCGTTCAGCGGTGAGAGAGAGGAATCATTAAGGCAATCACTGGTGGATGCGGGATTAAAACACAATGGTACGGAAGTGTTCTACGACGGTCGTACCGGTAAGATGCTGCAGGCGGAAATATTCACGGGAGTTATTTACTATCAAAAACTTCACCACATGGTATCAGGAAAACTGCACATGAGGTCCAGAGGGCCCGTACAGATACTCACCCGGCAGCCCACAGAAGGACGTTCCAGACAGGGTGGTCTCAGGTTCGGTGAGATGGAAAGAGATTGTCTGATCGGCCACGGCGTGGCCATGGTTATCAAGGACCGACTGCTCGATCAATCCGACGGTACGACGGAGTACATCTGCGGCAATCCCGACTGCGGGCACGTAGCGATACTGGACAGCAACGGAGAACTCAGGTGCCCGGTTTGCGGTGAACGTTCGAACGTCCATCAGATACAGACGAGCTACGCATTCAAATTACTCATGGACGAGTTGAGATCGCTTGGAGTTACCATGAGATTACAACTGGAGGAGTTAAAATGAGACGAAGAGGTATTTCAAAGAGAGTATCACGTATTAAATTCGCTTATATGTCGCCAGATGAGATAAGGAGATTATCAGCGACTAAGATCATCACACCCGATACATACGATGACGATGGATTCCCCATAGAAATGGGGCTGATGGATACGCACCTGGGCGTTATTGAGCCGGGGCTCAGGTGTAAGACATGCGGTGGGAGGGTGGATCAATGTTCAGGGCATTTCGGTTCGATCGAATTAGCGATGCCCGTTATCCACGTCGGTTATATAAAAGAGATAAAGAAGCTGCTGAGGTCTACATGCAGCGACTGCGGCAGGATATTGATGGAAGAGGAAGAAAGAGACCAATATATCGAGGAGATGAAAAAAGTAGAAGAACTCGGCGGCGATCCATTAGATATCCGCGCTTTGGCTAAGGAGATATCTAAAACAGCGAGAAAGAATAAGATATGTCCCCATTGTAAAACGGAACAGGTGAAGATCAGTCTAGACAAACCCACCACGTTCAGGGAAGGGAGCACTAAGTTGACACCCAAGGAGGTAAGGGCTAGATTGGAGAGGATACCCGACGACGACCTGATACCATTAGGTATGAACCCCAAGGTGGTCAGGCCTGAATGGTTGGTCATCTTAGTACTTTTAGTACCTCCTGTAACCGTTAGGCCATCGATCACATTAGAATCTGGAGATAGATCGGAAGATGACCTAACACACAAATTGGTGGACATCCTCAGGATAAATCAAAGGCTCCGTGAGAACAGAGACGTCGGATCGCCACAGCTCATCGTCGAAGATCTGTGGGACCTGCTGCAATATCACGTGACAACCTACTTCGATAATCAGACTTCAGGTATCCCTCCGGCCAGACACAGAAGCGGACGTACTTTAAAGACCTTGATTCAGAGGTTGAAAGGAAAAGAAGGTCGTTTCAGGCAGAATCTGAGCGGTAAAAGAGTAAATTTCTCTTCCAGAACCGTTATATCACCCGATCCGTGGCTTTCCATCAATCAGGTGGGGGTGCCGGAGAGAGCCGCTAGAGAGCTCACTGAGCCGTTAAGGGTGACCCCGGAGAACATCGATTATGTCAAAGAGATGGTCAGCATGGGGCCTGAACCCCGGAAGAGAGGGAAGTATCTGCCCGGTGCCAATTATATAATCAGACCAGACGGTAGAAGGATAAGGGTGACGGAGACGAATGCTGAAACGGTTGCAGAGAAGATCGAAGTTGGATTTACGGTAGAGAGGGGACTCATGGACGGTGATATCGTCCTCTTCAACAGACAACCATCTCTGCACAGGATGTCTATGATGGCACACGAGGTCAAGATAGTGCCCGGCAAAACGTTCAGATTGAACTTAGCGGTCTGTCCACCGTACAACGCCGATTTCGACGGTGACGAGATGAACCTTCACGTACTGCAGAGTGAAGAGGCGAGAGCAGAGGCGAAGGTCATAATGAGGGTGCAGGAGAATATCCTGTCTCCGAGATTCGGCGGACCGATAATCGGAGCTATCCAGGATCATATAAGCGGTCTTTTCTTCCTGACCCACAAGAATCCGAAATTCACTAGACGGGAGGTCGTCAGTATCTTTTCGAATCTTAAAACGGACCGATTCCCCGACCCCATAGACGTCGAGGGAGAAAAGATGTGGAACGGGAGAGACATATTCAGCCACTTTTTGCCTGAAGACCTTAACATCGAGTTCAGTGGTTCGATATGTGAGAACTGCGACGAATGTAAAGGCAAGGACTGTGAATACGACGCGTTCGTATCTATAGAGGACGGTCAACTGGTCACGGGTACCATAGATGAGAAGGCGGTCGGTGCCTTCAAAGGCAGGATCGTCGATAAAATAGCTAGGGACTTTGGAACCAGCGAAGCAAAGGATTTCATCGATAAGATAACCACGATCTCACTGGGTGCTATCACCCTCAGAGGTTTTACCACCTCTATCCAGGATGAGGACGTACCCCTGGAAGCCAAAAGGCAGATAAAGGACGTTCTGGAGAAAGCGGAGAAAAAGGTGAGAGAGTATGCCGAAGCTTATAGAGAAGGCACCCTAGAGCAGATACCCGGCAGGGATTTGAAAGAGACTCTGGAAGTCATGATCATGCAGAGGATGGGTAAAGCCAGGGACGAGGCTGGAAGGATCGCAAGCAAGCACCTAGGCCTAGGTAACAACGCAGTGGTCATGGCCAGGACCGGAGCACGGGCCAGTATGCTCAACCTTACACAGATGGCAGCCGCCCTCGGTCAACAGGCCATACGCGGTGAGAGACCCAGCAGAGGTTACGAGAACAGGACTCTTGCGCACTTCCAGAAGGGAGAGCTGGGGGCCGAAGCACGAGGTTTCGTAAAATCGTCATATAAAGACGGCCTCAATCCAGTAGAGTACTTCTTCCACAGCATGGGAGGTCGAGAAGGTCTAGTGGATACTGCCGTGCGTACCAGCCGCTCTGGTTATATGCAGAGAAGATTGATCAATGCGCTGGAGGACCTGATGGTTTACAATGACGAAACGGTGAGAAACACCGGTGACACTATCATCCAGTACAAGTACGGTGAAGACGGCATAGACCCGATGAGAAGCAAGGCCGGTAAAGCCATCGATATGGACGATATAACGACGGAGTTAAAAGCCATAAAGAGAGGAGGCGAGTGAAATGGCAAAGAAAGACACCATAAATGCACTTGTTAGAAGAGGGGTCGATGAAAAGATCGCCGAGAAATTGGCGGATAAGGATATGACCCTTGGAGACGTCAAAAAAGCCACAGTTGATGAGCTTACCGATATCATAGGTAAGAAGGAAGCCAAAAAAGTCAAAGACGACGTAGGTCACAAAAAGAGTAAGAAGGCAAGCAAGAAGGGAAAGAAGAAGAGCAGCAAAAAGAAATCTAAGAAGGGCAAGAAGAAAAAATCCAAAGACGTATTTACCATACCTCAGAAAATAGAAGAATTGAAAGGGATTGCAAAGAAACTGGAGAAGATCTGCGAAAAGAAAAAGTTTTCACTGCCCAGGGCTGTCCTCGTTGATGCCGCGGACAAGATAGATTCCGATAAAATTCCCAAGAAGGATTGGGAACTGATGGTGGAACTGGTCTATAAAAAATTCATAGATAGGAAGGTGGATCCTAAGGAATCTGTGGGTATCGTCGGAGCACAATCCATAGGAGAGCCCGGAACCCAGATGACCATGAAAACCTTCCACTTTGCGGGTGTTGCTGAAATCGGCGTAACCCAGGGTCTTCCCAGGATGATAGAGATCGTTGATGCAAGAAAAGTACCGAGCACGCCTATGATGGAGATCCATTTAGAGGAGGATATCAAACACGATCGAAAGAGGGCGAAAGAGGTCGCTTCCGAGTTAGAAGTAACGAGGTTGATCGATATTGCAGATGTTCAAATCGATATGGCATCGATGGAGGTGAACATAAAGCCCGACATGAAAAAGTTGAACGAGGAGAATATAGAATTAGATCAAATCGTCGATAAACTATCCAAAGGTAGGAAGATAAAGGGCAATATCGAGGCGAAGGACGAGACCATCACCATAAAGATAGAAGAGGACAAATTCGCCCTGCTTCATAACACTCTGGAAGAAGCCAAGAACATGAAGATCAAGGGACTCAAAGGGGTTATAAGAGCGATAATCAGGGATACTGGTGACGAATTCGTGATATATACCGAGGGGTCCAATCTCTCCGAAGTGCTGAAGGTGGAGGGTGTGAACATCCGAAACTCGTTCTCCAACAGTCCGGTGGAGATGCACAGGGTACTAGGTGTAGAGGCAGCAAGGAATTCGATCATCAAAGAAGCGAAGGACACGTTGGTAGAACAGGGTCTCGAAGTCGATATCAGGCACATAATGCTGGTTGCAGATATGATGACCAACGAAGGGGATATCAAAGCCATAGGCCGACATGGTATATCGGGGAAAAAGACCAGTGTATTAGCGAGGGCGGCATTCGAGATAACCAGTACACACCTTCTCAGAGCGGCTATCGTAGGCGAGGTCGACAAGCTGGACGGGGTAGCGGAAAACGTGATCGTAGGTCAGCCGATAACTCAAGGTACCGGTGCGGTCGAGGTGAAATACACACCTGGTCCGATCCACGAGGATGAAGAGGAATAGGAGCGGATCGGTAGGATGACCCTATGTATAGAATAAAACCATATATATAACCAACAATTCAGATTAAAAGAATATAACCAGACATCATAAAACGATTAGGAGGAAAAAAAATGGACGTAAACAGAGCGATAAGATTGGCCGTAAACACGGGAGAAACCGTTTTCGGTATAAAAGAGGTCAAGAAGAAAGCAGGATCTGGAGAAACCGAGTTGATAATAGTTTCCAAAAATTGTCCTGAACCGGAGTTCAAGAGGAAAAAATACAAGAAGGTTCCAATATACGTTTTCAACAGCAACAACCAGGATCTAGGTGCGGCGGCTGGAAAACCATTCACAATCTCCGCCATAGGCATACTCAACCCCGGAGAGTCAGAAATTCTATCATTAAAATAGGTGGTTTTACTCATGGACGAGGTAAAATTTAATGAAAAAACCCTTAGATACGTATCTCTTTTTGAAGATGTGACCGGGACCAAAGTCGTGGACTGTATCGATATACCGGAGAAGGTGATCTTTCTGGTAAAACAAGGGCAGATAGAGCAGGCAATCGGCAAGAGCGGGAAGAACGTGACAAATGTTAGCAACAAAATTGACAGGAACGTTCACATCATAGAGTACAGCGAAGATCCAAAACAGCTTTTAAAGAATATTTTTTATTCGTACGGGGTGAAGAACATCGAGATCAAGGAGAAGAACGACGTTCTTCACGGCACCGTAGAGGTGAAACCAGAGAACAAAGCGAGAGCTATCGGTAAGAAAGGTCGCAATCTATCCATAGCACGCATGATAATGATGCGGCATTCAGATATATCCAGTGTCTCGGTAGCTTAGAATATCCATACTACCTCTGAAGTCCCACATGGATTCCAATCTTCTTTCACAGAGGTATCTTTCGCGACAGTCACAGATGGAATCAACACCATCCAATGATGAAATGTCTTGAGTTTTATTGAATTCATCTATCTTATCGATAATTTTACCCTCACATTCACTGCAGTTATGTGCGCCCCTTTTCGATCCCAAACCTACTTTGGATACCAACAAGGGTGAATCCGATTCGGCCTCTCGAAGAACATCCACTATCGACCAGATCCATGGAGGTCGGTACAATCTTCTTCTCCAGAGGTGATGCACTAGACTGCCTCTCTGCATATTGGTGGGATTGATGGATGTTATATTCCCGTCTCTAGAAACCTTTTTGATTGAAAAAAGAACGTCCTGAACCGACTCTTCTTCAGATAAAAAAGGAGGTTTGAGCAGGAGGTAGGTTCTCAGTTTATGCCCCCCGTTCAATACTTTGTCCCTTGCCTCTTTATATGCTTCATAAGAAAAACCTTTGTTTATGCAGTGGTTCCTAACGAAATCCGAGGCGGTCTCTAGGCCCACCGCCACCTCCATGCAGTTTGTCTTCGAGCCGTAATCGTCAAGTGTCTTGTTCGTGATAAATTCGGGTCTGGATTCTATCAAGGTCTTCTCGGAATCGAATGATGATAAAATCTTTAATGCGACATTTTCAGGGACTTCATCGCTGTCGAAAAAACTGCCTGATGTGTATATCTTGACTATATCCTCTCCGTCATATCGAGATATTGCTTCTTCCAACTGCTTTAACAAATCGTCCGTATTAATATCCGGATTGGTGTCCGTATGGTAACCGCACATAGAACATCCCGCCGTGGACGACCACCTGCATCCCTTCGTTCTAAAGATTATAGTAAAACAGTCGCGGAGCTCTCCATTCCATATCTCTTCGTCTCTCCATGATGTGACGAGATCCGTGCTTGTACTGGTCCTCTGCCTACTCCTGCATTCCTTGATGTGATCTACAAGGGAATTCCGTTTTTCCATGTATTCACTCTATTCATGAGCTGATAAATTACTTTTCCCTTCTCTCATCTAGATATTCCTCTATCTGTAGGGCGGCGTTCCTTCCATCACCCATGGCAAGGATAACCGTCGCTGCGCCGGATACCGCGTCACCCCCGGCGAAGACGCCGTCCTTAGTGGTCATCCTGGTGTTTTCTTCGATGATTATACCGCCCCAGTCCTTTACGTCCACACCTTCAGCGTTCTCGTAGAAAACCTTGTTAGGCACCTGACCGATAGCGATAACAGCGGTGTCGAAATCGACTTTGAAGTTGGTCCCCTCTATTTTCTTCGGGCTCGGCCTTCTCCCTTCTCCACTTTCCACGAGTTCACATTCGAAAAGCTCTATACCTTTCAACCAACCGTCTTCGTCTCCTATGAAACGTATGGGATTGCAGAGTGTGTCGAAGACCACACCTTCTTGCTTAGCGTGTTCAACTTCTTCATCTCTAGCCGGCGACCACTCGGTCGTCCTTCTGTACAAAATATGGCTGTCCGCACCGAGTCTTAGAGCTGAACGGGCAGAGTCCATAGCTACGTTACCGGCCCCGATGACAGCTACTTTCTTCATATCCGTGATGGGTGTGTCGTATTCCGGGAATTTGTAAGCCTTCATCAGATTGATCCGGGTCAAGAATTCATTGGCCGAGTAAACACCCTTGAGGTCCTCCCCAGGAAGCCCCAAGAATCTCGGTGACCCCGCCCCGGTAGCTACGTAGATTGCATCGTACTCTTCTTCAAGTTCATCTAACGTTATGTTCTGTCCTACTATGTGATTGACTTTAATATCGACCCCCATTTTTGTGAGATATTCCAACTCGTGGTCTATAACCTCGTTGGGGAGCCTGAATTCCGGGATACCGTATTTTAGTACTCCTCCGGGTTCGTGAAGAGCTTCGAATACGGTCACCCGGTATCCGTCCTGGGCCAGAATAGCGGCACAGGTGACACCACTCGGTCCAGATCCGACGATAGCTATCTTCTCGTCTCTCTTTTCTTCTATTTCAGGGACGCTCTCTAGGTCGTGTTCTCTAGCATAATCCGCTACGAACCTTTCGAGTTTACCTATATTGATAGGGTCACCCATCTTTCCCATGACACAGACTTCTTCACATTGTTCTTCTTGGGGGCATACTCTCCCTGTTATAGCGGGGATGCAGTTGTATTCTTTCAATATTTTCAATGCCTCTTCAAAATTCCCCTTTGCAATTTCATCGACGAAGGCCGGTATATCGATCTCCACGGGGCATCCGCTTATGCACGGACTCTTACCGCACTGCATGCACCTTTTCGCTTCTTCCATCGCCTGCTCAGGGGTGTATCCCAGCGGCACCTCGTCGAAATCCCTTCTTCTTTCTTCTGCTGATCTCTCTGGCACGGGAACCCTCTCTGTTTCTGGACTCATTCGCAGCACCCCCCGTGTTTTTCTTTCCAGCGGTCTAAAGCCTTTTCTTCCTGCTCCTGGAACATGGTGATCCTGGCCATCAACTCTTTGAAGTTCACTTTGTGGGCGTCGAATTCGGGACCGTCCACGCATGCCAGTTTCATCTCACCGTCTATTTCCACTCTGCACGAGCCGCACATGCCGGTGGCGTCCAACATTATGCTGTTAAGACTGACCTTGGTATGTATCCCGTGTTCTCTGGTTATATCCGCTATGACTTTCATCATGATCGGGGGGCCGACTGCATGCACGAGATCGATCTTCCTGTTCTCGATGAGCTCTTCCAACACGTGGCTTGTGAACCCTTTCCTACCATAGCTTCCATCATCCGTGGTGATATACAACTCGTCAGCACATTCATTATCCAATTCGTCCTCACAGATAACCAGGTCCTTTGTTCGGAAGCCTGAGACCACGATAACTTGGTTCCCCGCCTTTCCCAGTGCCTTTGCCACCGGAAAAATTTCGGGAGTACCCACGCCCCCGCCGATACAGACGACGGTGCCGTATTTTTTTATCTCTGCGGGCCTACCCATGGGGCCGACTACGTCCAAGATTTCGTCTCCTATCTCGTAGCTGTCCAATTCATGGGTGCTTTTTCCCACTTTCTGGAAAATCATGGAGACGGTTTCCTTTTCTTCATCCTTTTTGTAGAATGTCAAGGGTATCCTTTCGCCCCTTTCATGTAATCTTAAGACTATGAACTGCCCAGGCTTGATCTTTCTAGATACAAGAGGTGCTTCCACCTCTATCATGGTCATCTCTGGGTTGAGTCTCTCTTTATTTACGATCTTGTGCATGTGAAAAACCTCAAATCTGGGAGAATAACATGGTATAAAAAGTTTTACTGTTAGTTATGCATTTTTATGCACCCTTAGTCGCAGTGCATAGAGTAACTTAAAAACAATCGAAATACTTAAATCGGGTAGTATTTTTGCATGTTCCCCGTACCTTATGTTAACATAGGGGCGGGTATAATATAAGGAGAAAATTACCATGTCGATAGATAAGATCTATGAAGAGGTCGTGGATAGAAATCCAGGAGAGAAGGAATTTCATCAGGCGGTACAAGAAGTGTTGGAGACCATCGAACCGGCTCTCGAGAAGCATCCCGAATTCGTTGAAGCAAAGATTGTGGAAAGACTCGTCGAGCCCGAAAGACAGATACTTTTCCGAGTCCCCTGGATGGGCGACGATGGAGAAGTCCATGTCAACAGAGGATTCCGAGTTCAATTCAACAGTGCAATAGGCCCCTATAAAGGCGGATTGAGGTTTCATCCCTCCGTGTACCTAGGGATAATCAAATTTTTGGGATTCGAACAGATATTCAAGAACTCACTGACCGGTATTGCCATGGGTGGAGGCAAAGGAGGATCAGATTTCAACCCCAAGGGAAAATCCGATGCGGAAGTGATGAGATTCTGTCAGAGTTTTATGACGGAACTCTACAGGCACGTAGGTCCCGATACAGATGTACCCGCGGGAGACATCGGTGTCGGCGGTCGTGAGATCGGGTACCTGTACGGACAGTACAGAAGGATAGTCAACCGTTTCGAGGGTGTCCTCACAGGCAAGTCACCAGAATGGGGCGGATCCTTGGCGAGACCCGAAGCCACGGGTTTCGGTTTGGTTTACTTCACCAACGAGATGCTGAAAAGTGCAGGTGACGAACTCAAAGGCAAATCGGTTACAGTCTCCGGTTCTGGCAACGTTGCACAGCATGCGACGGAAAAATGTATCCAACTCGGAGCGAAAGTGGTCACATTGTCGGATTCAAGCGGTGTGGTTTACGACCCCAATGGAATAAATCGAGAAAAGTTGGATTATGTGATGGAACTCAAGAACGTCAGAAGAGGGAGGATAAAGGAGTTCGCAGAAGAGTACGATCTCGAATACGTAGATGGTGGAAAACCATGGGGATACGAATGCGATGTGGCACTACCGTCGGCTACACAGAACGAGATCGACGGTGACGATGCACAAAAATTAGTGGATAACGGAGTGACAGCGGTCGGCGAAGGAGCCAATATGCCTTCCACGCCTGATGCCATCGAAATATACATGCAGAACGATATACTTTACGGCCCAGCCAAAGCGGCAAACGCTGGAGGTGTATCTGTCAGCGGTCTCGAGATGGCACAGAACTCACAGAGAGAGAGCTGGACCTTTGATCAGGTGGACAAGAGATTACAGGACATCATGAAGAATATACACAAGACCTGTTACGAGACATCCAAGAAATTCGACGACGAAGGAAACCTCATGATGGGAGCCAATATAGGCGGATTCATGAAAGTCGCCAAGGCGATGCTCGACCAGGGCTTGATCTAAAACCACTTACCCCTTTACTTTCTTTTTTTGACCGATAATTTTTATATCATCGACGTCTTCACGATCAGATACAATGCCGTCACCAGAAGAAAGATACCAGTTCGTCGAAGATCTGCTGTCCGAAGAAGAATTTCTTGATAGGATAAAAGAAGAACGTGAACGTTACAACGGCCTTCTGAACGATGATGCCCTGGCATTGAAGATAGTTTCGGAGTATGGTAGGAACCAAGACAGTATAAGCAAGATAAGAGACCTCAAACCCAAAGAAGAAGCCACTATACAGGGAAAAATAATCGACTTGGGTAGATTAAGAACGTTCACGACGAAAAGGGGTCGAAAAGGCAGTGTAAGAAATATACGCATAGACGACGGAACCGGGTCCGTCAAAGTGGTATTTTGGAACGAAGAGACCAAACGCGTGGAAGATGAGATGGACATCGGTACGGAAATAAAGGTTATACACGGGTACACCCAGGACAGAGGTTACGGTTTGCAAGTGAGTGCAGGCAAGTGGGGAGAGATAATAGTGAGGGATGAAAGTGATGAGATCGGGGAAAATGATTAATAATCTGTTGTAGATACACAAATCGATGTCAATAGAGAAGGAGGAACCGGAAGAGGAACAGGAGATTGAGACACGGAGCTACATTGAAATATTGGTTGAGTGCCCTTTCTGCGGCGGTTTCGTACCCGATGATTTTGAATGTCTTCTCTGCGGCCATGAACTTTTAGATGATGAACCATTATCCGTAAAATACGTTTGCTCTAACTGTAGATCCGAAGTGGATGAAAACGCCGATGTATGTCCTGAATGCGCTGCTGAGTTTTACTGATCCTAACGATTAGTTCGATTATTGTACCAAATGATTAATAAATCTACAGTTGATTTTCGTCTATAACTCCGCAACACCCCCTTTCTTTTTTTTATTTTCTTTCTCATAAAAACTAAGCGGTTAATTTTTTCCGAAAACCATATTATGTTAGATAATATTGCCTTATCGATGGCGGACGAAGAACTAGGCCTCGACGAACTGGTAAACGTTTTAGAAACGGAGAAATCCACAGAGCGCCTGTGCAGATTGAAAGATGATTTTTATCAGCGACTCAGGGAATATCTAGATGATTTAAAAGATAAGAATGATGAGATCAGAATACCGAAGGATACCAAAGAGAAGATGCTGAGAAAGGAGTTCATGAACGCTAAAGAGATGGCGAACAGACTTTTCTTCATACGCTCCAGGAAGATACTGTTATCCGCAGTACACCAGTTCGGCAGCACTTCAACGAAAAGCACCGATAACATGCTTTCTATGGAGTACGAACTGTTCCAGGACTCGGTAAGCCTGATAAAGGAAACAAAAGAGGAGATGTTCTACGGGGGTTACAAGAGGGTGGAGAAAGAAACTGAAGCCGAGAAGGACGAAGTAGAATCAGATGTGATCAAGGAAGAAAGGGAAACACCCTCTAAAAAGGAAAAGGAAGAAAGGAATATAAAAGAGGAAGGGGAAGCCGTTGAATCTTCTGTAAAATCAGATGTCGAAGAGGAGATGACGGACGGAGAGGATGTCGAAGAAGATGGATCTCTAGATGAAGAGAATGATAAAAAACCGATATCCGTACCGGATGCGATCGAGTCTAACGAAGAAGCTGAGCAGGGTTCAAAAAACGAAGTTTTGATATATATTACACAGGACGTCCCAGCATTCGTTGATATGGAACACACATACGAATTAAACAAAGAGGACGTGGTCACGCTCAGAGAAAAGGCAGCTAATGTTCTGATCTCTAGGGGATTTGCAAGAAAAGTCGAGTTGGCTTGAATCGGTGAGATTGAGGATTTTATTTATTATTAATCGAAGTGCTTATCGAATTTACCTTCGTCCACGAGTTTCTGTGTTTCCCTTCCGTCCTTTCCTTCCACGGTGATGCCCATAGATACGCAGGTTCCCATGACCTCCTTCGTTTTCATCTTTATGTTTTTACCAAGAAGGTCGTCCTCTTTCATCTCGGCGATCTCCTTTGCCTGTTTGATGCTCAGGTCCGCGACCTTGTTCGTCAACGGGTTTCCACTACCCTTGTCGATACCAAGTTTTTCTAAGATTAAAGCTGATGTCGGTGGTGTCCCTACCTTTATCTCGAATTTTTTGGTCTCCGTATCGACGGTCAGCTTGATAGGTACTTTCATCCCCTTGAACTTGGATGTCTTATCGTTGATAGCGTTGACTATCTCCATTATGTTCACACCGAGTGGTCCTAACTGTGGGCCAAGCGGCGGTCCTGCATTTGCTTCACCACCGTCAACCAAAGCTTCTATAGTTTCTGTTGCCATGTTATTCACCTTTTAGTGTTAAATGCAATTATTTATTCTTTTCCTTTTCTAAGACCCTAACGTGGTCGCCTCTGACCGTCACGGGTATCGGGACTGTAGCTTCGAACAACTCTACCGTTATCTCATCGTTCGCTTCGTCTATCTGGGTCACCCTAGCTTTCTCACCTTTGAACGGACCGGCTGAAAGTTCGACTATATCTCCTTCGGCGATACCTTCGACTGCCAACTTAGGAGCTAAGAAATGCTCTATCTCCTCTATGCTGCTCTCCCCACCCACGATTCCTTTCGCCTTGCGCATACTCCCTATTATGTCCTCAACCGGGTGCGGGCTCATCACCTCCATGAAAAGGTATCCTCTAACAGGTTTTGGACACAAGATCGAGAAGATCCCTAGATCCCTCTTCTTAGCCATACCAGCGATGTAATCGGCGACGTTCTTCTCCTGTCCGATCTGTGTCTTGACAGCAATGACCGTCGGTCTAGCTATTGTGAGTAGAGTAATCGACTCGGAAATAAATGTCCCCTCTTTGGACATCGCATCTATGATAACTTCGAATTTCTCTCCATAAGCTGCGCCCTCTGGTGCATGCACCTTAATCCCGAAGACTTCCTGATCGCCGTCATCAATTTCTATCTCCTCTTCGTAAAAGTCATCTGGATCAGAGAAGGACTTTTCACCGATCACGGTGACCTCCCACGGTATACGTTTTTCCTCTTCAGTACTGTAAAGCAGTTTGATAGATATCTCGACTACTTGGGTGTCACCGGTATCGTTTACTACCCTGACAGTGTATTTGACACTGCTGTCGGTCGTCACCGATTCATGCTTTGAATCTGCTTCGAGATACAGGCCTCTCTTTTCCTCTTCTTCGACTTCGACCTTGCGTTCCTCTGGTTTCTCCTTTATTTCCTCTTTAGTGAAATCCTCTAAAAGGCCCATATCAACACCTCCTCTAGATGAACAAGTTGATGTATTTCGGCACGTTATCGAAGAGCCAGTAGATCAGGAATCCCAATCCGCCGATCAGAAGTACACCGATGACACAGATCGCTAAGGTCTTCTTGTACTCGTCCATATCCGGCTTTCTAGCCATCTTCAATATCCTACCGTACTTACCCTTACCTATCTTGTTGGCTTGTTCCTCGATTTTATTCTGTACTTCCCAGGATTTCTCTAATATATCCATCGAACTGACCTCATGCTACGCTCTGTATCTCACCTTTTTTACCAGACTGTGTTCTGCCGAATATCTGTTTAGATTTCACTCCGGTTATAACGACCATCACACGAAGTACTTTTTCAAGTGTGGGTTCGACTGAGGCACCCCAGATTATCCTGGCGTCTCTACCTATCTTGTTTTCCACCATCTCGGCTACCTTTTCGGCCTCTGAAACCGTCATGTCGTTACCTCCGACGACGTTTACTAGAGCTGCGTTGGCACTGCTTATATCGACTTCGAGAAGCGGCGAGTTTATCGCCTCTTCGATGGCCTTCTCGGCTCTGTTTTCCGAATCGTCTTCTCCCATTCCTATCATGGCGACTCCGGCGCCCTCCATTATCGTCTTGAGGTCGTTGAAGTCCAGGTTCACAAGACCCGGCTTGGTCACTACCTCGGTGATCCCTTTGATAGATCGTGTGAGTACTTCGTCTGCTATCTTGAACGCTTTATTTAGTGATAATCTTGGTACTAATTCTAACAGCTTATCGTTTGGAACGGTTATGACCGTGTCGGCTACACCCTTCAACCTCTGCAGCCCCCATTCTGCGTTCTCCATCCTTGCCGCGCCCTCGGCTTTGAAAGGCGTGGTACATACCGCCACCGTTAGTGCACCTTGGTTCTTAGCTATTTCAGCTATTATAGGCGATGCACCGGTTCCAGTACCTCCACCGAGTCCGCACGTCACGAACACTAGATCAGTGCCCTCTAACAGTGCGCTTATCTCTTCTCGGGCTTCTTCGCATGCGTCGGACCCCACTTGGGGTAACGCCCCGGCACCAAGACCTCTAGTTTTTCTTCTTCCCAGGAGTATCTTTCTTTGGGCATGCACTGTCAAGAGGTGCTGAGCATCTGTATTTGCTGCTATCAGCATGGCTCCCTTTATGCCTTCTTCAGACATCCTGTCAATCGTGTTGCAACCTGCACCACCGACACCGATGATCTTTATATCTGTCTTTAAACCTGCGAGTACTTCCTGTAACTCCTTGTCATCGGCGCTTAGGTCGCGAACGTCTCGCTCTTCTTCTTCCCTTGCTCTTCTGGGGCTACTACGTGAGAGAGCTTCTTCAACAATCGATTCCATCAATATACACTCCATTAATAAGCTGTATTAGATACAATTACCGTAAACAATCGACCCTATATAAAATATTTTGCCCATATAATGTACTTATCAGGGATAAATCGAATAGAATGATGAGCGAACATTTTATTAGTCCGAAGTAAAATCGGTGGGGAGATGTTCGAGGAAGAGTACAGGTTGGACTTCTTTCGTGAGAAGGGATACATACGGAAAGAGTGCCCCAAGTGCGGCGGACATTTTTGGACTAAAGATGAGGAGCAGGAGCTCTGCGACGACTCACCATGCGTCGAGTTCGGATTCTTGGATTCACCGCCGGCATCGAAAGAACTTTCCGTCCCCGAGATGAGAAAATTTTTCATAGATTTCTTCGCTGAAAGAGGACACACACCCCTGGAGAGATATCCGGTCGTAGCCAGATGGAGGGACGACGTCTTTCTCGTTCACGCGAGCATCTACGATTTTCAACCTCATGTAACGTCAGGTATGGTGGAGCCCCCGGCGAATCCACTGGTGATCTCACAGCCCAGCATCCGTCTTTCCGACATCGATGAAGTGGGAATGACCGGCAAGCATCAGACCGGATTCGAGATGATGGGACATCATTCGTTCAACTCACCGGACAATTTTGTTTACTGGAAGGAAGAGACCATCCAGTACTGCCACGAGATGCTCATTGAGATGGGCGTCGATGAAGAGCTTATAACCTACAAAGAAAAGCCTTGGATCGGAGGAGGAAACGCCGGTCCGTCGCTTGAGGTCCTTGTTCAAGGACTCGAAGTCGCCACACTGGTCTTCATGAACCTCGAGATTGACAAAGAAGGGGAGATAGAAGTGGGCGGAGACCTATACTCTCCTCTGGATCTGAATATCGTCGATACCGGCTACGGTTTAGAGAGACTCTCATGGATATCCGAGGGCTCTCCAACGATACTAGACTCGATCTACCCCGATATAATAGAGTACATCTGTGAACAGATCGACGTATCACATGACTTATCCGTGGATTGGTACCGCTCCGTGATCAAAAATTACACTCTTCTATCCAGCACCATGGAGAAGGACTACACCGACGAGGGATTGATCCATCAATTGATGGAACGCATATACGATCACGACCCCCCGTGGGGTGAAGAAGAGATCATCGAACACTTGGACACATTGAAAAGCGTTTACATCATCGCGGACCACAGTAGGACCATCGCATTCATGCTGGCTGACGGTGTAGTCCCATCCAACGTAGCAGAGGGCTATCTAGCTCGTATGGTTATCAGAAGGACGCTGAGACAGATAGCGAACCTCGACCGGCAGGTAAGATTGAAAGATGTCGTCCTAAGGCAGATGGAGAAGTTCAGCGATATAATCGATATGTCAAAAAAAGATATCGTTTTCGATATGCTGGACAGCGAGATCGAGAAGTACGCTGAAACACTGGAAAGGGGTAAAAAACTGGTAAGGAAAGAGTTGGAAGATCTAGACGTCAAAAGTCTTTCCACGGAGAAACTTATAGAATTCTACGACACCCACGGGATACACCCGGGCATCGTCAAGGAGTTAGGTCGTGAGTTCGGCATGGACATCGATATCCCGGATGATTTCAACGTGCTGCTGGCAGAGATGCACGAGGCACCGGAAGAGAAGGAAGCGGAGGTAAAAGCGATTTACGATCACCCGGAGACGGACAAAATTTACTATGAAAAGTCCGATCTAAAAGAGTTCGAAGCCACGGTTATCGGTTCGAGGGAAGGCGAAGTGATCCTAGACCGGACGGGTTTCTATCCCGAAGGTGGGGGTCAACTGTGCGATAAAGGGACAATGAAAGCCGATGGAAAAACTTTCCAAGTTGATCACGTTAGGGATCAGGGTGGAGTGATAGTCCACGAGATAGACGGAAAAATCCCAGAGGGCACCGATGTTACAGGGATCATAGACTGGGAAAGAAGGATATCTCTCACCAGGCACCACACGGCCACTCACATCATAATCAGCAGCGCCAGAAAGGTATTGGGAGATCACATCTGGCAGAGGGGTGCTCAGAAGAGCGTTGACAGAGCGAGGCTTGACATATCACATTACAAGAGGATAACCAGAGAGCAGGTTAAGGAGATCGAGCGGATCGCGAACAAGATGGTTTTGGACGACGTGCCCGTGATCAAGGAAGAGTTGACACGCGACGAAGCGGAGAAGCGTTTCGGTTTCGAACTCTATCAGGGCGGAGTCCCGACGAACGACGTGATCCGAGTGGTGCATATATCTGACGTTAGAGATTACGATGCCCAGGCATGCGGGGGAACACACGTAGACAGCACCGCCGAGGTCGGCGCCATCAAGATATTGAACACCCAGAGGATCCAAGACGGTGTGGAACGGTTGGAGTACTCAGCAGGACTCGCCACAATAGATTACATCCAGAACATCGAGGATATTTTGAACGAATCCGCAGGGATATTCAGTGTAGAACCGGAGGATTTACCCGAGGTCACTGAACGATTTTTCAAGGAATGGAAGCAGAGGGGGAAGGAATTAGAGATTTTAAAGAAATACAAGTCCATGGCAGTGGCGGATGAACTGCTGCCTGGCGAGATGGAAAAAGGTATCGAGTTCGTTCTAGCCGAGGTTGACATGGGTGAAAAAGGGATGATGGCCACCGCTGAGAGAATAGTTGCGGAAGAGGATAGAGTAGCACTTCTGGCATCCGAAGGGGAACCGGTACGGCTGGTTTTCTCTAGAAGTGACAACGTAGGTGTCAACATGGTGGGGATACTGAGGGAAGCTGCCAATGAGATCAACGGTGATGGAGGCGGGACCTCTAAGACAGCTCAAGGAGGCGGGGGCAAACCCGAGGGAAGAAACGCTGCATTGAACAAAGCCAAAGAGCTTATATTGAAATCACTGTAACGCTTAGAGGACACAGAAGACAAGCTCCTTGTGATGAACATCCCAGATGGAGATAGATGGGAGGTGCTGTGTGATTTTCTGGACGAGCCAGTGCCTGATAGAAAGTTTCCTAAGAAGGACTGCTTCTACACGAAGGTATTCAACGTGATCAATATATCGAAGTACAGGTGATTTTGGAGCGAGAATGGACAAGTCAGAACACTATCGTGTTCTAACTGCTCGTTTATCACAGATAAACTCGCCAATCACAAAATCATAGATTTTCTAATAACTCGTCTATTTAATAAAAATATACTCGCATCACAGAATATTTACATATTCTCCTTGCCTAAAAAAAATGACAAAATTTTTCTTAGACCCCGTCAGAAAGCTAATGCTTTCTAACTGCCCATTGATTTTCTTCGAAAATAAATGGACAAGCAAGAATGCTATCGCATTCTCGCAGCCCACTAAAAGTCCTTGACTTTTAGTGGACACAGCGGGAGGAATGAAATTCATAGAATTTCATGACCGAGAGGAATCTATGATTCCTCGTGTTTTCAAATCCCGCGGTTCACTGAGCGAGAGCGAAGTGGACCCAGCGGGATTTGAACCCGCGGCCTCTACCATGCCAAGGTAGCGATCTTCCACTGATCTATGGGCCCACGAATGAACGTGAGTGAATGAGTGGGTGCATAGACAGGAGGAATTTTCATCGAAAATTCCTGCGCATCTATGGGCCCATGGCGAACTGTTTTGAGTGAGAGGTCCATGGATATTTGGAGTTTTCTCCAAAAGCATCTATGGGCCCATAATCAATCACATAACGCCCGCCTCACGAGCAATTTCTCAAAATCTAAACTCACATAAATAACTTGTGTGAGCACGTAACAATTTTATAACCCCCTCTTTTCACTACATTCAATAAAACGCATCGAGTTGTTAGATATGAAACTCCAAGAATATGAGGCGGCTGAGATCTTCAAAGAATACGGCATCCCGGTTGCCGAGGGTTATCTGATAGAGAAGCCAGAAGATATAAAAGAAGTGGATAAACCGGTTGTTTTGAAATCTCAAGTGACCGTCGGAAAGAGAGGTAAACACGGGGGGATCTTGTTCGCCGAAACTAGAGACGAAGCGGTGAAGAAGGCCAAAGACCTGTTCGGTAAAAAGATCAGAGGCCTCGAAGTGAAGAAGATACTCGTGGTCAAGAAAGTGGACATATTGAACGAGTACTACGTGGGCATGGTCATGGACAGGGAAGCAAAGAAACCGACGTTGATAATGACATCCGAAGGAGGCATGAACATAGAAGAAGTCGCCTCCAAGCATCCTGATAAGATCGCGAAGAAGCAGATCGACCCACTAACTGGGCTGCAGAATTTCGAAGCACTTTACTTGGCGGAATCCATCGGTTTACAGGGTAAAGAGATGAAGCAGATGGCAAAGATAGCCACGAAGGTGTACAAAGCCTTCGTCGATCACGATTCCGAGCTGGCGGAGATCAATCCGCTTGTATCCACACCTGAGGGTTTACTGGCTATCGATGCCGTATTCAACATCGACAACAACGCACTATTCAGACAGAAGTTCGAGGGGAAGCAGAGCCAGAGAGTGACGGAAAGGGAGAAATTAGCCGATGATTACGACCTGGCATACGTCGATCTCGAGGGTGACGTAGCCATAGTGGGATGCGGTGCAGGCCTGGTCATGGCCACGTTAGATGCCGTAGCGGAATTCGGAGGAGAACCGGCATGTTTCTTGGACCTCGGCGGTGGAGCTACGGCTGAGGATACAAAGCACGCCCTGGAGATAATCGATAAAAAGGCAGGCATCCGCTCGATATACATGAACATATTCGGAGGGATAACTAGATGCGACCAGATCGCACAGGGAATAATAGATTATGCACCGAAAATACCAACGGTGGTAAGGATGCTTGGGACCAACGAAGAAGAGGGCAAACGGATGCTGAAGGAAACCGGGTACGACGTCGTGGATGATATGGAATCCGGTGCCAAGAAAGCAGTGGAGATACGGGAGAACTGAACGGTCAGCTCCTGCGGAAACGGTCATAATAATATATTGAGTATCCCAGTGAAATGACTCCGAATAAATAAGCTCCTCCACCCACGAAGGCCGGTATATAACCGAGATAGGCCTTTAATGCGAGTGGGAATAAAACGAGAAAAAATGAAACCACCGCCAGTAGATATATCGAACTCATATTCTCAGGTATGCCTGGCGATTTCCCACCCGATTCTCTGTATCTAAGATATATAAAGACTAAGAATCCCCCGACCAGCCAAAATAGAACGAGGTATGAAAATAACTCGAATATGTTTTCTTCGACAAACATCAATTAACCCAATGACCTTTCCGTAATTAATTTAATCGATGGCCTAGATGTCCTGTGTATGGAAGGCAGCGAACTCGAACGATACGAGGTAAAACCGATAGGTAGGGCGGAGAACGACTACGAAAACGAGATTCCCGACGACTACAAGGATAGGGTAACAAAGATCGTGATCTACGAGGAGTACGGAGACGCCCTTTTGGGGATAGAAGAACATTCTCATATCGTCATACTCTCTTGGTTCCACGAAAGCGATAGGACCATCCATCGGGTGCATCCAATGGCGGATATGGACAACCCGCTAACGGGTGTATTTGCGACCCGCTCTCCCGTTAGACCGAACCCCATCGCGATCACGGTTTGTGAATTGGTGGATATGGAAGAGAACATCCTTCACGTCAAAGGGCTGGATGTCTACAACAACACTCCTATCGTGGACATCAAATCTTACACCACAAAATACAAAATCGAAGGGCCGAAGTACCCTGATTGGGTGCCGGACAGGGAGTAACGCCCTCACACACGTACCCAACACGATCACACAAATATCCATATTTCATCATCCTAAAACATTAAATTATAATGAGAAAAATATTTAAATCATATCAGATGTTAGGGGGCCGATATGTCCCTACTCGGAGACCAATATGTAGCGGAACTTTTTCTGTTTCTTTTAGAAAGAGAAGAAGTAAACACGGTGGATTTAAAAGACATCTCGTCATATTATCAAGGGATCATGAGAAAAGCGGAAGAACTCAATCAGCTTGGTTTTGTAGAGATAGAAGAACTGACAGATCCATACTTAAAGAGGACCTTTAGATTGACATCCAGGGGTAGAGAAGTGGCTGAGAAACTAAAGGAGGCTGAAAATTTACTCCACGAGGAGATAAAAGATAAGATATGAAGATCGACGTTATTTCAAAACATGGTAAAGTTTATACTTAAGTTAAGCTTATAAGAAACAAAAAAAGATGATAAAAGTGAATGTTCTAGGAAAACAATACGTTATAGATATACTGCTATATCTGTACGATAGAGAGGAAACAACAACGGTCGATTTGAAAAATATCTCATCCTATTATCAAGGCGTAGTAAGAAGAGCCGAGGAACTGGAAAAACTCAGTTTACTGGAGATAAAAATCCAAAGAAAACCCTACCTCAAAAAAACCTTTTCACTCACCTCCAAAGGAAAAGAGATTGCAGAAGCTCTTTTAGACGCTGAAGATATGGTCCTCGAAGGTAAGGCCAAGAGATACAAAGGATGGATATGAGTGTTCATCCCTACAATATCGCACCGTAACTGATTTTTAGTGCCACTCATTTATCGGAGTGAGTGCACGAAAAAAGGTTGATGTCATGCCCGGTGAGATGATCGACGGAAGACGGATCGCTGACGTAGGTGAAGAGAGGTTGAAAAAGAAGGTAGAGAACATGGACTCAGCTCCGAGCTTGCACACTATCTTTGCAGGGAAAGACGAGGGATCAAAAGTTTACCTCGGTGTAAAGAATAGGGGGTGTAAGCGGGTGGGTATAGAAACCGAGACACATCGATACGGCGAGGATGTTACTGAAAAAGAATTAATGGATAAGATTGAATATCTCAACTCTGACGACGAAGTAGATGGAATATTAATCCAGATGCCCCTACCCGGTGCTCTTGAAGCAAAATCATTGATCCAGATGATAGACCCGATCAAAGATGTCGAAGGTCTGCATCCAGATAACTTAGGGCGATTGATCTCGGGTGAAGAAAAAAGGGTGCCGTGCACTCCGAAGGGCATACTCACCATGCTGGAGCACGAAAATATAGACGTGAAAGGGATGGAAACCTGTGTGGTCAGCCACAGCACCATAGTGGGCAAACCGATGTCTATACTGCTCTTGAACAGGAACGCCACCGTTAGAGTTGTCCACGTGTACACCGAGGATACAGCTAGCCACACAAAAGAAGCCGATCTCCTTATCGTTGCAGCAGGTGTCCCGGGTTTGATCACCGCAGATATGGTCAAAGAAGGTGCGGTGGTCATAGACGTTGGGATGAACAGGGTCGAGAGCGGGGAGCTCGTAGGGGATGTAGATTTTAAGGGTGTAAGAGAAAAGACCAGCAAGATAACCCCCGTCCCCGGCGGTGTGGGTCCAACGACGGTTTTATCTCTCTTGGAAAACACCTACGAAGCCGCTGTTGAAAGGCGAGGATAGGCTCTCATGCTTCATTGACGTGGTAGACCGATATCGGGGCCAGTAATTGTGCTAATAGGATTATAAGTCCTCCGTTACCGAAGGAAGGTCTGGGTAGGTCCATAGCATGTATCCAAGCGCGACCGCCCCATGGCACGCCTAATAAAAAATCGATCACGATCGTCAGTATCACCCATAAAACACCTATCGCAACGAGGTCCAACGTAAGGAAGACCGCGTCTGCATTTTCTATGAACAGGTATGTTAGAGCTATTAAGACCACGAGTAGGATCATTATGTAGATCCAATAGACCAAAGGTGAGTCAATAAAATCCATCAGATGGAACACGGAGCCCAATATCACAGCGATGACGTAGAATATCACCCATACACCAAGGACGTATAAAACCAACTCGCTATCCATGATACTGGAACAGATCTACGTTATTTACCTTTTATCCATATCTATTTCCACACCACAAAACTTTAAGTAAAACAATTTCTAATAGAAGGCACGATCTCCATGCTGGGGTGACAGAGTGGCTAATGTGATCGCCTGCAGAGCGATTCCCCCGGGGGTTCGAATCCCTCCCCCAGCTCTATCACTTGACAACATAAGCCGTTACAAATAAGTCCCTTATTTACTGTTTATACCACAGGCGTTTATGTTCTTTGAATCCCCATTTCCCTGCCGTACCTCAGGTTCATATCATTTAATGATTTTGATATGTTACTGCAATTTTGAGTATTGACCGTCAGCGTTAACTATCCATTTGCTCACTTCGTTATAAGTTGTGCCTTTTTGCTTTGCAAAAGACTTA
This sequence comes from Thermoplasmata archaeon, assembly GCA_046484045.1. Lineage (GTDB taxonomy): Archaea > Thermoplasmatota > Thermoplasmata > Halarchaeoplasmatales > Halarchaeoplasmataceae > CAZHUM01. The sequence goes on along the minus strand of JAWOBZ010000014.1, from coordinate 18,031 downwards.
AAAAGAAAATTTTCCTCTCCCTAATGGGACCCCATTTTTCATTTTTCTAGCAGATTAACAGACATCTTCGGACTTACGAGTGGATCGAGTGGAGGGGGTGTAGTGAAAAAAGAGGGGACGGGGGGAGTATTCCTTCATCAATTCTCTAATTTTAATTACATATACGATATCCTATAAAAATAATATGAAATAATAAAAATACTTTATATCCTTGAATATTGCATATTACAATTGGTGGTCGCTAAATGGAAAAACAAACAATTGATGTGAATCGAGCAAAAGAGGATTTACGTCGAATTGGGAAACATACACTCCTCGTTACAATTTATATATTTATTGCTATACCTATAATATTATATCTATTTGATTTCAACATAAAGGATCTACAGGGTAATTTATATTGGATTGTGATTGGTGGATCTCCGATTGTTTTTATGTGGGTTTTTGCAGAATCAATGGTTTATTTAGGAAGATCACCAAGAAGAATAAGAATTACAAAAGATCATATAAAATTTGATTACTACTGGAATATAAATTTATATCCAAAAAAAATTAGATGGGAGGACATAGAAAAATTCGCTAGCTTCGGAGAGATTAGAGACAAATTTGGAAATACCGTAAATTTAACATTCTTGACCAAAGACGAATTGGATGAAATAAAAAAATATATCGAGAAATACGTAAAAGAAAAAGCATGGAATAAGAAAAAACCAACCGCATCAATAAAGGTCAAAGAAAAAAGTATAACCGATATAATGGGGAGTCTTGTTTATTTTTCGTTGTGCATTATCTCCATCATTGTCATTCTTATAGTTATAGAAATGGTCCATTGGATAAAAGTGGGGGTGTTAATCGGACTGGGAGTATTTATAATACTAGTAATATGGGTTCTACAGAATCTTACTAATGAATATAGACAAGGATCTATATTTTTTGTGAATAAAAGTAGGATTAGGTTAAAAAAGGGTCAGAATGAGAAATTTAATCTTCCCTGGGCATCGATAACTGGCATAAGGTTAGAGCGTAGATCTAAAGTATACATGATTAATTTTTATAGTTATGGAGAATCGTATTCTGTGAGTGCACAGGTTTTAAACAGGGAAAAACTTAGAGAAGCCTTCAAGTTAATCAAAGAATATGCTGATTACCATGAAATACCCCTTAAGATTAGAAGGGTTTCTGAGTAATAAAACTTAACATTTACCTTAAAAGAGAATAACTCCTATGTAATAACATTTATTGAATAATAGGTATATTGTAGAATTGTAGAGCTCATTTTCGGGTTTAGATGTTGTCTATAACATAAAATATACACGAAATAGAGTAAAAAATGGGATGTTCGCCCACTTTCCTGACTATTTACTGAACGAAAGAAGATAATCTGCTCTGTTGTGTCTGGAAACCGTTGAATATGTCTTCTACGGGGTAGAAATAAGACCCATCTCTGTTCACTATACCGTAGTCTGATAGATCCATAAGATACGTTCTTATCTTCGAAAGCGTTTTATTGTCTGTAAAGAGGGTGTCATAGATATCTTTGATACTTTTAGAATCTTGTTTTGATATCTCTTCATCTATCACACTTGTATAATAGCAAGCGTTCCCTATATCCAGATAGGGTTTGATGAACGTTAGATTGTAACGTTTAGTAGATAGTAGATCGTATGTTTCTTTAAAGAATTGAGACATTATTTTATCTACTTCTACGTGTTCTACTTTATCGAACTCACGATCATCTATGATCTTCCACTTCTCTCCCTTGATTATCTCATTATCTTCAAATTTGATGAATTTGTAATCGTTCAATAGATTGAGGTATAATTCAGCTCTTTCTTTTTTATTATTCCACGTATCCCACTCATTCTTTTTTAAGCTGCCCTCTAGTTCCAATAAATTGAATATTTCCTTTATAGGATTCAAGTTTTCTCTTATCCCGGGTATTTGGATAAATCTAAGTGCCCCTTCCTCAGCCAGTATATCCTCCATGGTCTTGATATACGACCTTCTTTTCTTTAGAAAATTGTTGATCACCTTTTCCCTCTTGGGATATTGTATGACTAGTTTCTTCTCTCCTTTTTCTTCCTTTATGTCTACACCAATATCAAAAACTTCTCTTAATTTAATATATCTTAACTCGAGTTCATTATCTTTCTTGATTATATTGTCGTATGTGTAAGAAAATTTCAAAATGATCTCGTCCTCATATTCATCATGAGCTTGCAGACTTAAAGCTGGAGTTATCTCTCGTTGTATCTCGTGTTCTATGTCCGACAGCACTCCGTCAGAGTAGCTAAATACCTCTTTCCGTTTTCCTAAGGCCATAATCTTTCGCCTCTTCTTTACTATATAAATTTAAAGTTCGTTGATCCGCGTCCTTCGGTTCCAGAGCCCATATCCACCTGCGATCCTGGGCGGTATTCCACCAATTTTCTACTAGGTTTCGGGATATTTCGTACACACCATCTAAACCTTCATATTTCAATTCTTGTAACCCTTCGGTATCTATGCTTCTTCTTTCCATTATTCGATAGAATGGGTCGAATATAATAACTTTATCATGATCTACAGCCAAAACGTTCACCGCGTGACCAGTTCCACCTTTTTCTATTTTCCTTGATGTATTGACCCCATATACATGTTGAAAGAAACCACTTTTATTGAGATCGATAGTTGGTATCGATCTATCCTCGTGGTTTTCCCTCAGATCCATAGCCTCGAATTTTGTTTCACCCCAATCTTCAAAGAGAGAATAATTCTTTTTCTCAAGCCATTTATTCAAATTTCTGCCTAACCTCTTTTCAGGTGCAGGAGTCGTGCTCAGCATCTCTTCCTTGGCCTTCCCCTTTATATCTCGTGGGTAAGCCATATTTTTCAATTTTTCCCGCCCTATACGCAAGTTATCCGTGCTCTTTTTATTCGCAATATCCACACACATATTGTAAGTAGTGGCGATTAGACATGTTGAATAATGTCTCTGGGGCTCGAATTCATCGATCCATAGAGGGAGTTCTAAGGATATATCACATCACCTTCCTATGCTGTAGCCTCGATGGTGTCATATCCCTATTCAGATCAACCTTCATTTCATATGTGTATAATTCGATGTAAAATATATTTTTCCTTGATTGTTAATACATATTAGTGATTAAACGTGAAGCTCATTCCCAGCTTTACCCATCTATTCAAATATAGCTCAGAGATGACACTGACGATATCAAACTACTTTGATCAATCCAATTAAAAGGACTATAACACCGATAACCAGAAGGATCACGCCGTACCAAAAGTACGGATGTACTTCTTCACTCGCCTCTGCGAAGGAAGTCACTTCAGCACCGGGTGCCCCGGCCTCTTCCTTTATAGCCATCAGAACGATCCCTCCGATTATCAAGATCACCCCGATGACCATCACAATGGCCTTTTCACTCATATATATGAATATAATCTCTACCTTATAAATCCTTGTTACCCCACCGCAACAGTTAAAAAGTCCTCTCTAAAGTAAGCCAACGATAATTTGGCGATCCTTGAGAAGCTTACAGCGGAGGAGAGGAGGGATGAGATATTAAAGGGACCGATAGTCAAGACTCTTCTAGTTTTAGCGATCCCAGTCATGATCTCGAGTGCTCTTCATACCGCTTACAACATAGCCGATACGTTCTGGCTTGGTAAGCTGGGCAGTGCCGAGGTAGGCGCTCCGACTGCAGCATGGCCGATCATATTCACTTTTCTAGCCATCGGTATGGGTCTGTCCACGGCTGGTGTTTCCCTGGTCTCTCAGCACATGGGCGCGGGAGGAAGGGACAAGGCCAACGAGGCCGCAGGCCAAGTGTTCGGCTTCCTGATGATAATAGGTGTAGTGGTAGCCCTTATCGGTTTCTTAGCTGCGGGTTGGATACTGAAGGTCATCGGCACACCAGCTAGTATACTTCCATTAGCGACTTCCTATCTGCGTATAGTAATGCTGAGCATGCCCTTCATCTTCGTCTATATATCCTTCAGATTCTTATTAAGGGGTATAGGAGATATGGTGACCCCCATGTTCATCCGAGCCATACTCGTATGCATCAACATCGTCCTGGATCCGATACTGATATTCGGCATGGGACCATTCCCGGCTATGGGTGTCACCGGTGCAGCTATCGCGACCGCTCTTTCTAGAACCACAGCAGCCTTGGTGGGCATCTATCTTCTATTCAACGGAAAGGTGGACATCAAACTAACGTTGAAATCCATGAAATTGAAGCTCAGGTGGATAAAGAAGATACTGCAGATAGGTGCCCCGGCTACGTTCGCTAGATCGGGGAGCGCCCTCGGCTTCATCTTCCTCTTCGCACTGGTAGCTATATTCGGTGAGAAACCAGTAGCTGCCTATGGCATCGGCAGGAGGGTCATACACATCATCACCATAGCTATCTGGGGATTCGCCGGGGCATCCATGACCATGGTTGGACAGAACGTAGGTGCAGGGAATAAAGAGAGGGCTGAGGAGATCGTAAAAAGAGCGGTCCTGGTAGCCATGGTTATCATGTTCATCGTCAGCGGGTTGATGGTGTTCTTCAGAGAATGGATAATGAGGGCTTTCATCTCCGACCCTGAGGTCATCTCGGAAGGTGCTAGATATCTAGCCATCTTCTCTTTCTCTATACCCTTCTTCGGGATCCATCGGATATTCGACTCCACGTTCAGAGGGACCGGTCACACCGTACCTGCAATGGGTCTGTCACTGTTCAGGATATGGGTCCTCCGATTGGGCCTTTCCGCATTTTTGGCACTGCCTGCTGTTACAATATTTGCGTTCACCATACCATTCGGTGCAGATATGGGTGTTGTCGGTGTATGGATCGGTATGGCTGCAAGCAACGTGATCATAACGGCTCTATCCTATACATACTTCCTATCTGGAAGATGGAAGTCTAAGACAATCCGAGATTGATTTTCCACACTTACACGTTTGCACACATATACAAATTTTTAGGTAGTCCGAAATATATAAATAAAACCCCTAGATGCGCCTCTCCTACGGTGAGAACCATGAAAAACAAAATGAAAATATTTGGAATCATGATGGTCGCGCTGCTGGGTATGACGATACTAGCGGGAGCAGTATCGGGTATGCAGGGAATCGACCAGAGGGAAATGAACGACAAGAAACACGAAGATGCTCCAAGGTTATCGATGAAATATCGCCGGGGACACAACCCGCTTTTGACCTTTGTTAGTATCAATAATGATGGAGTCAGAACAGATGATATAAGGCAGGGAGAAACGGTTCAAGTCAAGGTAACCGTCAAGAATATCGATTATCGACCTGTTGTATTGAGTTCATCTCTTCCAGTTCCTTTACACTTTCGATTGTACAAGGACTTTAGATTGGTTGAAGAATACGAATATGAGCCTGAACATGTGATCCCTGTAGCATTCTTCTTAGATCCCTACGAGGAGTACACAGCCACTTTTGATTGGCAGGTAGATCGTGAAATATCTGAAGGTGCCTATATGGCTGTATGCTGGGCCGGTGAAAGCAGCCCAGGTCTAGAAGTGTTTAATATCTTGGATGACGGAGTTGACATCTACACCGATTCCAAGTCATATTCTACAGATGACAAGGTGAGCCTGCATATAGAAAACGAAGGGGAAGAAGACGTAAGCTTCGGTGCCGGGTTCACCGTAGAGGATGAGTCCGGCAAAACCGTCATATCAAGAATCATGAGGCACATAGAAGCCCTTTCACCAGGAGAGGAAGTTGTATATGACTTCGACTTAGTCGATGATGACGGAAGGAGATTGGCTCCAGGGACTTACTACATTTACACAAAGGCAGCGGATGAACCCGTGACAATAGTCGTAACTAGATAATCCGACAGGCTGATTCATAAGGGCAAAAACCATTTCCGACCCTTTTTTGTTAAATGTATTGAAAAATTATACATAACACAAATTTGTTATTAAGACGATGACAAGAAAGCTAATTTCTACTTTGGTAATTATCTTATTGATCACATCCGTACTTACTTTTTTACCCGTCCACAGCGGAGAAAACCAAGTACCAACACCGGCTACACCGCCACAGAAATACACCAGGACACCAGCCGAGTGGGAGCAGTCCAGAGAGGTTTTATTGGGATGGGACAGCTATCTGGAATCCTATTATGTCGACATGACTAGAGAGATAGCCGAAATCACAACGGCAAAGATAGTCACCGGAAGTCAAAGCTCTGCCGACGATATCGAATCCACGTTGCAAGCCAACGGTGTGAATATGGCTAATGTATCATTTTTCATCGTAAGTATAGATGATAAATGGATGCGGGATTACGGTCCGATATCCGTTATGGACGAGACAACGGGCACACAGGAATTCGTCAACATGATGTACGATCGATACAGCAGGTGGGAGGACGACGCCTTCCCGTGGAGATACTCGCTGAGGAACGGGATCAACTGGTACAATATGAGTGACGGTACGGATTGGTTCAGGTTGGAAGGAGGTAATTTCATGATCGACGGTACAGGTATCTTCTACACCACGGACCGATGTTACGAACAGAACGATCCATCCAACGGAGGTGACCTGACGGAGGCGGAGGTGGAACAGTGGGCCTCCGATTACTTCAAACTGGAGAGATTCAGGAACGTTACAAGGACCAGCAGCGACGGAACTGGACATATCGATATGGAGATCAAGTTACTGAACGAAACGACGGTTTTGGTAGCCGAGGTTCCGCCTTCAGATGAGGACTATGATATACTTGAATACAACGCAAGATTCTTCGAAAATCATACGGCTAGAAACGGTCGACCATACAACGTAGTTAGGATACCACTAGAGAAGAGTGGTAATACCTATTATGCCTACACCAACTCGCTCATAGTGAACAGAAAAGTGCTCGTACCGATTTATGGGTTATCAACAGACTCTCAAGCGCTATCGATATATGAGAATGCGATGCCGGGGTACGAGATAGTGGGTATCGACGCATCCGATATCATCAGTCAAGCGGGTGCCATACACTGCACTACCATGCAGGTAGCCGCAAACAACAGCGCTCCCGAGATAACGTTGGCCGGTAACGACACCATGGCTGGAGAGTCAGTAAAAATCAGAGCGGATATCAGCGACGACGGCGCGCTCAATTTCACACATCTTTATTATAACTCATCCCAGGATGAAACCCTTTACAGGACGGATATGGTCGATATCGGAGGGGGGACGTACGAGGCTACGCTACCCTCCTATCCCGACGGCACAGTTATCAACTATTTCATAGAGGCCAAAGATGACTATCAAGCGAGGAACTACAGCGGAGATGCGTGGAACATGCACCATCTCACCGTTGAATACTACAGCCCCGAAGGCGTAGTCTATCTGGATAATGACGAGTACGGTGTGGATTGGACGGTAAATATCACGGTAAAAGATCAAGACCTGGAGGGCACCGGCACGTTACAGGTCGATATAGACAGTGACAGCGAACCCTCCGGAGAAACTGTGACTCTTTCAGAGGCAGAATTGGGCACTTTTTATGGAGATATTACACTGTCAACCACTGATTCAAACGGAGTGCTCATGGTGTCCCATGGAGATACTATCACGGTCTATTATGACGATGCCGACAACGGAACGGGTAATCCAGCTACGGTAACGGATAATGCGACCGTAGATGGTTATGTGTCTAGTCCGGGCAGTTTGAGTGTAGACTGGTGGGGTCAAAGTGAGGTGGTCCTTTTGGACGAGGATTTCTCGGATTCGTATCCTCCAGCAAACTGGTCTGAAATAGATCCTACGGGAAATTGGGATCAATCCTTGTCATCCTCTGCTGGCGGTACATCTCCTGAGGCAGAATTCAGCTACGTATCCCAAACTGATATATGGAGGCTTTACGCAGGACCGATGGATACCACGGGTCTGTCCGATCTAAACTTCCAGTGGGATAATTACTACCAAGATTACGGATCGGGAGTAACCGTAAAAATCCAAACGAGTTCGGATGGTTCAACGTGGCATGACACAGGATGGTCTATTACTTCTGGCAATGGGAACGTCGGACCTGGATTAGAGCAGATATCGCTAAATACAGCCGACGTGGGCTCGAGTACTTTCTACATCGGTTACACCGTGGACGGCAACGCCTATCAATTGGATTACTGGTACGTTGATAACGCCTATCTAAACTGCTCTGGAGGCTCGACTACGGACGATAACTTATTGAATTGGACTTTATCACCCGACGACGGTGCGGGAGCTAACGATGTGGATCACTACAACATATACAGATCAGATACATCAGCAGGGCCGTGGGATGCCGCACATCTTCTCACACAGGTACCAGCTGGCGTGGACACTTATACAGATACGGGAAAGGGAGAACCGGACGGTATCACATGGTGGTACGTGATCAGAGCGGTGGATGACATAGGAAACGAAGATACGAATACGGATGCGACCCCCGAATCCGGAGCCACTTATGATGTCCACGATCTAGGCACATTGACTGCTGGTGGTAGTTCGGGCGGTTGGAACTTCGTATCCTTCAATCTCGATGCCAACGGAGATAACTACGCTCAGGCGAACAACCTAGTAGATATACTCGAAGATACTGAGTACGGTATTTCAGGGAATTATGATAAAGCACTGTACTGTAAGAGACGTGGTGATATGGATGAACCTATGGGGCCACAATGGCTATCCTATGTGCCGGGCAGACCTTCACACTACAATGATCTGCATCAATGGAACAGGAGCATGGGCGTATGGATCCATATGACCGCAGATGACAACCTCCTGATAGAAGGAACAACCCCTGCAAGTACGGATATCACACTGCAGCCTGGTTGGAATATGGTGGGTTATCCGAGCAGTTACGCAGGGAACAACGGACTGCCCACAGAGGTGAGCAAAGTGGGTTACTTCGATTCTGCCGCAGAGTACAATCTAGCATACGATCATGATCCAGGAAGCTTCAGTTTCAATCCTGGAGAGGGATACTGGTTGTACAACGACGCCGACTACGATGTGATCTGGACGGTGGACTACTGAAACCATCTTCCATTTCTATAACCACCCTCTAAACCCTTTTATAATACGATTTTTTAACTACTCTCGGTAAACGTACATGAAGAAAGAGGAATTAGACAGGTTCGAAGAGAGTGTCAGAAAAGAGATCGAGAGGATGAGTGGGGATATCTACAAGGGCGTGGGTTACGAAGAACACCACGATATCCCCAAGCCGTCTCTGGAGAACGTCAAAGACATCATATCGTCGGGCAGGCAGATACTGTTCCCGGGATATTATTCAGAATGGGAGAAGAAAGACAAGATGATCGACGACCTGAGATTCAACTACATCCTGTTTTCGAAGAAACTTCGTTCCGAGGTGGCTACATCCCTTGGTTTTTCAAATGACGGTGAACCAGGGGACACCGATGAGAACCATGAAAAAGCCGTCGATATAGTCAGCGAGATCGTTAGATGCATGGGTGAGGTGAGAGATAAACTACTGGAGGACGTGAAGGCGATCTACGAATTTGATCCAGCGGCGCACAGTATTGACGAGGTGATACTTTCGTATCCGGCGGTTAAAGCGCTTATGAACTACCGGCTGGCTCACTTGCTCTACGAAAAAGGAGTCCCTATCCTGCCGAGGATCATCACCGAACTCGCTCATTCCGAGACAGGTATCGATATACATCCAGGCGCAGAGATCGGAGAGAGATTCTTCATAGATCACGGTACCGGCGTGGTGGTAGGAGAGACCTGCAAGATCGGCGACGACGTCAAGATCTATCAAGGAGTTACGTTGGGTGCAAAAACGACACCGCTGGATGATGAAGGAAAGCCGGTCAAAGGCGTGCTCAGGCACCCGATTATCGAGGATAACGTGACCATCTATGCACATGCAACGGTTCTGGGCAGAGTGACCATAGGTGAGAATTCCATCATCGGCAGCAACGTATCCGTGCTCGAAGACGTACCACAAAATTCAAAACTGACGCAAGAAAGAGGCCTATAAAAAGGGATGAAGACAAAATGAAGGTCTATGATGATGTTTCTGAATTGATCGGGCATACTCCACTTGTCAGATTGGATAAGATAGATCGCGGCCTTAAAGGTAATATCCTCGCTAAGCTGGAATATTTCAATCCCATGGGCAGTATAAAGGACAGGATCGCACTGGCTATGATAGAAGATGCCGAGAAAAGTGGTGAATTAAAGGAGGGGGACACGATAGTAGAACCGACCAGCGGTAACACAGGGATCGGCTTATCTTTCGTATCCTCGATAAAAAGATACGACTTGATACTGACTATGCCCGAGAACATGAGCGAAGAGAGGAAGAAGATACTGAGGATGCTGGGGGCGAAGTTAGTATTGACCGATGAAAAGGACGGTATGAAAGGAGCGATTAAAAAAGCAAAAAAATTAGTGGAAGAAAACGACGATCACATCATGCTGGATCAGTTCAAAAATCCAGCTAATCCAGAAGCACATCGGAGGACAACGGCGGAGGAGACATGGGATGACATGGACGGTAACATAGATGCACTTGTCGCAGGCATCGGCACCGGCGGGACGATTACGGGTACAGGAGAGAATTTGAAGGGAAAGAACCCGGATATACAGATCATCGGTGTGGAACCGTCGGGGTCACCGGTTCTAAGCAAAGGGAAAAGCGGTCCTCACAAAATACAAGGGATTGGAGCAGGTTTCGTTCCAGATGTTTTGAATCTGGATGTTTTAGATGAGTTGATAGTAGTAGAAGATGAAGACGCCTTCCAGATGTGTAGGATACTGGCAGGGAAAGAGGGAATCTTGGCAGGTATCTCATCCGGTGCTGCACTCCATACGGCGGTGCAGGTGGCAAAAAGGGACGATTATTATGGGAAAAACATAGTGGTTATCTTCCCGGATTCGGGTGAGAGATATTTGTCTACAGAATTGTTTGACAAAGTTTGAATCCAAATTTCTTATAGTTCTGCAGGATGAACCTCAACGCACCTAAGATCGTCAAAGACACCAAAATTTATCATCCAATTCACTAAATCTCCTTTTTCCTATACCCTCGACTTCTCTTAACTCGTCCATGTGAAAATAGGGGCGGTTGTTAACGACTATACTGTACAGTTTTCGACCAAACCCGGGTGTTTGTATGAAATCATCTTCTTTGACTAGGTTGATCTCCCTACGAAGTTCTTCGTATCTTTTTTCTCCCATCCATATCTCCCCGTTTTCAACGGCTTTATTATGTGCTTCTTCTACATCATATCCTTCTGCCCGGTATTTGATCTCTTGTAGTTCATGATGGAGTACGTACTTTTCGTACGGTCTTAACTTCTCAGACATCCATATTTCACCGAGAGATATCTCAAATTTTTTAGCTATGGGAGGAGCGATCTCTTTGCCTCCATAATTTACCCTGTAAAAAGCCATATACCTCGCGATGTCACGATGTGGCTTATAGATGAGCTTATATCCAAGATTTTTCATATCCTCTTTTGGATCAGGTTTTATACTCATCTTTTCCCTTCACATCCCGTCCTTACTGATCGGTTCCCCACAGGAGAATTCCCCCTCTGGGCAGGGTCCTCTGATGCATGGAGCCCCTGCCTCTTCGAATATTATCGGTGCTACTTCTTTGACCAACTTCAGCATTTTGTTCGCCAGCTCTCTTATCTCCCACTGCGCCCTTTTACAGCATCTTAGTGAGAAGAAGTGCCATAATTCTCGTGCGTTCATGGTGACGATTATGTTCGTTTTCGTAGCATTTGGGAGGACGTACCTGGCATCCTCTAACTCTACACCATCTATATCTTTGAGCTTGACGTAGGTTTTCTTCACTTCTTCCATAAAATCGCTGAATATTTCCTCTCCCTCGTCGCTTTCTTTCACGGTCTTGGGTATCACGGATTCGAAGTTCTCGATATCCACGTACCTCTGACTCTGCTGACTGTACGATGCCAGCCTGTGCCTGACCAGCTGATGAGTTAAAGTTCTGGAAACCCCTTGGATGGCGAATGTAAACGACGAGTGCTCGATCACACTGTGGTGTCCGCTGGCCTTGATGGTTTCCAATATCTCTTCGATGATCTCATCGTCCATCTCGTCTTTAACTGGAAGTTCCTCTCTATAGCAGGTCAAAGCAGCGTGTGCAGCACTCCTGTCCGGGTCCGGTGTGTGATTTATCAATTTAACTTTCATCTTTTCACCTCAGAACAGCCCCGAGATGATGCCGTCTTCATCCACATCAATATCTACAGCCGCAGGTCTAGACGGCAGTCCAGGCATCGTTGTTATATCTCCCGCCATGGGTATCAGAAATCCGGCTCCTGAGTTTACCCTGACCTCTCGAATTTTGATCTTGAATCCAGTCGGTCTTCCCCGTAGTTTCCTGTCGTCTGAAAGGGAGTAGTGTGTCTTCACCATACATATGGGCAGTTCGTCGAGGCCTATACGTGATATCCTTCTCAGATCTTTTTCTGCCTGTGGCGTGTAAACCACGTTTTGGGCGCCGTAGATCTTGGTTGCGATATCTTCGATCTTCTCTTTTGGCTTTTCTTCCAACGGGTAAAGGGGGCTGAATCTAGATTTTTTCTTGTCACACTCTTCGATCACCAGATCGGCTAGATCCATACCGCCTTCACCGCCCTTTTGGAATACCTCCACGACGGCAGATGGGACTTCGATGTTGTCGCATAGATCTTTAAGGTAATTTATCTCCTCATCGGTATCCATGGAGAATCTATTGATGGCGACGACAACGGGTAATCCGAACATCTGGATGTTCTCCAAGTGCTTGGAGAGATTGTCCAACCCCCTCTTCATGGCGGGTATGTTTTTCTCGTCCAGGTTTTTGTTCTTCACGCCGCCCTGCCTCTTCAACGCCCTAACGGTAGCGACCATAACGACTACGTCAGGGGTTAGCTCACCCTGTCTGCATACGATATCGAAGAATTTTTCTGCGCCCAGGTCAGAGCCGAATCCCGCTTCCGTGACAAAATAATCTGAGAGTGCCATGCCTATCTTGGTCGACAGTAAACTGCTGGTACCGTGTGCTATGTTGGCAAACGGTCCGCCGTGGATGAAAGCAGGGACGCCCTCGATCGTCTGCACGAGGTTGGGCTTTATGGCATGCTTGAGAAGAGATGTCATAGCTCCTACGCCTCCGATATCTCGTGAGTAAACTGGATCACCGTCGTAGGTGTATCCTATTATCACGTTGGATAACCTCTCTTTTAGGTCAGTGAGACCGGTGGCGAGGCACAAGGTCGCCATCACTTCCGATGATGCGGTGATACCGAACGAATTCTCGTTGGGCATGCCGTGACTTCGCCCCCCTAAACCGACTACTGTGTTCCTTAGAGCCCTATCGTTCATGTCCACGACACGGGGCCAAGTGATCTTCCTCGTATCGATGTTGAGCTCGTTGCCCCTGTGCATGTGGTTGTTTATCATTGCTGAGAGTAAATTATGTGAGATTCCGATGGCGTGGAGGTCTCCGGTGAAATGAAGGTTGATGTCCTCCATGGGCAGCACTTGTGAGTAACCTCCACCTGCGGCACCGCCCTTGATACCCATGGTCGGCCCGATGGATGGTTCTCGGATGCCGAGTGTGGTTTTCTTTCCTTTCTTCCAAAGCGCCTGTGTTAAGCCGATGGTCACGGTGGTTTTCCCCTCTCCGCTCCTGGTGGGTGTCATTGTGGTGACCAGAATCAATTTTCCTCCCCCTTTACCTCTGTACTTTCTGACCGCTTCCATGGTCAACTTGGCTTTGTGTGCACCCCAGAGTTCTATTTCATCCTTAGATAAACCTATCTTTTCCGCGATTTCATCCATGGGCTCCAGTTCGGCTTCCTGAGCGATCTTGACGTCGGGCTTCATCATATGGGGATATCACGAGGGGGTTAAAATTATTTTCATTCACTTTACCCATGATTAAATCTTTATAGTTAGAAAGGAGTATCATTAATATGCCTTCAGAGAAACTGCAGTGTCCAAAGTGCTGGGTAGATATGGATAAGAAGATAGTCGAAGTCCTAGGACCGGATATAGAGATAGACGTCTGCCCGGAGTGCATGGGAATATTTTTGGATGATGGCGAGCTTAAAAAGTTGGTCAAGGACAAGAAATTGACTGACTTTCTCACTAAAGAGATCGGAACCCAGAGCAAAAGCGAACTGGTCTGTCCCAAGTGCGGGAGTTTGATGGACATAGAGAGTGCGGAGGAGATCGAAGTGGACGTCTGCCTGGAATGCAGCGGGGTCTGGCTCGACGCCGGGGAACTGGAGGGTCTAAAAGAGTTATCTGAAGAGGGCTACGAACTCGACGAGGACGCCAAGATGAGCGAGCGGTACGAGGAGATGGTGTATCGATCCAAGCACTCACTGCTGGCCAGGTTCATAAAGAAGCTGTCGAAGTGAACGAATGGTTTATTGAACCACCATATTTTAATATTATAGTATCAAAAGTGATATATACCCTTTTAATCATATACGTTGGTAGAGGGAATTAAAATGACACACCCAATATCTGACGCGTTATATGATGCTGGAATCAAGTTAGGCGGGATCGGTGAACCATTCGTTGAGATGGAAGCACAATTCTGGAAATTCTTACCTGGATTAGTGTTTCTGATAGTCTTTATACTGATCGGCTGGCTTGTAGGAAAATTGATCGCAAAAGGCTTCAGAAAGTTCCTGGAGAAGGTAGGCTTCGAGAAAGCCATGCAGAAGATAAAGCTCGAAAAACACTTTAAAAGCATAGGCTTTGAAAGTGTATCTCACTTCATCAGCATCTTCATCTTCTGGTTCGTATTTTTGATATTCTTCCAAATCGGTCTAGGTGCTGTAAAGATCGAGATAATATCCGATATATTAGCGCCTATAATTCTGTTCATCCCTAGAGCCCTGATAGCAGCTCTGTTGATAGTCATCGGCCTTTACGTTGGCACTTTAATATCTGAGATGGTAATAAAAGCATTGAAGAAAACTGGCATCCAGAAGAAGATAGGAGAGATAGACAAGCACTTGAGACAAACCGGTTATGGAATGTTGGACATCTTTGGAATTATAATCAAGATATGGGTGCTTTTGTTCTTTGTCCAGGCAGCACTAGACATACTCTCCATAGCAGCACTAACTGACATTTTAAATCCCATAATACTCTACTTCCCGAGGATCGTAACGGCATTCTTCGTAGTGCTTATCGGTTTGATAGTAGCTGACTACATCGTGGAGATGATAAGAAAGTGGTTGAAAAGTACCGAGATGGGCAAGAAAATCGCAACAGCCGATAAATCATCAGAGACCAGCGGTTTTAGTATTCTGAAATTAGTTCTTATATTCGTAAAGGTATGGATACTGTTGATCTTCGTTCAGTTAGCTTTGGATATCCTTGCCATACCGATACTGACCCAATTCATCAATCCGATACTGCTTTACTTCCCGAGATTGATCGTTGCCATGGGCGTGATAATAATCGGCCTATTAGTGACGGAATGGGTAATAAAGATGGTTCATGGATTGCTGAAGGAATTCGAAGCCCACAAATTCATCAAACCCCTTGAAGATATCATCAAAAAACCCGGGCTAGTGATGAAATTCCTGGACTTCATAATCAAAGTAACAATAATGCTGATATTCGTGGATATCGCTGTTGCGATACTTGGAATAACGATAATATCTGAATTGGTGAACAAAGTGATACTTTGGATGCCTAATGTGTTCGCAGCGATGCTGATCGTACTCTTGGGCATGTGGATAGCCGGATGGTTGTCTGATAAGACGCTTGAGATGTCCAAGGAGAACAAAGTCCCGTTCCCATCCATGGTATCCAACGCGGTAAAGTTCCTAGTGATCTATATCGTGATAACCATGGCACTGGCACAGTTGGGCATCCAGGTCCCAGTTCTGTATCTCGCTTTCGGTATAGTACTAGGTGCTGTTATGATCGGTATAGGTGCGGGCTTCGCCTTTGGATTGAAGGATGTCAGCAAGAACATGGGTGGATACCTACAGGTGAGTGAATTGGTAAAACCAGGGGATAACATAGAAGTCGGTGATTACAAAGGACAGGTGAAAGAAATTACTAGATACAACGTTATCATCAGAGATGAGATGGGCAACCAAAAAGCCATACCGAATAATTACCTGGTGGAAAATACAGTGACCACATTCAGCAGTTAAAAAACTCTCTTTCAAACCCCCTTTCATTTTTTTTACTTTTTTTCCAAGTTTTTCTCCCCTAGGGGTAATGTTATCCAGAAGGTACTGCCCTCTCCAGGTGTGGATTCAACGCCTATCTCTCCACCCATACGTTCTATACCTTTACGGACGATGGCCAATCCGACGCCCGTGCCGGAGTATGTTTCTCTCCCGTGAAGCCTTTCGAACACATCGAATATCTTCTCTTGATGTTCTTCAGGTATACCTATGCCGTTATCTTTCACCTCCACCCTTGCCTCGTTGCCGACTTTTTCTCCACTGATCTCGATTTCTGGTCGTTTACCGTTTTCCACGAATTTTATAGCGTTCTTGATCAGATTAGATATACATTGCTTCAGCATCGTTTTGTTTGCCGTTACATCGGGAAAAACGCCAGTTGTTTTAAGATGGGCACCTGAGTCTTCTATTTCATCCTCTAGATCGGATATTACATCCTTAACAACATTCTCCAGTGATACCCGTTTTACTTCTTTCGCTTCGTGGGTCAGGCGTCCATACTTCAAAAGGTCAGATATCAACCTATCCATATTTTGAGATGAATTGTGGATTCTTTTCAAGTAATCCCTGCCGGTCTGGTCCAATTCATCACTGTAATCTTCCAAAAGGATACTGCTAAAACCTTCCATCGCTCTTACAGGTGCTCTTAGGTCATGTGATACGGAGTAGCTGAAGGTTTTCAATTCTTCTAGAGAATCCTGGAGTTCTTCCGTCCGTTGCTGAACGGTTTTCTCAAGGTTCTCCTCGTGTTTCCTCAATTCTATTTCTACTTCCCTTCGTTTCTTGATATCTTCTCTCAGCTCAGATGTACGCTGATTCACCTTCCTTTTCAACACTATGCTGGTCCCTATGAGGAATACTGTGCCGACAGCTATTATGAATATGGTGTATTTGACCCAGGTGGGAAAGACTTCTACACGTCCACTCTCACCATCACCTCCTAAGAACTCGTCGATAGATCGGTAGTATATAGAGTCAGGGTCATCTTTCATCTCTTTTAGATGTTGGTCTATCTTCGTTATCCTCTCTGGTGTTTCTGTGTGGTTCTTATCAAAGGCAAATCTTATAGAGATAGGTGTAAAGATAACCGGGGTCTGATCAACATCGTATTCATTTTGAAATCTCTGGCCGAAGAATCTGTTCACTGCGCCTAAATCGGCACCTCCATTATCTAACGTCTCGAAGATATCTTCATAGCTAGGGTATTCCAAGAAAGTAGCGTTGATTTCAAAACTATCGACCAGGGTCCTGATCCCTTCTGGTCCTATATTGTATATACCCTCTTCCATAACAGCGATAGTTTTCCCCTCTAGATCTAGGAATGTCTGGATATCAATGTCTGTTCTCGAGTATAGTCTACCCCAATCAGGCACAACGGTTTCGTTGTTGAAAGCATAGATCTCATCTCTCTCTTCGGACCATGCCACGTCCTGCATGATGTCTATCTCACCGTTTCTCAAACGTTCTAGACCCTGTGAAAAACTCCCGTGGACATACTCTATTTCCCACCCTTCTTCCTCGGCTATATATTCTATTATAGCCGGAAAGATGCCCATTTCATTGCCATACTCGTCGGTAAAAATTTTGGGTGGGTTCTCGTACATACCGATTCTCAAAACATCTTCTTCGCTTTGGGAAACGGCGGTATAAGGAACGGCAAAAGATACGATCAGGTATGAGAGCATCACCAAGGCGATAATTTTCCGTAAGGTAGGACCACCCCCTGTGGTTTTCTGGGTTCTCAATCAAGGTCACCAATGTTAATAATGCTTTTAATGCTTATAAAGTATTTTCGTTGGTATGTGAGTAGTAT
>JAWOBZ010000035.1:0-19846 GCA_046484045.1 Thermoplasmata archaeon | reverse complement strand
AACAAATGCTGTACTGCCAAAGGGCTGAAGAGTTAGGCGTGGACTTGTGGATCCAAGTTGAATAGGCCACAAGTCCACCCTATTGCGAAAACCGCAATACGTTAATTGAGTTTAAGGTATATCAATTTGTTCTTTTTCAAACGTCCGTCCCAAATGAATCAATAATCGCTTAAGACTTTCGGGATGAAGCCTTAAATGTGTAAAATCATCTATCAATATTTTAACAATATGCTAATACTCAGGATTCACTCACATGGTATACTTCTATACTCGAGCTTACCGTTTTTCCGGCAAGATCAGTTACTGATACCCTATATTCCACCTTCGTCTCATAATCCTGTCCGGGTATGGTAGCCACCCAATAGTTTTCCTGATATTCCATCTCTATCTGCTTCCATTCTTCTTCATTTACCCGATATTCGACTATAATCTCGTCCAGATCGATAGGTTGGACGTGAGTCAAATTTGCGTATATATCCACTGGGTCCGTGGGGTTAAAAATGTCAAAATTATTTGAAACTTTATTTATGTCTGGTTCGCTTATGTAACGTTTATTCAACTCGCAGATGCCGCTCCCGGTTACCGATTCTCCATAGTACGTACCGGATACGCGGCAAAAGCCCAGGTAAGACCAGCTGTGTATGCTTTTCTCTGGTGATGGATAAACCGTTAGATTAATGTCATCATTATAAATCACCCATTTGTAAGACCAAGCCCTTTTTTGAAGATCATCCGCAGGAATTATTTTGTATTTCTCGTATTTTATGAATACCTCTTCACCCAATCTTGGAGTCATCAATTTGCCGTCGGTGCGGATTATATTGAACAAATGCAAGAAAAGGTCATTAGGATACTTTAAATCCGGATCATAACCTTTTGTGATAAGGATTTCGACAGAGTTGTCTAGTTGAAGCTGCCATTCTTCCTTGGATAATGATTTAACATCCCCGCCCCATGTGTGTTCTAACCATCCCTTTCCATTAACTTTAGCTAGTCTATCATCACCTTTGTATAGATCTCCTTCAACTTTAAAATTCGGTTGATGATATCCAAATATCGTTCCAAAATCACTTTTATATACTTTTCCGGACCCTCCCAGCAATATGTTATTTTTTTCTAGTGTCAAAGATAAATTTAGCTCAAATTGGTTATGTCCCGTTGTAACTTCGTACTCTTTATCGTTTAACCCCCTCAATTTAGAAAATGTATTGCCGCTGCTGTATTCCATATCGAGTTCACCCTCTTTTCCAGATACACTCCCTTCTCTTGTATACTCGATAAAATCTTTCTCGCCAGTTATCTCTTGCATATCTAGAAATTGATATCCTACCCGAGGATTTTCGAGATCTTTATACTTTTCACAGATGGAAAGAACTTTGACCTGCTTTCCATCAGGGGTTTCTAATTGAAGAAAAAATTCCCAGACCTCGAAGTGTTCATCGTGAAGACCCTCATCTTGAGGAAATTTTACGCTTCTATCTATGGTGGGTGTCCCGTCTTCAGATTCTGGTTCTGGCCAATAAAAATAGGCCAAGACCGCAGCAAGTAATATTACAACTGCGATAAATAACGTCAACAAGACTTCTTTATTTATGGATGATTTCTCTTCTTCCATCGTTCTATAAAACTGCTGGATAATTATATATAACTTTTGATTGAAGATAATAGCCCTGCATGACATAATTTTTATATATTAACCCTTTGTTCTGTTCCTTAGGTGTATCTATGAAAGCAAAAAAGGTTTTGAATAAAATTCTGGTCGTTTCTATATGTCTGCTCTTCGTGTTCTCTGTTTTCCAGGTTTCTATTGGCACTGGCGAAAACAGTGATGAAGATGGAATAGAAAAAGAGTCTACTCTAGATAATGAAAGAAAGGAAAAGATAAAGGACCAAGGTTCTTCGACGTATGAACCTTTACAAGGAAAACCAAGTTACCAGAGTAAAGAGAATGAACTGTTTAAGAACGGGGAGATGAGCGACAATGCATTAGAAGCGTTTAACACAAAGAAATATCATAACCTTGATGATGCTTGGCAAGAATATGATGGCACTGGCACGAATATTGGATTGGTTGATTCCGGTGTGGATTTTGCAAACCCCGAATTGCACGAGAAGTATGCAGTCGTTGAGGATGAAGACTCGCCTTATTACGGCTGGCCAATTGCTTTCGACCCGTTATCTATGAATAAGTTATTGAAAGAAAAGGATGTGAGTAAAACGTGGTATGTAGATACATCTAGAACCGGAGGGGGACCTTTTAATTATTCACATGGAATCAAAGTCGATGGTGATAATGATTTCGCACCATCTGACGAGGTGGCAAATCCTGGCTTAGATGATAAGGACTATTGGGACCTAAAGGACCTACATTCATCTAGGGACGAAAAAAATTGGTATTTTGGTTTTTCTACCAACGTTCCATCCTCAAAATATACTGCTAATTCAACGAATATCCTCTTTATCGATTCGGACGGCGGTGAAAGTGGTGGGCTTTACAGTCCCAAAGAAAAGATGGCCGAGTTTAACACATCACATAAAGACACGGTTACTGGCGTTGCTTACTCTCCCTCTAATGACCTTGTAGCTTCCTGTGGATTGGATAAAAAAGTGAAGATATGGGATGCCACCACCGGTAAATTGGATATCGAATTGACTGGTCATGGAGAAGCACCGTTAAGCCTAGTATGGACAGAAGGGGGTGACCTTGTAACCGTAGATAAATATACCGCAATAATATGGGATGTATCCACAGGGGATAAGATAGAAACCATAGATTACTATCAAACGGAAGAAGATCCCGCTGAAGAACCATATATATCTATTTTAGATTTCCATAAGAATTCAACAGGAGCCCAGGAGGAATGGCTCGCTGTAGCCGGAGGTAAGATGGTCCATATATACGACAGTAATTGGAATAGGTTGGGTACGATATACACAAAACGTGTGATACGATCTGTTAGATTCAACCCTAATGGAACCTATATCGCTACTGGTCTTTCCAACGGTGATGTAAATATATATAACTGGACGGCACTGGATAGCTCTGATCCCGGATCGATCAGTACCTCACCCGACCCACAACACCAATTCGGGATAGGAAGCACTATAAACACCATATCATGGAAGGCAGACGGAAACAAAATTGCCGCAGGTTCATCGGATAAAATTGCGAGTATATGGTCTATTCCAAAAGTTGAACAGGGAAACACCGCTAATGCTACTGAAAAGGTATTAATGGGAAGTAAAGTCGATGAAAGTGATGATGATATATCGGATTTAGAGAACTCGAAACCTACCACCAAAAGTCCTGTAAACTCAATCGATGGCGACGGTTGGTATACCCTTGAAAGCGATGAAAATTTATGTGTATCAAATTTCGATATCGGTACAACGGGTGGTAAATTATTAGAAGCTTATGTTGATATAAGATACGATGTGAACGATGAAGAAGGGGACGCTAGTCAATGGAGTAAAAAATACATACAGATCCAAACCCCTAGAGATGGGTGGAAAACATTAAATGCCCTTCCAGATGCTTCAGATAACAATGTAACATTCACTGAGGATATTTTATCATATTTCGATTATGTTGAGGAATTACAGGATGCAGCTATAAGTTACAATTTTGATTATACTGGCCCTACACCTGGCCCCTCTATAAGTTTTGATTATATAAATATTCGATACAGCTATGTTCCGGGAAGGATATACAAAAACCACAGCTCACCTGTTAGCTATGTCGATTGGTCTCCTGATGAAAGCACCGTTTTATCATCTGAAGGGGGTGATGTTAGTAATAAAATAGCCCCCGGAGTCCACCTGTGGAACCCGGTCAATGGAGAAACTACCGTTGAAAAAGAATTATATCAACCGCTTTACTCGACCAACTGGCGGGACAGCGATAATTTCGTTTCTGGTTCAAGGGACCTCTCTGTAAGGGAGTGGAACGCCAATCTAAAAGAAACAGCGGTATTCAGACAGAATCTACCCAATTATGCGATTGCAGTTAACCTCACATCTAGATGGGATGATAGGGAAGATGGTCATGTTAGAGTTGGTGGCAGACCCGAATTCTATCGATGGGATGGCGAGGGATGGGAAAACCCTAAATTCTCGGATATCAAGGGCACTTATTCCCTAGGAGAAGATTCTAGTTTCATCGAGTTCTCCATCCCAAGAGAAGAGATCGCGGGAGATCCACTATCCATAGGAATGCAGATGGTTAGTTTTGGAAGGGGAGAGAACAAAATTGAATTGGGAGAAAGAGAAGATACTTCCGTTTCGCACGCCCAGGACAGCGTACCTGAAGATAAAAACGTCTTCGAAAGGTCCTTCCAATACGGTACTATCGATGAAGACGATGTACCAGATATTCATTTGGCCCATAACACCCTGTTTTCATGGAAAACAGATGATTCCCAAAACGAAGCTGAGGCCGAGGCTGGGGATTTGAAACTAGATCCTATCTCATCATCGCCCCATCTCCCTCAGGAGGATGATGGGTGGTTCACCGCCACCGGAGGAAAAAACATCTCGTTGGAAGAAAATAGTGATATACCATCCATTTCATCAAGCACATTAATCAAAGATGTTTCATTAAATATGCGGTACAGCGTGAACGCCTTGGGGTCTGAAAGTATGGGGCCAGATACGTTAAAATATTTCGTTGATTCAGAAGAATATGATACCGGCATCAGTTTTTCTACTGGAGATACAGATAATACGGTTACCATCGATCTCGAAAATGTTAATTCTATAAAGCACCTTGATTCATTGGTGTTGTTCTATAATCACTCGGGCAGTGCTACCCTGAACATAGATTACATCAAAGTTTCCTATGATTTTTATCACAAAGCGACATCTCTGAGTGCATTTGCAGCGGTTGATATTCCACAGTATACGGTAAACCTTAACGATAAAGCTAGTGTTTCAGGTGACTACCACTTTGGCATGCACCCCTCAGAAAGGCTGAGCAAGAAGATCGGACAGCCAGGTTTGTTGGTTATAGACAGTGAAGAACCACACGATTACGATACGGTTCTAATAGACATCGATATGGATTATGTATTTACCGACGATGATATCGCATTAACTAAAAACAAACCAATAGACTACATAGATAACTTTAACGCTACCGTTCCAAAGGATGACGTGAATAATATCACCACACCTGATGGTTTTCCGGACATATCCTCTGGACTACTTTACTATATATCCAAAGCTACTAAGACAGTAAGCGATCCTTTGAGTCTTGATGATTTTGATCGATACAATGAAACCTATATAGAAGGCGACAATATATCCACGTTCCCAAAAACATTGAACGTTTACAAAGAAGGAAATTCATGGGATGATGAATATATCTATAGAACACTAACATTCGAGAAGAAGATAAGCACTTTAGATATAGATGGGAACATCCATGACGGGACACTCAGAATATCTGGTAGCAATCTTAAAGTAGATAACAAGACGGTCTATCAAGCCTCTGGTAAGGATAAAGAGTTCTTCCTACCACACAATAATTTGCACGATATCACTCTTTACTACAATGGAACCATGGACGATTGGATCGAATTACCTATACTCACCCAAACACAGGATGTTGATGATTGGAGCAGGGAAAAATACGACGATATCTATTGCTCCGTAAACATGAAAAACGGGTTGGTGGATTTCAACCCTGCTTTCCGTTTATACCCTGACGACAATATCTATGCTAGCTACAACTGGAGTGGAGAATTGGAAGATGGTGTGGATTATAGTGCAGACATAGATGATGGAAAGATTTCTTTTACAGAAGGCATCTACAACTATTCCAAGATAACAATAGAATATACATTTGACTACTGGTCTGTTAACTTTGATGAAGATGAGGAGAAGTATAAATTGGAACTCACTGACGTGGTATATGGGAACAAGTTGGAAGAGGATGAAGAACTCGTATTACATTACAGTGAGGAAGCTTTGCCTGTTCCGGGCTCAGAGGAGCAAGCAGACGTTTTGGGCGTAGATAATGTTATTCCAGGTAACGGAGATATGATATGTCTGATGGGGGATTTCAAAGAAGAAGTTGACGTACTGGAACAACCCGGTCAGCACGGAACCGCTATGGCTTCTGTATTGGCGGGCAGCGGTTTTGGTTATGAGAACGCTCAGAGGTTGAATGATATAGTCGATTACATGAACAACGTAACAATACATAACAACTCATACACAGGGGATTACAAGAAGTTAAATATTCCTAACATCGAGGGGGTCGCCCCAGGTGCCAAAATAATCCCCGTTGGAAATGCTTATTCCGATCTATACAGTTCGTGGAACTTCCTTGCGAAGGGATACGACGGTATTGTAGGTACTGAGGATGAAGCACACATAATCTCGAATCCCTATAATATCGAAGATGAGCAATTAGCTGGTTGGGACGATTACTCGAGAAGGGCTGAAGTCGCTATGCTCCTCGACGGAAAATCTGAAAAGCTGTTCATTGGGAGCGCAGGTGATCAAGGCCCCGGTTATGGTTCAATCCTTCCTCCAGGAGGAGCTCCACACATGCTTACGGTAGGATATGCTAACATTCAAAGTGGAGATACTGAAGGCCCCAATCCCGTGGGACCTGTAGCGATTTCACGATACTCCAAGGGGCCAACTGCCATGGGACATCCAAAACCCGAGGTAGTAGCACTAGGAAAATACAATGTTTCCCTACCTCTCCACGGAGGATATAAAGGAGTGGGATCAAATGGAGTATCAACGAACGTATATCCGAACAAACCATGGGATGGCGTTGATGTTTCATCCGCTATCGTTACGGGTATAGCAGCGTTAGCACATCAAGCAAGTAATTCCGGTTTCAACCTATCTGAAGGAAGATCGATTTTGATGGGTGCGGCAAATGACACCGGTGCAAACGTTCTGAGACAGGGTGCGGGATTTTTAGATGCTAAGTTAGCTACTGACATCGCATCGGGAACAAGCGGCTTTAAGGTGAAAGAATCTACGTGGGTACCCGGTGATTTCAACGGAAAGAACATAGAAGGTTTCACTAAAACCGTCAAGCCAGGAGACTCTATCGAAAAGGAATTCAAGGTGGATTATTACGGAGGCAGTGACCCCACAACGGTATCCCAGGGCACATACGAAAAGATGCAGAGTTATCAGTTCGAAGACGAAACATTCAGCTATTCATATATGGATATGCTGGGTCGTACACATTCCATGTACAAAACAGCAACTGGTTTCGTGATCAATGAAAGCGGGATGTTCCAGTTGAATTCAGAACCTGAAGATCAGATGATGATAAAAGACGAAGTTGAACACTATCAAAAAGACCCTGGTTACGGGATGGAAATGGGCGTACAGGCATATCCGACTTCGGAAAAGGTAACAGATTTCAACCTTTCAGAAGAACCGGATATGGTCCGTATCAGGGCGCATTCCCCTTATTCAGAGATATATGATAAAGGTGGAACGCTCGAAAATGATTTCTACATGGCAGCATATAATTGGGAGAATAGGATGGGGGATTACCTTGACTATCTTAAAACAACTAACGCACCCGCTATAGATGGAGCACAAAAATTCCCAGAAATGCCTTGGATTAGTAAGAATACCAATATAAGCGAGGTCACAGCGGTTACAGTTAATAAAGCTAATCCTACTCACCGCTTTGTCTATCTCGGGGATTCTAGAGAAGATGGAGAAAAACGTCTTGAGATTCTAGATATCCAAGACCTATCCCCAACCGCACCTAATTTTGCATTCCGAGGAAGAACACAGATAAACGGTGACCTAAATGAACTTGAATACATGACCATTAATGGATTTGAATACATAGCTGCAGCTAGTGGGGATGAAGGTCTTGTTATTGTTAACGTAACCGATAAAGATAACCCACTTATCGAAGGTAGTTACGACACAGCTGGGTACTCACATGGACTCGGTTTCACAGGTACTAATGTATACTTAGGTGATGGTGATGACGGCGTTAAAATTATAGATGTCTCTAATCCATCAAATCCAGCCCTCATTTCGACGATTGATACTAACTCTACTGCTATGGATGTGGCAGTTGATGGAAACTATGTATATATATCTCAATTAGATAGGGGAGTACTTGTTTACGACATTTCCACTCCAGCCAGCCCAGCATATGTTTCAGAATATAACTATGGTGGTTTATTCGATATTACTGATGCAAGAAGCTCCTTTGTTGATTCTGGTTATCTACATGTTGCAGACGGAGAAGGTGGATTCAAAATACTTGATATTTCTACTCCTTCATCCCCCTCTTCTGTTGGAAATGTTTCTACACCAGGAACTGCGATGAAATGTTACATGATGCCTTCGGTCGAACCGAACAATGTTTACCTATCAGATGGAGATGGGGGATTCCATATCGTAGATGTTTCAACCAAGGCAGACCCTCAAATCGATTGGTCACATAGTGAGACTGATGTTTCCCAAGATGTAGTTGCCGGCGCCTTTTGGATTTCTGATTATTCAAATTATCTTCCATTGATATTAACCGCAGATAGGTTATCCGGGTTTCACTCTTATCTACCAGAAGCAGCAGGAGGACCGTCTTTCAACGGTATAATATCAACAGCGATATCAAAAGCTTATTCCTACTCCACTAGCACATATCCACTTAATCACTCTATCAACTCTCCTTTGTGGACTAGTGGTATTTATGGTAACGTGCCGGAATGCAACTTCCCAACTCTCACCCGAAACGATGAGTCCTATCCGCTTAGAACTTTCAATCTGAGTAAGTATGAACCTTACATAAACCAAAGTGAACCGAACTTCGATTATCTCTATGAAACTGACGGGACTGAAATACTCTATGAACTAAACACGATAGATTTCGATTATTCTTCGAATTCACTCTCGGTCATGGTGGATGATCTAGATAGCATCAGTCAGAACGGCGGTTTGTTCATAAATCTTGGTAGATTAACGGATGACACCGAAAATACGAACTGGACTTTCGATGTAGAATTCTTTAAAGAAAAACCACATGATTGGATCAGCGTAGATAACTCGGTTTCGATAAGTGGAGATTCCGGCACATTCACCGCAGCTCTTGATGTCCCTGAAGATGCAAAACCAGGTTCATATGAAGCTTCGATTAAGTTGAAAACCGGTACTCAACTTACCACAATACCCGTACTAATCAATGTTATGTCCGAGAGGATGATGGCTGAATTCGGTGGGTCGACGGATGACAGATATCTATACTCTAATGACTTTGTATCTGGTGTGGCAGGTGATCCAGATAACAGCGGAGACTGGAGGTATTATCCCATCAATGTACCCGATCAGGGAAGGTACAAACAAGGAGACGAAGAACTGAAGATGATCACCGAAGTTGATTGGAGCACGAGAGAAAATATTTACACAACGATCGGAAGTGGAGATGTATCTACGGATAATATCCACGGGACACCGGACAACGTTTACGCAGAATTTGCACCCGGTGAAGAAGTGGAGTTAAGAGGTCTAGACGTTTCAGGACTTGATTCTATGGTCAATAATGTAAAGATAATGGTCAAACACCGATATGAAGGTACGGTCCCTGACGTCGACGCTAACAATCTTACTGTGAAACATTCAATCGGTGGTTCTAAGTTGAACGTTAACGTCACAGAAGAAACTACCATCTCCGAATTGGATATCACATGGGATTCCCACGAACACGGTGCCCCTAAGTGGAATTGGGCCGAGGTAGGTGGTATGACTCTATATATCAAACACAATATTAGTGGTCTTCCAGGAGACGGTAAACTGCTAATAGATTCCGTGTGGTTGGAGGTTGAAACCAAGAATGTCGTCGAGGTCAAAGATGATGTTTCAATATTGACCTCGGACTTGGATGTCAAGGTACTACAACCTACCAAAGATTTTGCTACTAACAAAGGAGAAGGTGTATTTGGAAAAGGCGTCTCAGTATCCAAAGAATCTATAGGCGTTACAGGAGAAACAAACACTAACACCACTAGAACACTGTTCGGAACCCCCGTTGTGGCCGGATTGAATGTTATCGCCGTTAGAAACACTAGAGTAGATGGTGGATGTGAACCTGGTGAAAGACTCTCCGGTAGAGTATTCCCATTCGAGATCAAACCATCCCCCGGCGACGTTAACACCAACGAAAGACTCAGCACACATGGTTTCCAATTTGTCGGAGGAATGGGTATAGACAGATTCAACGCCTCCGCTATTGGACCCGCTCAATCCGAAACGATTGAAAACCTACCTATACCGCAAGACGATGTTTTCGGCATCGCCACAGCGGATGATTTCTATAACGCATTAGGGCCCGGAGCCGGCTATAGGAAATATATAACCATAGAAAACGCCCTTAGCATAGAGATCTCAACATGGGACATGGGCGGCGCCCCAGATGTCGATATAGCACTTTGGAAAGACGATGATGGAGACGGGGAACCAGATTTCCCCAACGAGATGGTAGAGTATTCTGGGTTCATGGGTTCTGACGAACATATCAAGGTGATGAATCCCGAAGATGGAGAATACATATTAACTATACTGGGTTACGAAACTTCAGACCCAGGTTACATCGGCTTAAAGATAAGCATAGTTCTAGCTGGAGTCGAAGGTTATGAACTAGAAAACGTACCCCGTCAACCCTTAGATGCTTTTGAAAAGGGAGAATTCGATCTCAAGTGGAACTTCCCCGGTGATGCTAAAGACAGTGCTTACGGTGGTGTTATCAATGTTGGTATAGATGGCACTCTAGAAAGCTTTAATATACCGTTGAATATTTTCTTGGACACCAGGGCTCCCGAGATCAAGGATACCAGCCCAGAACCAAACGAGATCACTTCTGATTCGATGCCACCAATCCTTGCAAGATACACCGATACCATCAAAGAGAGAACTTACGAAAAACAACGTGTTTATGTTGGTGGATTAAAACTGGGTAACAGCACTGAAGATGATTGGATAACGAAGGAAGAAAAGGTGGTTAAAGAAATCGGTGGAACAGGTGTAGATACAAGTAATATATGGATAAGATTGGACGATGTTAATATAACCACGTACAGCACCATCCGTGAAGACGGTACCATGTCCTATATACCGGACGAATCTATGGATGACGGTATCCACTATGTATCCGTCAAAGCCAAAGACAGAGCCGGGAATATGCGTGTCCACAACTGGTCCTTCGAGATAGACACTACACTTCCAGAGATATCATTATCGGGTGATTTGACCCGAGGAATGGACGACATCTTGTTCACCAATGAAGACGTTCTGCCCCTCTCGGGCAGCCTGAGTGAAGACACCGAAACACTAGAGCTATCCGTTTCTAACGATACTGGCACGATGACCAAACAGATTGAGGTAGTCGATTCTTCCTTCGATGACGAGATTACACTCGATGACGACGGGATGTACGAATTGACCTTCAAAGCTACAGACAGAGTCGATAACAGCATGGAAGAAGTGATTATGGTGTACAAGGATACGGTAGAGCCCGACATCAAAATTAACAGCCCACTTCCCACTGAAGACGTATCAAACAAAGACATGTTAACTCTGAAAGGTGAGATTGACAGAAAGGAAGAATTCGGGGACGTAAAAGTTTACGTCGACGGAGTAGAGGTAAAAGTCATGGCCGACGGTTATTTCGATTACACCGTCAATATGGAAGAAGGTGAAAACGAGTTTGAGATCACCGCCGTTGACGAAGCTGGAAACACTGGTTCGACCACTAGAGCGATGGAAAGGGATACCACCAGTCCTACGATCGACTGGGATTACGAATTGGACGGAGATGAGATCACGATCACGGGTAGCGTGAATGAAGATGCCGACGTGATGATAAACGGTAAACCGATAGCAGTAAGTGGAGACGGCTTCTCTTCGACGATCTCTCTAAGAAAGAGGAGCATGAACGAGGTCATAATTACGGCCGAGGACGAAGCTGGAAACGTAGCACAGTCCACCAAATCGATCGATCTGACTAAAGAGGAAGAAGAAGGAATGAGCGGATCCATGATGGGAGCGATAATAGCTGGAATAATAATCGCTCTACTCGCCGGACTACTCCTTGGATTCAAGGTTCTCCCGATGTTCCTTGGAAAGGAAGAAGAGGAAGAGGTAATCGAAGAAGAGGTCGAGGAGGAGGTCCCCATCGAAGAGGAAGAAGTAATTACTGACGAAGAAGGCGAAGAACTGGAAGAAGATCTCTTCGGTGAAGAGGAAGAAGAAGTTTCAGAAGATGATATATTCGGAGAACCAGAAGAAGGAGAAGAACTCGAAGAGGATTTCGAAGAGGAAACAGTAGAAGAAGAAGTTATCGACGAAGAACTGGAAGAAGGCGAGATAGAACCTGAACCAGAGGCTGAAACTGAAGAGGAGGCACTTGAAGAACCCGGCGGTACAGAGGAAACTATCGAAGAAGAAGCTATGGACGAAGAGCTGGAAGAATCAGAAGAATCGGTCGAAGATGAGCTCGATGAAGAAAAGACGGATGAACTAGAATAAATATATTAGTAAAAACCATTCCTTTTTATTTTCTTTCTATTTTTTTCCTTGATACCACACTTATGTCAGAGGTTGCTTTCCTCCCTAGAAAACCTAGTAAGGTCGACGATCTCGAAGGCGGTCACGGGATTTTCCAGCTCGAAATTAGAGAGAAGTTCGGGGTGAATCTCACCGAATAAACCAATTTCGTCGTCCCCCATCTTGATAGTAGCGCAGCGTCCACGAATGAATCTCTCATCATTATTTTCCTCGATCGTGTGTTCTACTCCCACATTTTTCATCATCCCCGCGATATGGGATTTAATCTCCGAGAAACCCGCTTCAGAATGGATTATTACACCGCTGAAATATGTTCTCTGTTCACCATCGTTGACGACATCACCTATCTCGAAAAGCTTCTGTGGGAGCGGTTTATTCCTGCTCCTGTGAAGGTTATTCATGAGGGAAGGTAATAGAGATACCCTAAGACATGTTTCTTCTTGGGTGACCGGATTCTCCAGCGTGTAAACATCGTCCTGCACCTCATTTCTCATCATAGTGTATTCCCTTTTCTCGTTACCTAACGGATAATTCATCACTTCTTGGAACCCGTATCCTATCATCATCTCTGAGAGCGTAGATTCCAACTCCCTGATAGACAATTCCTTACCGATAGTAACTTCGTTGGGCATCTCGCCGTTGAAGTTATCGAAATCGTATCCTATGGCTATATCCTCTATTACGTCCCATGGGTGCAGTATATCGTGTCTGTAGGCGGGTACGACCACCGCTATTTTCTCGGTTTCTTCACCCTGATCGTCCTCTATCCCGTACCTCATCCTTCCCAGTACATCAGTGATCTCTTCGCGATCTATCTTGACCCCCAATTGTTTTCTAACCTCTTTGGGATCTATATCCATCTTTTCGTTTTCAATACGTGGATATATCTCTTGACTCTCACCATACATCACTTTCGTGGAAAATATTTCGGCATTTCTATCGGCGAAAAGCGTGCACAAGATATTGAGTGAGTACTCCAGCGCCCGTAGATCAGTTCCCGTCATATCGATGAACAACTCCTCTGCCTCTGGAGTCACCTGAGTGAGCACTCCGTTGATTATCGGTGGGAAAGATAGTACGTTGTCTTCGCTGTCCAATATTATCGGATATTTCTCTTTATCCTCCAAAATATATGCGAATTTTTGACCTTTTTCATGCTTGTCTAAAATATCCCGTAATGTCATCTCGTGATTTTTTTGAAGAGGTACGAAACTTATATCTTCTGGTTTGACCGCCTTGTAAACGAAGGGGGGTTTTACTTTGGAAAGGTCGTGGACGCCTATAGCGACCTTTGCCCTATTCCTACCCAGCGTTAGGTGCAGTTTTTCTTGTATATTCATCAAAGATTTTAGCAGTCTGTCGTTCAGTTCTACTTCTTTGATAACTGCAGTGACTATGTACGGCCTCACATCTTGAACGCTTAGTTCGACGCTGGTCTCGATATCCGATCTTTTCGTGTCGTATTTGATCAGACCCGTATCCTTTCCCAAGAATCCCTTTACCGCTCTCGATATGCCTTCCACGGAAAGCATGTCACATCTATCGGGGAACACCTCAAGACTCCATTCATCATCTCCGATCTCGTCGATCTCGATCCCCAGCTTGGGCAAGTTCTTTATCAACTCGAAATCGTCTGAATCCGATAATTTCTTCAGTTCTTCAGGGTCCACAGAGATAACGGGCATGAAATTTGTTAGTTGATTAATCATATATGTCTTTTTGGTTTTATAGAATAATGGGTCCCATGTATCCACTGCGGTAGTTTAATATATATTGAATATTTATTGTTGGGTGGATCAAATATGGAGGAAAATGAATCTGACCAGAGAGAAGATACGGGAGATGAGGATGATGAAGAGTTAGAACCGATATTGGAAGCGGTTCTCTTCTCCGCAGGTAGGCCCTTGACCGTGCCAGATATAGAAGAAGCAGTTGGCATCGAACGTACACAGCTACGAAAGGGGATAAAAAGGTTGAAAAGGATGTATCAAAACAGGAAAACTTCCATCGAGATAAAGAAGATCGGCAGACGGTACTCCATGCAGCTCAAGCCGGAGTACAATCAATACGGTATAGAGATCATGGAGCCTGAACTCGACGAGGAGATTTTAAAGACCGCTGCCCTAATCGCCTACTATCAGCCGATAAGACAGAGCGATCTGAAGAAGAAGATCGGCAGTAAAGTTTACGACCATATTGAACATCTCAAGAAGAAAAATCTGATAATCGTCGAAAGAGACGGAAGGACGTATTCGTTGAGAACCAGTCCAAAATTCCAGGAGTATTTCGGCCTTGCAGCGAAAGATAGGAACGAGTTAAAGAAGATAATATCTGAGAAATTGGGTCGTGACGATTGAGTAAAATCATTTTCCAAGTTTATCGCTTATATATCTGAACACACCCATCAGTCTGTGATACTCCCACGATGTAGTGTTCGCTTTACCCAGTATCCTCCTGAACATGATCAACGTCCTCCTTTTCTTGTGTTCTGGATAGTCCACCACGTCCATAATTTCTTCGAATGTGTCCATGAGTCTTTCCCTATCACTTTCATCGATTTGCTCTCCATGAGATGATGTTTCCACCCCGTTCTTGAAGAGTTCATACAGAACGATCCCAACTGCATGTGAAAGGTTCATTATCGGATATCCCTCCGAGGTCGGGATCCTGACGAATCTGTCGCAGAGGGATATTTCATCGTTTAGAAGACCGATATCCTCCCTGCCGAACAGTAGAGCTATTTTGCCTTGGTATTCCATTACATCTTCAGCGAATCTCTCGGGGGCATCCGCCTGCCGCAAGAATCGTTTTTCTTTATCGGTGTCAACTCCGGACGTACCCACGACCATATCATATCGGGATACGGCTGCTTTCAGATCATCCTTTATATCTGCGTTCTCCAGTACGTCTTTCGCGTGCATGGCTCTGATCATAGCGTCCCCATCGATCGTTACGGGATTGATTAAAACAAGATCCTTTAATCCAAAATTTTTTATCAGCCTAGCTACGGCACCTACGTTGCCAGGCGTTTTAGGCTCCACGAGAACGATGTCGATTTCTGGCATGATCTCTCATCTTACACCCATGATAATATTCAGATTATTTATAAGATTTATCTCCTGAATCAAACAATCAATATATTTGTATGCCGGTATTATGCAACATCTCCCAATCTACCTGTTGGAGAGGGTTCCATCGGAAAGATATACGTCCCTTCGTTTTGAGCGATCATGACATCCTCTCCATCGACTTCGTTTATCTGGAAACCGTAACCCTTTACTATCGGTACCGGTGCTAAAAATGTATATGTTATTATATATCGATCCTCTACCAAAATATATACCGCCATCCTTCCGGGGTATTTTGTCAGCTGGTCGAGGTCGACGATTTCTTCAAATAAATCTGGGTGCCACGCATCTGGATTATACTTCATCTCTTTGATTATCTCGTCCGTGTTGAAGGATGGACCAAGGGAATCCAGAACCGGATTTCTATGTGTGTATGTGTCCTCGATGAAAACGAGTTCGTAATACATTTCCTGATGGGTTATCTCGGATGCAACCAAACCCCACATGGGTAACAGGACAAGAAACACCGTAACGAGGATAACTTTTATCTTCTGAAGTCTCTCCTCACTGACCTGATAGAGTTCTTCCTTCGCCTTGGTTTGGTAATATTTGGATTTGAAAAAGTCACCATATTTCTTCTCTATGTAAAGCCGCCACGTTAAAAATATGATAACAACAGGGATGCACACATAATAGCACACGTATAAAATTATCGATATGACGTCCATATTTTTTCCTCTTATTTTCTTTATATCATATTAATTTATTCAGTTAGTTTTTAACTACTGCACGGTTTATTTAATCTTTTTGAAATCGCACGGTCCGTATGACAACAATATTTCATGATATTTACACTAACATAATATAAATGTAAGCCTAAAAAAGATGAAAAGTTCTTCTGGTTTGAAGAAAATTGACATTGAAATTTAACTGTGCATCTCCAAAAATAATCGACTGCCTATATAAAGGTGGGGACAAAATTTAAATACCCTTTGATGATATCAAGGATTTGTAGAGGTAGAAACATGAATTGGAAAAAGATAATCAGCCTATTAATAGTGGCAGTTTTCGTTTTAGGTTCGTTCGCTGCTATTACGGGCCAGGCTAGAGCTCAGGATGAATATGTCCAGGAGATAGTTTTAGAGGTCAGAACCTCTCAAAGTGTCGGAATTGGCGACACTGCTATCGGAGAACTTGATATGTTCATCCAGACGGTTCCCGGATCAACGTATGAAGGGATATCGGACGACTGGAAAGAGAACTTGGGTACAGCGAGGTCAGTTGGTTCTTACAACAACTTGTACTTCAATCCATACTTCGACAGGGATTTGGATGAACCTGTTGCTGAAGTCGGTGGAACATACGAATTCAACCCCTTCGGTGAAACCCAGATCAGAAGAGCTGTACAGTGGTTGATAGACCGTCAGCTTATCATTGAAGATATGTACGGCGGTTACGGTATGGCAAGGTACACACCGATTGGACCCAACGACCCAGGTTACAACCAGTACATAAGACCGGAAGTAGAAGACATGGGCCTTACGTTGACTGGAGATCAGCAAAAAGCTTCAGATATGATCCAGGAAGCAATGGAGTACTGGGAAGAGAACCTAGAAACCGGAGCGCTACGTAAAGAAGGCGACTACTGGCAGTACCAACCACCAGGCGGTGACTGGGAGGACGTCGAGATAGAAGGGTTGATCAGAACAGAGGACGAAAGAAGACTCATCGGCGATTATTTCAGTGACCTGCTTGAAGACGAAGGGATCAAAGTCCACAAGAACTATTGGGATAGAAGGCAGGCTATCGCTGTGGCGTTCTATTCGAACCCTGCTGACATGCAGTTCCACTTCTATACCGGTGGATGGTTGGCTTCAACCGCTGCTAAGTACCAATATTGGTCAATGCCCCAGATGTACTCCCCCTTCTATGCATACATGCCCGGCTCGCAGATCGGTGGCCTATGGCAGTACGAGGAAGAATCTCTCGAGATGGGAGAATTAATAGACAGACCCGCCCAGCTGGATGAGAAAGGTACGCAATTATCCACTATGGATGTTGCAAACGAAGAGGAATACTGGGAGCTTAACGCAGAGGTCGCAGAGATAGGGATGATGGAGAGCGTCAGGGTGTTCATCATGGATTCGCTCGACTTCTATCCGTATAATATCGATAAAGTCGGTGCATTCGCAACTGACGCGGTGACTGGATATTCTGATGTTTTCACCATAAGGACCATGATGACCAGTGACGGAACATTCACAGGAGGCCAGTATTCTTCTGAAGGTGCCCTTTACATGGACAACTGGAATCGGATCGGCGGTTCAAGCGATGTTTATGGTCAACAGCAGAAGAGATTGACCCACGACTACTCAGTATTTTATCACCCGAGCAAGGGCGAACCCATCGACTTCCGTGCAGAGACCGATGTATTAACTGATGGAGCCGGAGATATGGTAGGAGAACACGACGTGCCTAGTGATGCAGTGCTCTATAATCCTGCAACCAACGAATGGGAAGAAGTCGGTGACGGAGTAACGTCCGCGACCGCTGCTACTTACGATTGGAATTTCAATGAAACCACCCAAAAATGGCACAGCGGACACGAGATGAGCAACAGAGATATCGCACATTGGCTTGGATTCATATGGAGAGCGTGCTATGAAACTGCAGATGAACCGGATTTCTATATCTCCGAGATGGCATCAGTCACAAGACCTTGGTTGGAGAACGTCAAAGGTATCCAGTGGAACGGAGCAGAGGATGAATTCACCATCTATGGTGACTACTCTTTCCCAATCGAATCCATGATCGCAAACTACTATTCAATTTCTCCAATGGAGCCTTGGCAGGTCATAGAATCGGCACAACAGTGTGTCCTTGATTCTGATTACGCGGTGACGTCAGAGGGTTCATACGATTGGTCTTCAGGTCAAGCAGACAATTGGATACACTGGCTGAGTACATCCCAATCCAACGATTTCGTGGATACTTTGGAAGAGATGGTAAACGGGGATTTCGTACCGTATCAACTACTGGCAGATCGCGGTTTGCCCTTCGGCTACGAAAGCGCTGATGATTACTCCGATGAAGTTGATGCAATCGGCAGCTTCGTCAGCGATTACGGTCACATCAATATCGGTAACGGACCGTTCATGATAACCGAAGAGGATCCGGACGATATGGTAATGAAGCTCGATAGATTTAACGTCGATGATGGTTATCCATTCCCAGACGACTATTGGGAGGATAAACTGCTTGTCAGAAGATTAGAGATGGTTAGTATCGACTCCCAAAGACTGGTGGACAAAGGAGATACCATATCCGCATCAGCCGGAGGACGAATCTTGGAAACGTATCCTGAGAGCATAAGACGTATTCCTCAAGCAGGAGACAACGCCGAAGTCGGATGGATACTGGAAGACCGCGACGGTAACCTCGCGGACGAAGGAGACGCAGAACTAAGCGGTGGAGAATTCGTATTCGAAATATCCACAGATGACCTAGAAGCGGGTAGCTACACCATAATCGTATCCGGTGCAATACCCGGCCAGGTTGTTGAAAGTTCCTGGGATAGAGCAGTTTTCATCCAAGAAGAAGGTGGAGTAGAACCTGAACCAGGAATCACGGTGACCGATTTGAACGTTGAGCCTTCAAGTGGCAAAGAACCATTAGACGTAGTAATAACCGCTACAGTGACCAACGAAGATGAAGAAACGCGCAGTGTATCAATATTGATAGACGGTTCAGTAGAGACCACAATGGATATCGGTGCAAACGAATCAGAGGACATAGAGTATGAACATACATTCGAAGACAGTGGAGATTACACTGTGCAGATAGGTGATCAAACAACCACCGTATCCGTCGAGGCTGAAAAGGCCGATGACGATACACCAGGATTCACATTTGCACTATTGGGCGTTGCTGCAGTTGCTGCGGTTCTGATATACCGGAAAAAGAGAGATTAAAAAACCACAAAACCCTTTTTTTCTTTTCTATTTTTTATTTACCCCTACCCAAATGTGATTAATAGCAAAACATTTTAATACGATATTAAGTTTTGTTTGACCTGATAAGATGGCTGCATCCTGGAAGTATTTCGCACTAAGGACGGTTAACGCCTTCATTGTTCTTGCTGTGGTGATCTTTATTATCGCTGCGGTTTCGAGTACCTTGGCAGACCAACAATTACGTTCTGATATAAGGACCGAGGTAAG
>JAWOBZ010000050.1:0-3233 GCA_046484045.1 Thermoplasmata archaeon | reverse complement strand
TTGTGCGAAGTGGCTTGTATTGTTTCGGGCGGCCATGGTGGAGAAACCGGGTTCTGTATGTTCTCGAAGTGTATACCGTGTTTCTTGTTGTCGGAGATGTTACTGTGCATGATCTCGGGCTGTGAATTACCAGTGGCATAGATGCCATAACCGCCTTCCGCTGCGGATCCAGCGAAAGTAACGTTGCTGTTAGTGATCGACGGCGAGCAGTCTTCCACGTAGATGTTGTGGGTGTATCCCTCTTTGATGGTGCTGTTTCTGATGGTTGTAGTGCTGGTTGAGAAACACTGGATACCGCCTGGATTGGATAGGTCATTAGAGTCTCCATACGTCCATTTTACTGTTGAACGGTTGACATCTAGTCTGCCGTAGTTGTGGAATCTGAAATTGTTTAGTTCAACGGAACTCTTCAATTCCGATTTTCCCCAGATATCGAATCTGCCGCCCTCTTGGAGGGTGATTGAGAATTCACCATTATCTCGACATTCTAAAATAAGTTCAGCCCCATTGATCATCTTCAAGTGTCCAGTAGAAGTTATAACTATATCCTCTTTTAATGAAAGATACCAACCATCCATCACAACAGGTCCGTCTATCAACCACGGCGAGCTCGTCTCAGGTGTACCTGGTTCTTCATCAGCAACAGCCACACCGATCTCTTCTGTATAATTAACTCTATTACCTTTAACAGGATGATTCTCCATATACTCGATATCCAGAACGATCGTACAATCTTCTTTTACTTTCGGAGTCCATCTTATTCTTCTCTCTTTTTCCATACCCGGCTGCAATGCACCATAATGCAAATACTTCAGTGATCGTACCTGCCCCTCTTCTATCACACTGATATCTACCGTTACCTGGAACGTTTTGATATCACCGATGTTCTTCAGAAATATCTGGACCCATTCCCTTTGATTGTACACAGCTACACCGTCTTTGATCAGTAAATTCGATACAGTTACATTATAATGAGGTATTTCGATGACATCAGTCCCGTTATCTGTTGCTTCCCGAACCTCTTTCACCGTAGGTATATCAATCGTAAAAGGATCATCTTCCGGGACATCAAGCGGTTCAACGGGTGTGGGACTAGTTCCTGGTTTTTGTATCTTCAAAGTTATGTCGTAAGGTGAAGTAACTTCAGAAACTTCGATCGTATGTTTATCGTACTCGAAACCTCTAGTCGCAGCGAACTTCAACATGTCATCTTGAAGTGCTGGAACAGATAGAGAATAATGACCATCCTCATCGGTATGAGTAGTGTCCAATTCCTCCGTCCGGACGTTCATCGCCGCTACTTCTGTAGCATTCGCAGGTGTAGTGCCATCCGGTAGATACACTGTTCCTGAAATTGTTACAATATCATTTTCTCCTGCACTTGTGATCGAAAGCGATGCTATCACGAGAAGCAGGGCTAAGCTAGCACATATTATTCTCCCCAAACCTTTTTTCGGTCTAAGCATTTTTTCTTCCTCAACCCTGAAGGGGGGAGGGAACATTATAAATTTTTCTACCGTTTGTATCGTGATAGAAATATAATTATCGCAGGCGTTGCTAATACGGGTACTATCAGCCACCTGAATTCAGGTATCGGGACACCAAAGCCTGGATTGCGCTTGTAGTAGATTTCGTAATCCTGATCATGTTCTCCAGTGCGATTGTCTTGCC
Source organism: Thermoplasmata archaeon (assembly GCA_046484045.1). Lineage (GTDB taxonomy): Archaea > Thermoplasmatota > Thermoplasmata > Halarchaeoplasmatales > Halarchaeoplasmataceae > CAZHUM01. Next base: position 1,562 of record JAWOBZ010000050.1, on the reverse strand, counting down.
ATACAACATGGGCTATCGATTCGTTAGCACACACATCCGGTTTCAATGACTTATTCACAGCATTTGATAACCTAAGATCATCCGTCCATGTGTTCCCTCCGTCTGTAGAATTCGCAGTATAAATCTCGAACGCATTTTGGTAATCGTAGTGATCACGGTTATCTATCCACGCGGTGTAAACCTCGTCCTTCCATACTCCGATAGTAGGCTGCTCGGATCTATTCCCAGGGCTATCTAGGGTTATTTCTGAACTCCAAGTATCTCCGTTGTCGTTTGATGAGCGATATCCGATCGACGGTGGATTTGCATCGTCGTAAACCACGTGAACATTGTCCTGATAAACGTCTATACCACCCCTTAACGAAGGGAAACCGTCGTTTGGACTCAAAATCTGGGTAGGAGACCATGATACTCCTCCATCAGTACTTTTCATATATGCTACTTCCCATGGCGGTATGTATCTATTATAAGTGATGTGTATATTGGAATTATTGACTGCGATCCTTGATGTTCCAGATACACCTCCAAATGTAATCTTCTGTTCCGGACTCCATGTTAACCCTCCATCCGAAGAATTCATATAGAAAAGGTCAGCATCTGCGTCTCTTTCATCAGTCCATACAATATGGACCCTATCTCCGCAAACATCTATGTCTGGGTGTCGTGAGTCCTCCGTATCGTTAGTGGTCAGCATCCTCGGTTCGCTGAATGTGTTACCTCGATCGGTCGAGTTGATGTACATGATCTCTCGGTGTTTGTTACCACCGCCAGCACCATAGATTGCTTTATCATAAACAATGTGAACCTGTGAACCATTCACAGCGATACGAGGATATACTGAATTCCCATAGGCCGTATTATTCTTAAGGTTGTCTTCCAGCATGTAATTATATGTTAACCTCACTGGCGTGCTCCACGAATAGCCGTAATCATCACTTCTTGAGAAAAATATTTCAGCATTTGTTACAAATGCCACGGAAGCATTCATAGTATCTCTCTCCCATACCGCATACACATAGTTTCCCCACGAAGTAACGGCGGGATTCTCAGAAGTATTCACCATGTTCTTCTCCGGCCATACGCTCGAATTACTCAGCACGACGTAATCGGACCACCCGGCTGGAGCGGCTTGCACTTCCTGAACAGCCACACCGACAACTCCAATAGACAGCATAAACACGACGATCACGCTCACCGTTCCTCTAAGCAGGGGGGACATTCTACTACAGGATATGATAGATATTATTTAAGGTTTAAAGGTTTTTGATAAAAACCATGTTATGCACACCCTGACCCACAAAACGACGGTTCACTGGAAAGCCTAATGGCTCTCCAGATACCTATAAAGGCAAGCTTTATAGATTCTGCGGAACCTCTTTTATCCTCAACGACTCTTCGGTGATTTAACGAGTTAAATCCCCTCGTCCTCACGATGTTCGGAACGCATAACTGGGGGTATATGTGCTTCGGGGCTCACGCCATGTTCGCCCAAATTCTCTCCCTTCGGTCGAGAACTTCACATCATACCCCAGTCCGTTATACGTAATCGTTAGGATAAAAGC
>JAWOBZ010000041.1:0-15585 GCA_046484045.1 Thermoplasmata archaeon | reverse complement strand
GAAAGGTTTGCGGCGTAAGAAGAGTAAGGTTCGTTTCTTAATTTCTTTGCAAGAAGCCAATCTTTGACCGCCGTTGCATTGGCGATTATGTCCGCACATCCAGATGCTAAAAGCCTGTATGGACTCTCAGCCAGTATACCGGTATCTGCTACCAGCGCCAACGGTGATTGTGCCTGAACCGATATCTTGTTTCCGTTCCGATTTATCGATGCTCTCCCCGAGGCTATGCCGTCGTGTGAAGCCGCCGTGGGAACGCTGACGAACGGTATCTCTAGGAGGTGTGATGAATACTTTGCGATATCTATGGATACCCCTCCTCCGACACCCAAAAAGAAGTCGACGTCCTCTTTTGATCTATCAACTATATCATCAACTACGTCCTGAGAGGCTTCAGAGATTATCTCCATGCTTACAGTATAACCCATATCTCCCAAAATTTCGGCTACCCTATCACCGGCGACCTCTTTCGTGGTTTTATCACAGATTATCCGCCCTCTTTTCCCCAGCTGCAATTTACCGCATGTTTCTCCCACCTGATCCAAAGCTTTACTGCCTACTACTACAAGTCTGGGGAGCTGCATGCTCTTGAATTTAGAAAAGCTGTCTAAATCTTCTTCAGGATATTCTTTCTCAGCCATGGTCATGCTTACACTTTTCATCAAATACTATTATCGTACAATATATTACTTTCCCTAATTCATAATTCTTTAGAAACAAGACGGGCAACCTTTTTTCCAGATAGGAGCATACCTCCGAATATGGGGCCCATCCTGGGCGCGCCCATCACGGCGTTGGCACACATCCCGGTGATCCAAAGTCCCGGGAACACTCTGCGGGTGTTCTCTACCACTGTTTTCTCTCCGATCTCAGCGCACATGGACATCTCTCCGGCCACTTTTCCTTTTGGTGTATCCAGTTCAGATGTTTTATGCTGAAGGATCCTGCAGACCTCGGCATCGTGTCCCGTTGCATCGATGCACTGCTTGGCTCTTATTGTGATAGGATCGACGTGCAGTCCGGCCACTTCGATGGGTGACGAGTTGATCACGAATCCATTTACTTTTTCATCCTCGTAAAGAACGTCCTCTACGGAAAGTAGGTTGAAAATCCGTGCCCCAGCATCGATAGCTGCTGATGTCAGTTTAGCTACTGATTCGATGGAATCCGCCGTGTAGTATCCTTCGCCGGCTTTCTCTGTCTTTATACCGACTTTCTCCAGTTCTTTAACCGATTCTTCTTGCACTACTATGACGGGGTAACCCATGCCTCCGCCCCACATGCCGCCTCCCGGTGAGAGTTTTCTCTCGAAGATAGTGACCTTGTGCTCGGCCTCTGCTAGGTAGCGTGCAGCGACGAGTCCGGCCGGACCTGCTCCTGCTATGGCAACGTCGGTCTCCAGGTGATCCAAAAATTCCTTGAAATGCCTTTCAACAATATTTCGAGTGACCTTGATATCATCGATCATATTTGTGGGAAAAAGGGAGGTGTATAAAAATATTGATGTTGTTCGTGGTTGAAATAAAGTAGGATATATAATACCCCCATTTAACCCTACTATTTTTAGTAAATTATTTAAATTAGTAGACCTATTTCTGTATTATGTCCGATAATATCGAAGATAAGATGAAGAATAGATTATTAGAGGGCTACGTGAAGAGAGACCTCGAAGATCGTATCTGGCGTTACATCGACAGCCCAGAGATAATATCCGTCACGGGCCCCAGGCAGAGTGGGAAGACGACCCTTCTTTTAAAAATCCATGATGAGTTGGACAATTCAAGATTCATCAGTTTCGAGGACAGAGAGGTACTAGACCTTTTTGAAGAGGACATAAAGAATTTTGCTAAAGTCTACATCGAAGACCACGATTATCTGATCATAGATGAGTTCCAGTACGCTGAAAGCGGAGGTAAGAAATTAAAATATCTGTACGACCACTATCCAGATAAGAAGATACTCATAACGGGTTCTTCAGTGAGTGAGATGACGGTCAAGGGTTTGAAGTTCTTGACAGGAAGGATATTCAATTTTATATTGTATCCTTTCAGTTTTGAGGAGTTCCTGAGGTACCGGGATGAAAAATTGTACGATATCTATAACGAGAAGAAAAAGATGCTGGAAGGTTGGATATGTTCTAAGAAGGAGTTTGATATCTCGAAAAGCATCAATTCAAAGTTCGAGGAGTTAAGAAAGGAATATACGATCTACGGAGGATACCCCAGGGTTGTCATCTCGGAAGATGAAGAAGAGAAGAGAACGGTGATCAAGAACATAATAAACACTTACCTTCTCAGAGAGATCAGAGACGTTCTCGATATTTCAGATGATAGAGAAGTGAGAAATCTTATGAGACTACTTTCCCTTCAGACGGGTGAATTAACAAATTATTCGAATATCTCAAACAAGTCCGGCTTTACCCACATGGATCTAAAGAAGAAATTAAATATTTTGGAACTTACGTTCATAATCAAGCTCGTCCAACCTTTTTTTACTAATAAACAGAAGGAGATAGTCAAAACACCTAAGGTTTATTTCTATGATAACGGGTTCAGAAATGGTGTTATAAGTAACTTTCAGGAGATGGAGAACAGAAGCGATAGAGGTGAATTGAACGAGAATTTTTTCTTCTCACAGGTGGTCCGTAAAGTCGAGAATTTAAAATACTGGAGGAGTAAAGGGAAAGCGGAGGTCGACTTTGTTTTACAGGATGAGAATGTATATCCTTATGAGATCAAAACAACCCCAAAAGTGACACGCTCTCTTAGAAGTTTTTCCGATAGATACGATCCGGAGTACTGCTTCGTAGTCAACGAAATGGAGTTCGGGAGAAGGAGTGAAAATATTTTTTACGTTCCTCTTTGGCTTTCGGGGCCGTTGTGCGAAGTTTTTTTGAATTGAATGAGAGGATAGTTAGCGGTTCAGAAATAACCCTGGGTCAAGTTACTCACAATTTCAGTACACCTGCACGGGCCATTCAGCTTCTTTGTCGAGCTTGTCTTTTATGTTCCAACATTCGATGATGTTGTAACATTTACGAGGGAATCTACATAAAACAGCGCTGTTGTACAACAACAAAGTTTAAATAAATATACAACATTATTGTTTTATGAAGTACAAGATCGGATCTCCAGTCATCGATACCTTCGTTGATAGGGAGAGTGAAAGAAGGAAGATCCGAGAGGGGATAAACAACAACCACTTCGCTTTGATCGGGTTGAGACGTACTGGTAAAACCTCTCTTGCTCTTAAGATCTGCGAAGAGATGAAAGAAGATATGATCCCTGTTTACATAGATGTATCCTTTATCGCACCGCTCACGGAAAAAAACTTCTTGAGGACCTTTGCATCCGAGGTCGTAGATAAATATACGGATTATACCGATGATAAAGCGCTTTCATTGAAATTTAAAAGGTTCATGAGCGGAGCAAAGGATGCGCTGGTGGATATCCTCAAAGGTACGAGGGTCAGCATAGGAGAATTAGCCGAGGTATATTTCAAGTCGGAAGAAGACCTTACGGACATTTTGAAGGTCACGATGCAGTTGCCCGAAAAATTAGCGGAAGAAACCGGTAACGACTTTATCGTGATTTTGGACGAGTTCCCAAGACTTTTAGAATTGAACAATGATGATTTTATTTGGTCTCTGCGATCCTATATCCACAGATCGGAAAACACACATTATATAATATCTGGTTCAGCCGTATCTTCCATGAGATACCTGCTGGAAAAGGAATCGCCATTTTTCGGGACTCTGCTTTCCATTCAATTGAACAGTTTAGAAGAGGATGCGGTTGACGAGTTTATGGATTTATCTGGTGTTGATATCTCGGAGGATGCGAAACAGAAAATAAAAGAGATTACTGGTATGCTCCCATTATATCTACAGGCATTCTTCCACGTTGCCGATACCAGAGATTTGAAAACGATAGGGATGGAAGAAGTGGAAGATATCACAAAAGAGGTTTTTGATCTACTAGACACCCATTTTGATTACTATCTGCAAGAGCTAAAAGGGTTCAAACGAACGCTTTTGATAGAGGTCGCATCGCAAGACCTCCACACAGCTTCTCAACTGTCAGGTGTTTTAGAGAAGACCAACAATTATGTAACGACCTATCTCCGAAGACTGGAGAACGAAGGTTTCTTGGAACACTATTCCAAGGGAAAATATAAAATGACTGATCCTTTTTTCAAACTCTGGATACGAAAACATATCCAATAAAACAGCGCTGTTGTACAACAATCGTGTTTAACCCCGAGTTATATTTCAGTACACCTGCACGGGTCCCTTGGCCTCGCTGTCGAGCTTGTCTTTCGTTATCCAGTACTCGGTGATGTAGTACGCTATCCGGAGAGCGAACCCGACTATTATCAGGAACATCAGTCCCGTCATGGCGATGTCGTAGTTGAATGCCTCGTCTTCCCAGCCCAGATTGACGCTACCTAGAACAACAACGAAATAGACTATCGATGTTATCACCCTGGCGACCCCGAATATCAATCGATAAACGTCACCGGGACCGAAGTAAGCGGTCAGACCTGCAAGAACGGACATCGGTATCCCGATGGCGGCGGCGTACATGATCGTGTTCTCGAAGAGGAATTCCAGTTCGGGTTCTGCATTGATGACCAAGTTCACCAATACAAACACTGATACCACAGATAAAAGGATGTAAATTATAGTCACGCCAACTGCTTTGATGGGGTGGGTCTCGACCTCTCTGTTCAAACGTCCACCACCTTTTCGTACTCCATACCGGTGTTTATTTCCGTGAAGGTTATCTCCAGGTAGTCAACTGATCCGATTATGGATAATTGAACCGAATTAGAATATTCCTCCCCGGGGTCAACGCTGTCAGATATGGTCTCGTAACCCACTGGATCATCGTTTGAATCATACGCCCATATCACAGTTCGGATATCCAGGTAGCGGGGGCTTTCGTTCTCGAAAGAATAGGTGGCTGTGACGTTACCGCCGGAGACGTGTGCATCTATATCCAAGCCGTCCAGAGGGGCACCCCATCGATACTGGCGTGTGTAGTCGAAGGACTTCGAAGAGCCGGTGAGCTTGATGGTTGATACGAATTTAACCGTTTGACTTCTGGTGATAAAATCGTCGGTTTCGTGGCGATCGAGTGGGAATTCCAAGGTCAACTGTTGAAAATACCCCAGACCGACATTTACCGATTCCGTGGATATCAGCTCCGACATGCTGTTATCCCACATGTCTATATCGACTGTAGCCGTCCCTGAGAGCAGGTTGTTAGTATCTAGATGTATCGGGATCTCTAGAACACTACCCGTATCACCCTGATCTTTTCTCACCTCGGCGTCGTTGAATAAGAATTCAAGCTGTTCTACAAGTCCCGTCCAGACTATCACATCGTCGTAATCGAAGGTGAGTTCAAGCAAGGACATGGTGTACTCAGCGGTCAACGAAGCCGTGACTTGGAAATCCGTCTGGTTGAAGGCAAAATTTCGCAGGTCCTCCTCGGAGAACGTATCTATATCTTTGGACATCTTTAAGGGTATCTTTTTACTATCACCCGAATCGATCCGGTCTATATGCCTGGATTCGTCGAAAAGCACGGAGCCCATTCCCTCCATCGTTACGGATAGATCGGTATCCTTGAAAGCGTAATATCCGGTGTTGTTTATCCATAACTGTGTTTCAAGAATTAGATCGTCGTCTTCGAGAGCCCATCTGACATCATCTTCATCTGGTACCACTATCAACTCCTGTTCGTTCATCAGGGGATTCAAAAAGGCCGAGTAGACGGTGGTGGCCGCCACTATAAGTAACACGATGGTGAACACCGCCAATACACCTTTGAACGCTAGCAGCCTCCAGTCCATGGTAGTCAATTGTTGTATCAAAGATATAACTTTTTCCCGGGATATCTTTTTTATATGAAGGCATATAGTAGTTCCCATGGAATGCGATCTCTGCAGCAGAGAAGCGGTAACTTTCATCCGGTACAGCGGTGCCCATCTGTGTAGAGAACATTTCATAGATTTCTACGAGAAAAGGGTTTACAAGGAATTCCGTAAACAGGTGGATCTGGGCAGGGGGAAGAAGATTGCTGTAGCGGTCTCCGGAGGTAAGGACTCCATAGTCGCACTCAGGTTGATCCATGATATATTGAAAGAAAGGAGGGACAGCGAGGTCGTCGGGGTAACCATCGACGAGGGGATCGCGGGATACCGCCCCAGCAGTTTGGATATCGCCAGGTCGGAGTATGAAAGACTCGACTTGGACTACAAGATCGTTTCATTCGAAGATGAATTCGATGTTCCTCTGGACGAGATGGTCGAAGAGGACGTCGGCAACCCGTGTTCTGTCTGCGGTGTCTTCCGCCGGTGGTTGATGAACAAGACCGCAAAGGAATTCGATGCCGACGTGCTGGCTACGGGCATCAACCTGGACGACACGGCACAATCTCTGCTCATGAATTTCTGCAGGGGAGATATGGAGAAGATGGCCAGGTTGGGTCCCCACGAGGTGGTCAAGGAGGGGCTGATCCCCAGGATAGCTCCACTGAGGAGATGTCCCGAGAACGAGACCTACCTTTATGCACTGCTCCAGGGCATGACGCTGCACGACAAGGAGTGCCCCTATGCTGTAACGGCTCTCCGTGGGCTTTACAGGGACGTGATCGGTGAGCTGGAGGACAATACACCGGGGACCAAATTCGCCATGCTGAGTTCCTACGAAAAGATAAAATATCTGCTCTCTGAAAAGTACGGAGGGGGGACGGAGTTGGCGAGATGTGAGAGATGTGGTGAACCTACCATGGAAGGACTATGTAAGGCGTGTGAACTCCTCAAGAACCTTCAAGGATGATCATTTTCTGATGTCCACGTTATCGCCGGCTTGGATGTCGTTTTCTTCGAAGAACCCTCGGCTCACTTCCAAAGCATACCTGTATTCCGTGGAACAACTGTAACTTTCATCGGACAGTGGTTCCATCTTCTGGATATCCAGGATGTCTCCGTGTTTATCTATAAAAGCTATGGACAGCGGGATCGAGGTATCTTCCATGGTGAAATGCGAATCTACGTCTTCATCGAAAACGAACAGCATCCCGGAATCTTCCGGTAAACTTTCTCTCTGGCTGAGACCGGTGGTCTTCTCTTCCCACGTTCTCGCCACTTCAACGGTGAGTTCGGTCTCGTTTCCGTTAGAATTCGTAATAGTTAACTCTGCTTCGTCACCCCATCCCTCTTCTTCATTTTGTGTAAGTTTAACTGCCATAAAAAACGCTATTACCAATAGGATCACGATATATACAGTCCATACCTTCTTCGTTTTCTCCATTTTCTAGTTCTAAATTCTCACCGGATATTAAGGTTACGGAAAATAATAAATCCACCCCCCAAAACGTTTTTATAAAATGCAATTGGTGTTTAAAATAAATGGAGGTATAAAAATGAAATTCGTGTTCGATTCGGAAAAGCTCAAGGAATTCGAGGAAGAGATAGTAGAGAGGATAAAGAATCTATCCCTGGAGATGGAGATGGTGGATACCAGAGAATGGAGTGAGAAAGAGAAGAAGAATTTCTTGAAGACTCACGAGGACATAATCGATATAGGTGAAGTCCCAAGGGCCTTCGACGAGATGTTCTTGATGATAAAGGGGAATATATACCGAGGGGAAGAAGTGGTCGGCTATCTGGACAACCTCGAAAGAGAACGAGCTCCATAAAGGTAATAATATGAGTTTAGAATTAACCAGTCCAAAATTCGATAACGGTGGGGAGATACCGCGGAAGTACGGGTATAACTATGAGAACGTTAACCCTCCGCTGAAGATCAACGGTGTACCGGATGGTACGGAATCCCTTGTATTGGTAGTAGACGACCCTGACGCCAAAGAACCGGCGGGTAAGGTATGGACCCACTGGGTCATGTGGAACATCGAGCCGAACACCACGTTCATCTATGAGAACGGTGATCCACCTGGGGCCGTGGAGGGCAAGAACGACTACGGTAAAAGCGGCTACGGAGGGCCTAACCCACCTGATAAAGAGCACACGTACAGATTCATGCTGTTCGCCTTAGACACCTCGCTCGATCTGAGGGCACCGGCGGGGAAAAGCGAAGTCCAGAAGGCCATGAAGGGACACGTCTTGGAAAAGGTGATGCTGAAAGGAACCTACGCACCTTAGGATCACGTCCGTATCCGTCGGACATTTTGTATAATTTAACCGTGATCAGGAACCCCTATCCAGAAAGTTTATTTATCAATACATATATTGCTGGTTCAAGAAGTAAAGATGGGATGCCATGGTATCGATAGCCGAAAAATTAGCTGATAAGCAAAAGGAAATATCTATCGGAGAGTTCTTCGAGAGGAATAAACACATTCTGGGATTCGATTCTTTAACGAAATCATTGGTCACTGCAGTGAAAGAGGGGGTCGATAACTCTCTAGATGCCTGTGAAGAAGCCGATATTTTACCGGACCTTGTTGTGGAGGTAGAGGAAGTAGCTGAGCAGGAGTACAAGGTCTGTGTGGAGGACAACGGTCCCGGGATACCCAAGAGGAATATCGCAGACGTTTTCGCGAAGCTGTTATACGGGTCTAGATTCCACGAGATAAGACAGAGCAGGGGACAGCAGGGTATCGGAGTTTCAGCGGTGGTGATGTACGGGCAGCTGAGCACCGGCAGACCCACTTTGATACGCTCCAAAGTCCAAGAGAAGGACTACGCCCAGGAGATGGAGATGACCTTGGATACGAAGAAGAACAAGGCAGATATAATCTCCCAGGACGTGGTGCTGTGGGACGACAAGGAGCACGGAACCAGATTCGAGACGACGATCGAGGGCCTGCTGAGGAGAGGTAAACACTCGGTTTTCGAGTACCTGAAGAACACCGCCATAGTCAATCCGCATGCAAAGATAACTTATATCGAGGACGGAGAAACCACCGTGTTCAAGAGAGCCACGGACCAACTACCAAGAAAAACGGAGGCCGTTCAACCCCACATCCAGGGCATCGAACTTGGAACCTTCGCCAAGATGGCTAAGAGCACGGACCGACGGAGACTGAGCTCTTTCCTGGTCAACGAATTCAGCAGGATCAGCTACAACACCGCCAGGGAGATATGTGACGTTGCCGAGGTGGACGAAAAGACGAAACCTGGCGAGATGGATATCGGTGACTGCAAAAAGATACTGAAAGCCACTGAGAAAGTCAAGATCATGGCACCCGAGACCGACTGTTTGTCACCTATCAAAAGTATGCTCATAAAGAAGGGCTTAAAGAACGTATTGAAGGGATACAGACCTGAGTTCTATTCCAAACCGACGACCAGGGATCCAGCCGTGTACGCGGGGAACCCGTTCCAAGTCGAGGTCGGTCTGGTCTACGGAGGCAATCTACCCTCCGAGGGACCCGTCAGGGTGTTGAGGTACGCCAACCGTGTTCCGCTCCTTTACAAGAAGAGCGGATGTGCAACGACAACTGCAATCAGGAACATCGACTGGAGGATATACGGGTTGGATCAGCGCGGAGGCAAGGGTATGCCCAATGGACCCGCTATAATCTTGATACACGTTGCCTCTACGAGAGTCCCGTTCACATCCGAAGCGAAGGATGCCATAGCGGATATCCCCGAGGTGGTTGACGAGATCGAGAAAGCGCTCAGGGGATGTGCCAGGGACATGAGGACTCACCTGAACAAGGGGAAAAGGAGGAAGAAGATATCCAAGAAATTCATGATAGTGAAGGACCTGCTGCCCATGATAGCCGAGAAGTCCGCCGCCATCGTAAACAAAGAACCACCGTCTTTGGACAAGGTGATGACCAATATAATGGGGGTGGTTTACATAGAGAACGAATTCAAGTGGAACGGAGGAAGCTGTTCGGGTGTCATCAATATCAACAATTATACACCCAGGAAGAGGAAGATGACGGTTTACTTAGAAAAACCATATCCAGAGACAGTCCTTGTTTCTTCCGATCCCGAACCGGATCTCGACGGCGACTACCTCAAATGGAAACTGGACACTATGGACCCTTCTTTCAACCGCCAGATATCATTCGAGTTCGACGGAGGGGTGGAGAAAGAGGACGTTGAGGGTGCGGAGATTTACATAGACGGTGTTCCCGAGACGAAGCTCATCGGTGCCGAGCCTCTGCCGGACGACTGGGATATCGAGATAGCTGAGATCGAAAAGGGAGGTGATTGATTTGAAGGACAGACACGAGAACGCTTTGAAGGAGCTGGAAGGTATAGCCGCACAGTTCTACGAGCAGTTGGATAAGGGTAAGATACCGGAGATGAAGCTGTCCACCAGGAGTAAGAACAACATCAAGTTCGACAAGCACTCCGGAGTGTGGAAGTACGGTAATTCCAAGAGTACAAGGTCTGCAAAGAAACTGAGCGGTGCTAGGATGATACTGCGTACGCTTTACATGCTGGATCTGATCAAGGACATGATCGAAACAGAGAAGTCATCCACACTCAGAGAGATGTACTATATATCCGAAGGATGGGACAAGGGTAAGTTCAACGACCAGAGCGAGTCGGATAGATTAGCGGAGGACATGGAGATCGTCACCGACTGCTTGAGAGAGGACTTCAAGCTGAGACCGGAAGAGGACGGTGCTAGAGTTATCGGCGACATCGAGATAAAAGAAAGGACGAGGAAGGGCGATATAAGGAAGATCAACTGCAGGGACGACGTTGGAGATTCCGGTTATACCATACCCTACAACGTGGAGAAGGACAAGGTCAATTTTGCCAATGTGAACGTAGATTTCATGATAGCCATCGAGACCGGCGGTATGTTCGACAGGCTGGTGGAGAACGGCTTCGACGAGGACGCGAACTGTCTGCTCGTTCACCTTAAAGGTCAGCCCGCCAGGTCTACTAGAAGGCTGATCAAAAGGTTGAACGAAGAAGAGGGTGTACCGGTCATCGTCTTCACCGACGGCGACCCGTGGAGTTTCAGGATCTTCGCCAGCGTGGCCTACGGTGCCATCAACAGCGCACATCTGTCCGAGTTTTTGGCTACGCCTACAGCCGAGTACATCGGGATAACCGCCAGCGATATCATGAACTACGACCTACCGACTGACAAGCTGAGCAGCACGGACAAGAAGGCACTGGAGCAGGAACTCGAAGACCCACGGTTCAACACACAGTTCTGGAAAGATGAAATAGAGACCATGCTGGAGATCGATAAGAAGGCTGAACAGCAGGCCCTGGCTAAATACGGTTTAGATTACGTTACAGATGTGTATCTACCCGAGAAATTAGGTGAGCTGGGTCTGATGTAAAATAGGAAAAAAAGAAAGGGGGTTTATTGTCGCTTCTTCTTGTAAGCGTAGTAAGCTACCGGTACGGCCGAGGCTAAAAGCAACACGGCAAATCCCGGGAACGGCGCTTCTTCTGCACTGACCTTTATAGACTGTGTGCTGAAGTGTTCGATATGGAAGACGTAAACTGCTCCGCCTCCGGCACTATCGTTGGAATTTTCTAATCCTTCGTAATTTACTGCATCGGAAGTATCTACCTTTAAGTCACCTTCAGATTCGGCGATGTACTTGTCCGCGAATGCTTTGTTCACCAGTATGGTAACGTGGTTGGTCGTGTTGCTGTCCTGTGCCTCGATGGTCAGCGTGTCCTCGTCCTTATCGAAGTCCACTGTAACTGCATCCACACCGTGTGGGTCTCCAGCATTGACGACAAGGGCGGCCCAGGGTTCGTATCCTTCAACTCTCAGAAATGTGACTGCTCCGTTGGCAGCTGCGTTCTTGGCCTCCTTGGTGAACGCTTCCCCGCCGTCTACAGGGGGTTCGAAATCGTTCTCATCTACGGGAGACATTGAGACCGTCTGTGTGCTGAAGTGCTCTATGTGGAAGACGTAAACGGCTCCTCCGCCGGCGCTCTCGTTGGAATTGTCTAATCCCTCGTAATTTACCGCGTCAGAAGTAGAGATGTCCAAATTACCTTCAGAATCCGCTATGTACTCGTCGGCGAATGCTTTGTTCACCATTATCGATGCATGGTTTGTATCGTTACTGTCCTGTGCCTCGATGGTGAGCGTGTCCGTTTCATCGTCGAAGGTGACGGTCACCATGTCGACTCCGTCTGGATTTCCTGCGTTGATCACCAGGGCGGCCCAAGGAGTATATCCCTCAACTTGCAAAAAGGTCGCTGCTCCGTACGACGAAGCATTTCTCGCTTGATTGACGTATCCTTCTGCACCCTCGACAGGTGGTGTGAACTCGTAAGATTGGCTCTGTACACCCACTGGTGTGATAGCGAGAGCGAGGAACGTTATAGCTATCGCCGCTGCAATCAATTTTTGATTCTTCTTTGACATTTTATTTCACCTGGTTTTTTAAATTGTGGTTCTTATTTAAAGTATTTTTTGGTACACGGATGAAACTTTGATGTATCGTAAAAAGGGCTTAGCTCTAGTTATACACCACTCCATACGTTACCGCATATCTTCCTTAATGCCGAAATCGCAGATAGTGCCGCTAGATAACTCGTCCTCGGGTTCTCCGGAAAGGGTACGTTCATGCTTACCCCTAGAAGTTCTCCGGCTTCGCCTTTGAGTTTGATCGTATGAGAGTTCTTATCCGTGTTAGGATCGCATATTATCTTGACCGTAGTCTTTTCAAATCCGACTCCCGCGATGCTGAGTGCTGCGGCCACGTTGACGTTCTTGGGGAAATTCTTGACGGCTTCCGATGCCGGACCTTCGTAGACCACGGTCTGTTCTTTCATAGAATCTAAATCGATATTATGTTCTTTGATGTATTTGGCTTCTCTCAGGCTGTCCGGAGATTTTTTGGTCTCAAGAGTTACTTTATCTACACCAACTACAGAAGCGGATTCGACACCGCATATCCCGCACAGAGCTCCAGTCGGCAGGTAGACCTTGGTATCGTTTTCCCTTGCCAAGGAATACACCCGCTCTCTCAACTGGTCATCTGCCAACGCTCCGATGCTCATTATCATGACTTCTTTACCTTTTTGGAGAGATCTTGGCACATATTCCTTAACGGCCTCTTGAGATGCGGCTTCGAATACAAGCTCTACATCGTCGATAGCATCCGAGAAATCTTCGATAACGGATACCTTTTCCATATCCTTGGTGCACTCCCTCGCTTTTTGTGAATGGTGATCGTAAACATAACACTTTTCAACACCATCTAGATCTTCACATTCCTTGAGCACCTCCCCACCTATGGAGCCACAGCCGATAACCAATATGTTCATTTTATCACCCTTTCCATCTTGACGGGGTATATAATTCTTTTTTCGATTTTTTACAAAGAGATAAATAAGAACTTGAGGATGAACGGTTAGATGAAGATAAAATACCTGCTAGATCCGTTCATATCTGTGGTGATATTACTCTTCCTTTTGGGAGGAGTTGTTGTGATATCTTCAGTGTACAGTGGGAACGTGGTCAGAAGCGGAACAGTCCCATTGAGCTCCCAGGAAGGGCAGGTAGCTAGGCCTTACAAGGAGATAATCGTGTTCTTGGACGAGGGTGATGTTATCTGGGTCGAGTACTCACCCGATCCGGTCCGCTGTACAATATCTCTCAACGAGTCTCACGTCTTAGAAGAAGGAGAGCGGTACCAAGTCCAAGAGGATGGATTCCATACCATACGGTTCGAGTATGCAGGTGAGGTACGATTGAGATACGAGGTGCATAAAGAGGGATACGATCAAGGAGAGGATTTGATCTACTTTTCAGCCATTCCACTTTCCTTGGGTATCATCCTGTTAATTTACTGGTACAAGATCGTAGATAAAAGTGAAATGTCCGATGATGAATTCGTAGGAACGGGAGAGGCTTTGAAGTGGAGGGGACCTATGGGGTATGGAAAAGAAGAAGGAGTGGATAGAGAGCCAGGCCATAGATACTTGGCTGTCCCGATCTCATGCAGTATAGCATCGTTGTTTACCTTCTTATCCTGGACCGATATTCGATCTGTTTTCCTTATCATCGGAGAATCCTCTTTGACCTTCTGCTGTGGGTGGGTGATCCTACCGGCGATAGTGGGTTATATCTCCGGCTTTTTGGTCTCCCCGTCGCAGGGTGTTTCCGCACCCGAGGGTATCGGTGGTCTGGTTGGCGGCCTTTTGGCAACCGCTTTGGTCGCACCTGCACACGTGATGGTCGTAACAGCGGGTTCTAATCCTTTGATAATAGGCGTATATTCCCTTCTATGTTACGGATACATAACCGGAGCGATCACCTACAGTATCGTCCATTAATTCGAGGTGTGTACCAAAGTTTATTTAATTATCCTCGGTTATTCTTAGATGATAATATGAATAAGATCACTCTTAAGATACTACCAGTCTTTATTATCTTACTAACTGTATCATCAGTGATTGTTTCTGGAACGTATTACGACGTTCACACTAAGAACCAAGATATACATGTATCCGACTGGGAACACCTAGAATTTACCATCACTTCAGATGCCAGCGGCTCCTACATGGTTACCGATGTCACTTACATCGATGGAGAAGATTCCTACAAAATCTTCTCAGAGATCACCATATCAGGATCATGGGGATATATCCCCAGCGAATTCGATGTTGGTGACGACAACCTGAAATACATATCTAGTGATTATAATCTTTATTTAAGGGACTCAGATACTTCTTTTTTAGAGATCCAAGGGGTAGTTAAATCTGAGCTGGAGGTAAAATTCGAGCTCGGGGATGATGTAACCTTGGACAAATGGGGTGATCTAGATTATCTGACTCTGTCGATTAATGAAAAGATACAGTTAAGAATTGATTTTACTGGAGCAATCGATGTCTCCGTAGAGAACCACGCTGAGGAACCAGATACGATCAATTTCGTTATGAATACGGGAGGGCATCTGAAATGCAGTATAGAAGAAAAACAAATACAAGTCCCTGCCGGAAAAATACTGAGTGAAATATCTCTGGATGGGAAAGGGGGCCTTGGTTGGGAGAAGGCCAAGGGACTTTCGGTTGAAAGATTGAGGGCAAACAGGGGCGATATCAAATTCAAGGTTACCGGTGATTATTCGGAGAGTAAGATACTGCATTTCAACCTTGATAGGGAATTAATAGGCTCAGATATCGAGGATATAAAGGTAAAAGTCGACGGTGAAGATATCGAGCATAAGAAAGTTAAAGATATCTATTCCCAAAATGAAGCGGGTTACTATGTGAATGTGACCAAAGACAGCACTCACGTTTATGTCAGGATGGATTTCTCAGAACACACGGTGAACATATACGAGGAATCCGCGGGTAGTGTAGAAGAGGTTGATGAAGGGATAACTCCATTTGATATGCTCGGTGTTTTGATAGGAATAGTCATAGTGATCGCTGCAGCCGGTGTGCTGTTCTATAAAAGATATTAACGCATCATCTTAGCATAGATACGTCTGATGTCTTCAGCTTTGGCCGAGCCGTCTTTTATGATATCGTCCTTGGTTTTGATGCGGTAGATAACTGCATCGTGTTTCCCCACCGTGATGGGTTGATTGACAAAGAATTCTTCTTCAGGAGGGGTTTCTATCGTTTTTGATATCGTGTTCCTTCCCTTGTGGAGAGCGA
>JAWOBZ010000022.1:0-18630 GCA_046484045.1 Thermoplasmata archaeon | reverse complement strand
GATCTAGGTTTTTTCAACGCAGTACACGACGAAATAAATAAGGATATAATGGACGCATTCGACAAAGGTTGGAAGATGGGCGAAACGCCGATCATACAGCGCAGTGGTTACACCGGAGAAGACGGTTTCGAGATAGTATTACCAAATGAAGCCGGTATAGCCTTATGGGATGCGTTTGCCGCGATAGACGGTGCACCAACACCATGTGGGCTAGGCGCTCGAGATACGCTAAGGTTGGAGTATGGTTTCCTTCTGTCGGGTCAGGATTTCGATAAAACAAGGAACACGGTTGAAACGGGTTGGGTGAAGCAGTCCGTTGATTGGGATCACGATTTCGTCGGTAAGGAAAAACTTCAAGAGATACAAGGTACGGAACACCAACTTTTGAAAGGTATGGTGATGATAGATAAAGGTATAGCTAGGCACGGTTATGAGATCTATGACGGCGATGAAAAGATCGGCGAAGTAACGTCTGGGACACGTTCACCTATGCTGAAGAAAGGTATTGCTCTCGGATACCTGGACAAGGGATATCAGGAGGAAGGAACCGAAGTTTCAATAGAGATCAGAGGCGATAAAAGGAAAGCCGAGGTAAAGAACCCTCCTTTCGTGTGATTCCATATGAAATATAGGGGTGTCCCCCATATGACTAAATAACTATCTAGAGGAGATAATGATGGAAGAATTAAAAGGAATAGAGGAATTAAAAAAACTGCTGGGTACCAAAGGTATTTCGGGTTATGAAGGCCCCATAAGGAACACCATAAAAGAGATGGTTTCCGAGCTGGGCGAGACCAGAGAGGACAACATAGGAAATCTGATATTGGAAAAGCCGGGTGATGGACCCCATATCGCGGTGGTAGCCCATATGGACGAGATCGGATTGGTGGTATCCAACATAGAGGACAACGGTTATCTAAGGATAATGAAGATCGGCGGTGTAAAAGATTCCCTTTTAGAAGGCAGACCGGTCACCATCCACACGGAGGCCGGTCCCGTTAACGGGATAATCGGCCATAAAGCACCACACCTAAAAACGAGCTCCGACGAAGAGGAAAAAATAACCCCGTGGACGAAGACAAGGGTCGATATAGGCGCCTCGTCAAAAGAGGAAGCCAGAAAGATGGGCGTCGACGTCCCGAATCCTATCACGTTCAATAGTACATTTAGGAGGATGGGGGATAAACGATTCTCTTCGGGGTCCCTCGATAACCGTATTGGATGCTACACGCTGATTAGGGTGGCAAGGCAACTCATGACACAAGATACGAACAAGAGATACTCGTTTGTTTGGAGCGTCCAAGAGGAGATCGGTTTGAGGGGTGCCAAGGTAGTAGCCAATACCCTTAATCCCGATTACGTAATAGCCTTGGACACTTACACGACCACGGATTCTCCAGGTATAGAATCATTTTACAAACCGATAAAATTGGGCAGTGGCCCCGTCATAAGGATGGTAGATACAAGGGCGATATCATCCCCAAAGATGGTCGAGCACTTTAAGAACGTTGCAGAGCGAAACGGGATACCGTATCAATACGGTGTGACTGGCGGTACGACTGACGGCATGGCACTTCAAGAAGGCGGCGGCATGATGGCTGCACTCGGTGTTCCTGTTAGGTATTCACATTCTACCGTCGAATGCGGTCACTGGGGAGACGTGAACAATCTATACAATCTCGTGGCCAAAGGCGTAAGCGAACTACCGCTCTAAAGGCAGGATTCCGATCTAGATAAATCAGAATTCAGTAGTGCCAGTGAAGTTGAATTCGTTGATCTTCACCGCCGGGCATAAGATATAGCCGGGATAATAATCCAGTGAGAACAATGTCTGTTCTTCACTGATGAGATCGACCTTTGAAAATGCTTCCAACAGATTTTGTGTGAATCTCAGGTTCTTTATCGGGGGGCCAACTTCTCCATCGGTTATACGCCAAGTACCATCTCTGGTCAATCCCGTCAGTATACCCTTAACAGGATGCACGGGTCGGCAGTAATTGAACCTGGTTATCAGTATCCCGTTATCAGTTTCTTCTATCATCTCGTCGAGGTCTGATTCGCCCCCGTCCATTATCACGTTCATAGGCATGGGGCTGTTCGGATTGGGCATGGGTAAGGCATGACCGGTGGATTCTTTTCCTTCCTCCCGCCCGGCAGTGTAGGTGTCGTAAACGACCTCGTTTGCTACACCGTTTTTGATGATGTCCACTCTCTTCTTTGGGACGCCCTCGTAATCGAAGGGGAATCCTATCATATCCTCATCGAGAGCGTCATCCCTTATGTTCACCTCTTCGTGCATTATTTGTTCGCCGAATCTACCGTTCATAAAGCTCCTCTGTTCCTGCACGGCCCGGGAACTGAACCCCATAAAGCCGAGATACATAAGAAGTGTTTTAACCGCCAGAGGCTCCAGAATCACTGTGTATTCCCCCAGGTCCATACTTTCAGTTTCCAGATTGTTTATTCCCTTTCTAACCGCGGTCTCAGCGACCTTCATATGATATATCTCGTGGACGTCTGAAGAACACATCTCACTCCATCCGAATCCGCTATCGTTGTCCCAATCGGCTATAGCCGTGCAGGTCAGGTTTGAGTTCGTGAACACATCGAACCTTTCGACCCCCTTTGAATTAGCGATATATAGACCGAATTTCTCAGTTTTAAAGGCACCGTAGACCCTATCCACACCCTTTCTGTCGGCGTACTCTATGATCTCTTTTACCCTCTTCGCACGGTCTTCTGGGTCGAAAGATGCGGTGCTTTCATAGTAACAGTCCTTCTCTTCAACCAATTCCCGTTCTTCGGGCAGACCTTTGAAATGAGGGTCCTCCCGTTGATATTCAGCAATTTTCTCAGCCCTTTTCAAGGCGGATTTGATCTCATCGAGATCCATGGAATTGGTCGTAGACGACCCCACCTTCTTGCCCATCACGGCCCTCAAAGAAATATTAAAACCCTTCTTACCGATGTTCTGGTGGATCTTTGAATTTGCATATCGTGTCAAAGCCGTATCGGTATCGAATATCAGGATCTCCAATTCGTCGGCTTCCGTTTCAGCTAAAAGGTCATCGGCTATCTTTTTGTACATCCCCTTTCCTACCATTTTCCCACCCCCACTCTGATGTCTTTGAACCGAGAGGGCGCACAACCGTGACCGACACGCATAACCTGCGGGGGTTCGCCTTTGCCGCAGTTTGGTACTCCGTGCATTTTCCAGTCGTCTCCCCCCGATACGGCATCACAATTCCTCCAGAATTCATAGGTGATACCGGTGTAAGTTGGGTTCTTGATCAACTTCGTTATCTCACCGTTCTCTATAAGATAGCCGGCTTCCGTACCGAACTGGAAGTTCAATCTTTTATCGTCTATGCTCCAGCTTTTTATGGTGTCCATCAAGATACCTCTCTTCGTATCCTCGATCATCTCATCTCTAGACCACTCTCCCGGTTCTAGGTTGATATTCGTCATCCTAACGAGCGGTAGGTTTTCCCAACCGTCCGCCCTCATATTGCCGCTGACCTCGACATCGACCTGTGCTGCGTCTTCTCTGGACGCCTGGTATCCAACGAAGAGCCCGTCTTTTACTAGGTCGATCCTTTTCGCTCTGACGCCTTCGTCATCGAAACCGAAGGTTCCAAGACCGTAGGGTGCCGTGGCGTCTGAAGTTATATGAACAAGATCTGAGCCGTATCTGAGTGAATTAAGTTTGTCCGGTGTCAAGAAGCTAGTGCCTGCATAACTTGCTTCTGTGCCTAAAACCCTATCCAGCTCCGTCGGGTGTCCACAGCTCTCGTGTACCTGAAGGGCGAGCTGGGACGTTTCCAATATCAGATCCATACTCTCTGAGGGGCACTGTTCGGCATCCAGCAAGGAAACCGCTTCTTTAGCCGTCTTTTCTGCATGGTCCAATAGATTTAAAGACTCGAAAAATTCGTACCCCTCCGAATGGAAATCCCCGCCGAATGAGTTCGGGTAACTTCTCGTTTGAACGTCCTGGCCGTTGCTCGTGGTTGCTGATATGCCCCCTCCACATTGGATGATTTCTTGATGTATTCTAGCGCCTTCAGTGCTCGCAAAGTATTGATCGAACTTCCACGCTCTAAAATTACTCGTCCTCACTTTGACCTTATCATCGACCTTCATCCTCGAATCCGCTTCTGTGAGAAGGTCCAATTTGTCTTCCAGCGGGACTTTGAAAGGATCGATTTTATATTCCGATCGATATTCGTCCTCGTATATCTCAACATCCTTTATCTCCACCTTGCCGGATGCGAGAGAAGAAGCCTTTGCGATCTTCAAAGCCCGATCGACGGTTTTCTTAATATTGCTCTTCGATATCTCGGATGCTGAAGCGAACCCCCAACCACCCTTTAAAACACGTATACCAAAGCCTTTGCTTTCGATATCTTTTATACTTTCAACCGTGCCGTTCTTTAATATTATCGATTCGCTGTGGTTGTCCGAGAAACGTACATCTCCATACTCCAGATTCATTTCATCCATCTTCTGGATGGCGTACCTTATCATATCGTCCATACTTGCACCCGTATGCATATCTTTTAGGTCTTATAAATACGTTGTTATTTTAGGAAAGAAATTAATAGTGGCTTACTCGTATTATAATCGATACTATGTATAAGACCTTGGAAACATTGAGCTTTAGAGAGATAATAGGGTACTCTATAGATGGAGAGGAGAAGGCCGCCGAGTTCTATCAGAACCTTGCAGATAAGCTCAGCGAATTAATGGCTAAGAGATACGAAAGTTTAGCTAGAGACGAGGAGATACACAAAAGGGAGTTGATCAGGCTGCATAAAACACTTTTTGGCACAGAAGATTACGTGGTACCAGACAAGAAAGGACTCCCGCCTCATGAAGGACACGTTGAGGTAGAAAGCGTCGCTAATCTGATAGATTCACTGAACCGGGCCATACAGAACGAGAGGAATGCCTACAAACTTTATAGATATGTTTCGAAGACCCACCCGGAGCACAGTAAATTGTTCCAATACTTGGCTATAATGGAGAAGGGCCACGAAGAATCTTTGGTCGTGGAAAAAAGGATCTATGAAGGGGGTACCTACGCGGAGCCAGAGATTAGAGATATGGATCCACAAGCCCTGAAGGAGTTTCAGCTCGAGAAGTGGAGGATACATTGAATACACCCCCTCAATTATAGTGGAAGACAAAACCTTTTTGTAATTTGGTTTTGTCATCCACTGCTAGTCAAAGACACAAAAAAATCCATTAAAAGTTGTGTCTTTGACTATACAAAAGAATTTTATATATTTAATAAAATGAGAGTGCGATACACATGAAAAAAGAAATCGAGTCATTGACGTTCAAAGAATTGGTTGCATACTCCGTAGTCGCGGAATCAGTTTCAAGGAAAGCTTATCTGGATTTTTCCGAAGCAGCAGTGGGAGAGCTTCAGAAAGAAAGATTCAAGAGCTTAGCAAAGGACGAAGGGATGCACAAGAGGGAGCTGGAAAAGATATATAAGAAAGAATTCGGGGATGAAGATATCGAATACCCGAAAGGTAAAGAGCTCCCCCCTCACGAAGAAGAGATCGATGTTAGGAACAGCGAGAATCTCGTCAAATCTTTAGAATCGGCCAGGAAAAACGAAATGAACGCCTACGAGATATACAAATATCTAGCCAAGGAGAAACCGATGTACAAGGAAATTTTCGAATATCTAGCTGTAATGGAATGGGGCCATTATGAATCTTTGAAATCAGAGATAGAACTGTACAAAGGCGTGCTCGAAGAAAGAAAGGACACCAATAATCTGGACCCGTCGGAAATATGGCGGGAATACACGGGGAAAGTGTGAAAATATTAAACCTTATTCTCTATCTTTTTTAATTTCTTTATCTCATAGGTCCCTCTATGTCCATCCCATTTTTTCTCCGCTTCTGCTACCTTGAAACCCCACTTGTAGCTGGGGCAGTTTAAAGTAAAACTCTCATATTCCCCACCCTCTCCAGCAACATTGATCTTGTATTTATCCTCTAGTCCTTCTAACTCCTTTAAACGTGTCCTATCGATATGTTTTCCCAGCCATGACTCATCTAAACCATATGCAGCAACGGCCACGATGATCGTTTCAAACCCCAGTTCTATCAACAGCTCTATGATACTTTTTTGTTCCATGTTCCATAGGGGTGAGACCGACTCCAGGTCCAGCTCAGAACACAAATCATCGATCCTCGTCTTTTGGTAATTCGATGCTACCGCTCCGCTGACCACGCCATCTACATCCAATTTCATGAGTCCGTTCTTTAAATCGTTCAGCTCCCCTTCCTTCTCCCCTTTGGTTGTTATCGTGGTTAACTTCTTATCCATGGACTGAGCGATTTCAGGCATCAGGTGGGTGTTCGGATGATGGAACATGTACGAGTCATCTCTTTCCGGCGCCATGGTTATCAGATGATCAACGGACAAACCGTCCCTTTCAGCTAGCCATATCGCTAAAGTAGAGTCTTTACCACCTGAACAGAGCGCTGCATATCCCATGGTTCATTTCAAAGCATAAAATCTTTAAATATATTGTCCTAGTGGTTGATTACATGGACGTTATATTCCATCCATACTATCTTGAACACAAACAGCGGGGTACCCACCCAGAAAGACCAGATAGATTGGTTGCGATATTGGATAGATTAGAAAAGGAAAATCTAACCGACGACATACATTTTCCGAAAGATCCAGATATAGATAAAATCTTTGCCGTACATTCAGAAGCATACGTCGAGGATCTCAAAGAGATGCGCCCCGGTTATATCGATGGAGGGGACACTTACCTCGGTGATGAAACATTCGACATATCTCTTTTAGCGGCAGAGGGCGCTTTTATGGCCACGGAGATGGCTGAAAAAGGAAAACCCACCATGGCGTTACTCAGGCCCCCTGGCCATCATGCCGGAAAGAACTACGGAGGTGGGTTCTGTTACTTTAACAACATCGCAATTGCGGCAAAGACCTGCAAAGCCGAGAAGGTGGCCATACTGGATTTCGACGCTCATCACGGCAACGGAACCAGCGACATATTTTACAACGATCCGTCTGTACTTTACATCTCGGCCCACCATCACGGAATATATCCCGGCACTGGAGAATATTTCGCAGTAGGTGAAGGCCCAGGCCAAGGATACAACGTCAACATACCGTTTTTTACCGGTGTGGGGGATGCATCCATGGACTTGGCGATGGATAAACTCATCGAACCCATCCTAAAACAGTTCTCTCCCGAGCTCATATTGGTTTCATTGGGGACCGACGGACATTATGAAGACGTAATGACGGGACTTTCTTATTCGAGCCAGTCGTATATAGACACGGCTGAAAAGTGTTTGAAATCGTCTAAAGAACTGTGTGACGGGAGTATATCCTTCATGCTAGAAGGAGGCTATCACCTTGGTTCCCTTTCAGAGATCGTCACCGGCATAGTAGCTCTTACTGAGGACGAAATAGATGTAGAATTAACACACGATAAAGTATCGGATAAAGAGGGGCGTGGTTCTAAAGCGATAAAGGACGCTAGAGATGCGCTTAAGAAGTACTGGATACTCGATTGATCATTCTCCTCTGTATTTGGGATGTTTGTGGTACTTGTCCAACAGTTTTTCTTTCTCCTGGAATATCTTTCTCCTCATGTTCTCCAAACCGTCGTCTAGGGCACGCATGATGTTCCAATCGAATTCTTTCGTGTAGAACATCCCATGATCCGTTTGCAGCCTCAGACGGATGCTGTATTTCGTCTCTTCACCTTCAGTTTGATGGGTGACCACATGAATGTTCATGACCAGAGGCTTTACCACTTGATTGAATTTTTTCAGATACTTTTGTATGATATCGTACATGGCATCGAAGGTTTCTGGCCCGTCGTCCAAACCGGTTATCTGGACGTAGGTTCTATCGCCCTCTCTGAAACTGGCAATCATCTCGATAAGGTCTATCTGGCTCAAAATACCCTTTATATCTCCGCCGTCTATGGCGACCAAGGTCGAGATCTGGTTTTTCGACATCTTCTTAGCAGCGTTGTGAACACTCTCTTTAGGTGACGTTGTAATCGGCGGTGTGGACATTATACTCCACACCTCCAAATCTTCATAAGGCGAATCTCTTTCACCGGCTCTGTCTCCCTTTTCCTCTCTTTTCTTAGGGCGTGTAGAATTCTCGACGATATCCTTGATGCCTATCATACCACTCAATTTCCCATATTTGTCCACGACCGGTAAAACCTTTTCATCCATGTCGTTCATTATGTTCCTCGCATGGCTTATGGTTTCATGTTCTCTGAGCGTAGTAGGTGCGGGAGTCATGACCTCCTGGACGAGGGAATTTTTGATATCTTCGATCCTGGGAATATTGTTAACAATATCCGTCCGGGAAACGAATCCGATACATTCCTTTTGATTGGACATGACCGGAACCCCCCTATAGCCGGAAGACAACAATCTTTCGCAGACTTCGATTATGGAGTCGTTTTCATCTACAGAGGTGGCAGGATTCATGGCGTTCATAAGCTTTGTTGACAACGGTAGGTGCCTTCTCTCTATGAACATGTCCTCCGTGATCATCCCGATGAATTCATCATTTTCATCGGTGATAACGATCTCTGAAACGTCGTGTTTTTTCATCAAGCCAATAGCATCGGATACAGTGTCTTCTTTACCTGCAGATATGAGGTTTTTTGTCATAACGTCCTTCGCTCGAATTTCGTCTATTCCTACCATCTTTGTCACCATCAGTGTTTTATTTGATTATATCAGAAAGGTAGGGGTATAAAAGAATTTTCTTGTTAAAATGTCGGTGGCATATCAAGGGTGTTATAAACAAAACGGTTTAATATCGAGAGTACAATCCCACGGGCAAGGTGCCGATATGAAAGAAGAAATAGATTACATATACGAGCAGGTGGAAAAGCATCATGAATGGTTCTCAAATTCACTTCCGATGATAGCATCGGAGAATATAATCAGCCCCATGGCAAGAGAGCTGCTTATATCAGATTTCCACGATCGCTATGCGGAGGGTATCCCGGGACACAGATATTACCAGGGAAACACATATGTGGATAAAGTCGAGCTGAAGATTCAAGAGCTGGCCAGAAAGCTTTTCGGTGTGGAGTACGCCGATGTAAGGCCCATCTCCGGCACGAATGCCAACCAATCCGTTCTGATGGCACTCGGAGGGCCGGATAAAACGATCACCAGTGTCGACGTATCTGATGGAGCACACATAAGCAGTGCGGTGTTCGGCTCAGTGGGATACAGAGGGATGAAACCGAAGACGTACCCCTTCGACGTGGACGAGATGAACATAGACCTAGAAAAGACGAAAAAATTCATATTAGAACAAGATCCCGATATAGCCCTTTTCGGACAATCCGTTTTCCTTTTCCCACCACCATTAAAAGATCTCGAGGAAGTATTCCAAGAAGTCGGTTGTTACGTTTGGTACGATGCCGCCCACGTCCTCGGACTCATCGGCGGAGGGCAATTCCAGCAGCCTTTCGAAGAGGGTGTAGAGATAATGACGGGCAGTACACACAAGACGCTGCCAGGTCCCCAAAG
The DNA here is from genome assembly GCA_046484045.1 of Thermoplasmata archaeon. Classification (GTDB taxonomy): domain Archaea; phylum Thermoplasmatota; class Thermoplasmata; order Halarchaeoplasmatales; family Halarchaeoplasmataceae; genus CAZHUM01. The sequence goes on along the minus strand of JAWOBZ010000022.1, from coordinate 9,049 downwards.
AGGGATACTCATGGCGAACCCACGTGACGAGGAGATGCAGATCAAATTAAGGTATGGTGTATTTCCCGGTGTACTTTCAAATCATCACCTTCATACCATGGCCGCACTCGGTGTTTCCTTAGCCGAGCACATGGAGTTCGGTAAGGAATACGCTAAACAGATAATCAAGAACGCTCAAGCACTGGGGCAGGCCTTGCATGAAAGAGGATTCGATGTCCTATGTTCACACAAAGGCTTCACTAAATCACATACCATCGCCGTGGATGTACAAGAAGAGGGCGGTGGAGAAACACTGGTGGAGGCCATGGAAGAAGCCAACATGATAGCCAACAAGAACTTACTCCCATGGGACAACGTCGACAGTGCCCAGGAACCAAGCGGTATAAGACTCGGATCTCAGGAGTTGACTAGACTAGGGATGAAAGAGTCTCACATGGAAGAAGTAGCGGAGTTCATTAAAAGGATAGTCATGGACAAAGAAGACCCGAGGAAGGTCAAAGTCGATGTGACCGAATTCAGAAAAGACTTCCAGGAGATCCATTACTGCTATAAAGAAGGTATGCCGGCACACGAAAGGTTCTCTTTCCTGGACAAGTATTGAAACCACTTTCTCTTTTTTCTTTTGTTTCCAATCGTTTAACTCAATCCATCAGCAGTTTGTAATCTTCCGGACTGTTCAGAGAATTCAACTCAGACCTGTCAGAAATCTTGATCACTGCGATCCAGCCGTCACCGTACGGATCTTCGTTGATGATTTCAGGGGATTCTTCTAGTTCTTCGTTTACCTCCACTATCTCCCCGGAAAGGGGTGAATAAACATCAGAAACGGTTTTCACAGATTCAACGACACCCAACATGTCCCCCATCTCTATCTCTTCACCGACCTCTGGAAGTTCAACATACACAATATCTCCCAATTCTTCTTGAGCAAAATCTGTGATACCTATCCTGGCATCACCGTTCTCTACTTTGATCCATTCGTGGTCTTCACTATATTTCAGATCTTCCGGTACATTTGGCATTTTTTACACCGATGCGAGGATAAAATCGCAATTATTTAAGTTAATCGGAATCCACGTCCTCTCTGTTGTCGTAAACGATCTTTCCATTGACCACCGTCATGAGTACCTCTATATCATGGATATTTTCAGAATCCAACGGATTCTCTGACAAGACGACGAAATCCGCTTTCATGCCGTCCTCGATGACCCCAAACTGTTTTTCGTCGTGTCCAGCATATGCGCTGTTTTTGATATAACATTGGAGTGCGTTATATGCAGAGATACGTTGTTCGAGTATGGGGTGATTGACCGCAGAGAAAACACCGAAAAGCGGTGACATGGGCATTGTATCTGATCCAAAAGCCATCTTTACTAAAGACCTCTGCGTATCCCAGAACGGGTTACACTTTTGAAGTCTCTCTTTCCCCAATCTCTTTTCGTTCATACCGTCGGGCATAGACCATTTGTAGGCAAAATTAGGTTGCGCCGACAAGATTATGTTTAGATCCCGTATCCGCCTGATGTTCTCTTCATACAGCATCTCCGCATGTTCTATACGGTGTCTGAGTTCTCTGGCCCTCACCGCAGTGCTTTCGTAGGCGTCCAATAGGGTGCTTATCGCTCTATCACCGATGGCGTGTGCCATCAACTGCATACCCCTCTCTTCCGCATCCTTTATTACTTCTTCGATTTCCTCCTGTTCAAGCAAAAGCATACCGTTGTTACCAGGGTCATCGGAATAATCGTCTTCTAGGGCCGCGGTGTGTCCACCCAAAGAGCCATCAACGAAGATTTTGATCCCGTTCAGTGCTAGGTAATCACCCCTGTTTCCAGGTTCATAACCTTCTGAATCTTCCTCTAAAATATAGCATCTTACTCTGAGGTCCAGGTCTTTTTCTTCACTCAACTCTTCGTATGCCTCCCACCCCTCTTTGTCTACTATGTCATGGACGGATGTGACACCTAGAGTATGTGCACGTTCTATAGCGTTCTCAATGGCTTTCTTTCTATCCTCTTTCGTGATCCCGACGTATTCGTTTAACTTAAAAGCAGCTTCTTCTAAGAGCAGTCCATTTTCAACATCGATATTTTCATCATCCACATCAATTCTTTCAAGAGCTGCACTGTTTGCTACCGCAACGTGTCCGTCCACGCGTTTGATAATTATGGGCACGTCTTCGGATATTTTATCCAACAATCCTTTGGTGGGGTATCCGGCGCCCCTTTTCCACCCGCTTTCGTCAAAGTCGATCCCGATCAACCAATCCTCACCTTTTTGTTTCTCCAACTCTTCCTCCAATATGAATTTCAGCACCTCTATGGAATCCGCTTCAGAAAGGTCTACACGGTCGATATTTAGACCCATCCCGATGAGGTGTGTGTGGGCATCTACAAAACCCGGAAGAACGGTAGCGCCGCTGAGGTTTACCTTTTCGTCCGAATCGTTCATGATGGTATCGTAGTCCCCGATGCTCGAAATGATACCATCCTCTACTAAAAATCCATGATAGTTTTTTGACCGTCCCACGAGAGATATTACATTACAGTTAATAAATCCAATTTTGATGTTAAACCACCTACCCCTAGAATCAGAGCAGCTTTTTGATGTTCTCAATTATCGCGGTAGAATCTTCTATCGTCTTATCAACATCACCCTTCTTTGTTAATTTTATCGCCAACAAAGCACTAGGCCCCCCATTCTGGATCAGTATCCTTGAGTTGCGTAATTCGATTACAACATGGGATAGCTCTTCTTTCAATTCAGACGTCGCCGTTTCAGCGGCACCTAATAGAATGGCCGACATAGCGACGAATGTTTCACGGTGTGCGTTCTCCGGTATATCGCCAGCTATATGCATCCCACTTCGAGATACAAGGGTGGCGTCTTGAACTTCTGGTGCTTTTTTAAGTTTATCAAGCAGATCTTCGATAGAGTTAGCTGGAGGCATTTTGACCACGACTTTAAATAATCAACTAACCGCTAAACGTTTAAGAAGATTATAAATATTTTCCTTGGTCGTCAAAATGAAGATATCGTTCTGGATATTATAATGTGCGGATTAAAAAAATATTTCCCTTAAAATCGAAACCGCACGATGAAAACATTATTAAGGAACGTTTTATTATCTAAAAGTATGCCTGTCGTTGATTTCGAATTAAAGTCCTTAGATGCTGAACGCTTCGGTGACAAAAAGAAATCCATGAAGAACGTGAGGGTGGATCACAACAGCTCCGTTATCGGGGTTAAAAAACTAAAAAAGGATATTTTCGATGTGACCTTTAGATTCACCGCAAATTACTCAGGATTAGGGAGGATAGAGATCGAGGGTAAACTGAAATTTAAAGGCGGCCCCGGAGATCTAGATCAAAAGTGGAGTGACGACAACCAGATGCCTAACCAGGTCGCCAATGAGATCCATTCAACCGTCATCTCCAACTGTATACCGGAAGCGGTGTTCTTAGCCAGGGATATACAGCTCCCGCCGCCGATACCGCTGCCGAAAGTCAACATCCCCGGTAAGAAGGAAAAGAAGAAACCGAAAGGCGGGATGGAAGTCGCCTGATAGTGGAGGCCCTTGATGGAGCATCTCGAAGGGATCCTAGTGTCCAGGAACGAACATATAAATACGTCCGCAGCAGGGGCAGATATCGAAGGATCTAACCTGTTTTTCAGAATCTACTCCCCATCCAATACGTTCTCCAATCTCACAAAAACCGATAGATTCACCTTCTCTCTGACAGATGATCGAGAGCTGTTTTATCGAGGTGCTCTCATCGGACACGACAACGAGGTTCAGGAATTGCGGAACGAAGAATTGAAAAAAGATGATGGACACCCATATCCAGAGGGAGCTTCGAAAGTGTTTTTTTGCTCTATTATTTTCCGACAAATAAAAACAGTAAAGGATGAGTATGGGTGTTCTGACGTATTATTTGTTAAAACCAAAGTTACAAAGTCCATAGGTGAAGGCGAGTACATACAAAGAGAGGACCCACATGTTAATGCGTTAGTTCACGCCAGCAGGTATCACATCGCCTCGCCAGAACAGAAAAAACAGATAAGGAGTCGCGTGAGGAAAATCCTTAAGAACGAAGAGGATAATTTATCCCAGAAGATTTTAGACCATGTCGGGGCTGCCAATAAATGAAATTCGATCTGCATGTGCATTCCAAGCATTCAAAGGATTCAAATAGCGAACCTTTAGACGTAATAAGAAGGGCAGAATCTTTAGGATTGGACGGCATCGCGTTTTTGGATCACAACAGCACCGGAGCCTACATCGAGTCTCAAAAGATAGAAACAGACTTGATAATCGTACCCGGAGAGGAGATAAGCACCCCTTATGGACATATCGCACAACTCGGTATAAAAAAGAGTGTGGGCCCTCGGGATAGTGTGGCTCAAGCGATAAAAATCATTCGAAAAGAAGGCGGTATCGCAGTCGCAGTCCATCCATACCGTTATTGGTCCGGTATCGGAGAAAAGGTCTTTTTCGAAAACAGTTGGACTGCGGTGGAGGGTTTGAACGGCAGGACGAAGAAGAGGGAGAACAAAAAAGCTCGAAAGCTGGCAGAGAAAGCAGCTCTCCCCGTGGTAGGTGGCAGCGACAGCCACGACGTTATAACGGTGGGTCAAGCGTACACCGTTTTACCGGATGTATCCGGGTGGCGGGGTGTAATACGGGAAATCAAGAACGGTAATACAGATGTCGACGGCTTAGATAGGACCTCTTTTCAAACTTATTCCTACGTTAAGAAAGCTGTCACCGAGTGGATAAAAAGAGGTTTCAAGAGGATGTAAAATCATCGTTTTACATAGTGCAGTTCTAATATTGACACTATCAGAGCACCTACCGCTGCAGGTATCACCACTTCAAGCATGCTCGGATTCGAGCTCACCGCCTTCGTGATGGGGACTCTCAGAGCACCCAACATCAGTCCGAAAAGGAAAGACATAGTCACCGACCTCTTATGCTGGATGAGGAAATCCAATAGTTTGGAAAAGCCGAAAAGACCAGAAAACGCACCCCCTAGAAACACGATGATCACAGGCATATCAAGGTCGTTCAGGGCCGTGATCATGAAATGATACTGTTGAAGGAAAACCAGGATGAAAGAACCGGAGATTCCTGGTAGTATCATGGATATAATGGCTAAGGCACCGGAAAAGAAAATTACGGGTAAAGAATGATTCGATTGTATGGGGTTCAAGCCGACGAAAAAGAACGCGAACAAGAAACCAAGAGCGGCGGACCCTATATTGGATGCGTCTATTTTCTCGATGTACTTGTAGATTACACCGACGGATGCCATTATCAGCCCGAAGAAGAATGAGTAGGTCACAGCGGTGTAGGAATCTAAAAGATATTCTATAACTCTAGCCCCTGAAAGTGTTGCGATAAAAATACCGATCCCAAGGGGCAATAACAAGTCATAATCGATGTCCATTATTTTTTTCTTGAATTCACTGAATTCTCCTTTGATGATATGCTTGGGCGAAGTGAGAGGTATGGTATTGATAGCGTGGATCAATCTATCGTATATGCCCATGATCAGCGCCATGGTCCCACCAGAAACTCCTGGGATTATATTAGCCATACCAATGATGAACCCATCTAGGACTCTTTTGCACGCATCTACTAATTTCATTTGCAAACCTTGAATAAATGTGTAAAGGATATATTCTTTTTCATACCCCAAAGAAAGCTATCAGGAGCGGTAGAACGACGAAGAGTCCCATCCACGTAAAAACGTTTGAAAAGGTCCCGACAAGGAATACTTTTACGATATTATTTGACAGGAATTCATTTGCATTATTACAATACCCCATCTCTCTCACATCGGATATCTTTGGATTCCGCACCTTTAATTCGACGTAGCCAGCGATCCACCCGGGACCGATAAGTGTGAGGGACATGAAAGGAGCCAGCAGGAATGCTATGAGTATAGAAAACGGGTGTCCTCGTGCTATAAGCGCCCCGGTAGCGGCCATCCCCCCTACGGCGATGTACCAAAACAGCCAGGCACGCCACACATTCAATACGTCGGAGTAGAAGAAAAGGTAGACTGCGAGAGAGATGAAGAATATGGGAGAAATAAATCTAAGTGCTTTAGTGTGGACTTTTTTCTTCACCTTTTCTAGATGCTTGTAGCCTTCTGCTTCTCCTTTGATTATCTCCCTCTTCTTGACATCGTCGATCTTATCTCGAATGTCTTTTAATTTACTCGCCGGCACAACAGCGATTATGCGCCCCCTCTTTGAGATGTCGTGTATCTTTTTAGCCATGTACTCCAAACGCTCTTCTCTCGCCTTCATGGCAACTTTGGGAGCGAACTTCGAGATACCCGCGATAACCCCCTCTACGAGATCGTCATGTTCCTCAAACCCCTCCACTGATTTTTTCTTTTTCTTCGATGAGATGGAGAGCATAGCGGATTTAAAGTACCATATGAGGTTGAGTTTGCCGATAACACCAAGCCCTCGAAAAGCTCGAGCCAGTGTCAAAGTCACGTCGCGGTCGATGAACTCGACATCCACATCTAATTTTTCACTCAATGGTATTAAACGTGCGATGTGTGTTTCCGGTTCCACGTCTTTGAATATCCTCATATTTTCCCTCACGGCATCGACGAAGGCCTGGTATATCAGAGTGCCAGTTTCCCCGGCTTTGTAATGTGGTAAAAGTGGTCTTTCACTCCATTCATCCCGCCCATCCATCGTTTCCAATCTCTTTTCGCAGAGTGCTAGTCCAACGGTATCTGGCTCGAATTTTTTAATGATTTTGGATATCTCCTCATTGATATCCTCTCCACCTATGTAGTCTACGCCGAGAAGGATGACATCATCTGAAAATTTCATCGATTGGACGTTTTGCATCATTTCTATTCAAATGTCTATAGTACAAATAATTTTTCTGTACATGAACTAGTGATAACTAGTAATAGAAAGTATTAATTAAGTTGTGTAAAATGGAAATGCGATGGTCCTAGGATTGCTCGGTTGGACGCTTTTCCTTGCAGCCGGTGTAGTCATACTGGTGAAAGGGGCCGATATGATGGTAGATGGTGGTGCAAAGACAGCCGCATACTTCGGCGTTCCGGCGATAATAATCGGTTTGACCCTCGTTTCTTTCGGCACCTCATTGCCCGAGCTGGCATCGAGTTTAAACGCCATCTCAAAGGGCAAGCACGGGATCTCCGTGGGGAACGTTATCGGCTCAAATATAGCTAATATACTACTCGTCCTAGGTGTCAGCTCGATCATATCTCCGATCTCCGTCGATAGGAAAATAGTACAACGAGAGGTTCCGATCATGTTCGGTGCCATGTCCTTGCTTATAATCTTCTCCTCCGGGCTGGTGATCACACGATGGGAGGGGCTGATATTGCTGATTGCTTTCTCCCTGTTTGTTGTATTTTTCGTTTATATCGCCGTACATTCCGACGAGCGCGTTCTCATACGCCAGGAGATCCAGGATGAGGAATATATGGATGTGACGGATTACGATACGAAGAGAGATGTAGGCAAGATCGTTTTGGGCATCGCCGGGATCGTACTCGGCTCGGAGATGATGATACGCGGGGGTATTTTCTATATGGAGGAATTCCACCTTTCTGAAGGTGTCGTGGGCCTTTCTATCATCGCTCTAGCTACTTCGCTGCCGGAGTTGGCCGCATCCTCCATGGCAGCTTACAAGAAAGAGTCTGGCATATCCATTGGAAACGTGATCGGTTCTAATATTTTTAACATATTGATGGTCCTCGGCATCTGTGCAGTGGTATCCCCACTCAATTTCACGGGGGAGATCATACCCAATATAATGATCATGTTGGCGGCGAGCGTGATACTCACTGTATTCATGTATACTGGCCATAAAATTTCACGTAGAGAGGGTGCTGCCATGTTGGCGGGATATTTTTTGTACCTGTTTTATCTCTATCACTTTTAAGCTCTTTAGTAACCCCTTGAAAAACCCTTTTTGTTTTTAGCGGTGAGAAATATAGCCACGAAAGACAATACGAAGGTAATAAAATAGATGAAACAGTTATTGGATTCTCCAGTGAGGTACGCACTCTCTGAAACGAGGAAGCCCAGGAGCATCGAATCGAGCACCGCAAAGACACCTCCAGAGAGAGTTATTGGGAAAGAATATTTTTTCCAAGCGCTAACGGATCCAGCGATGACGAAGGAAAGAAATATCGCTGAAGCCAATAGAAGGCCCACAATGCTTTGGTTATCTGATAATATCAATAAATCTTCTCGGAATAGTTTAAAGAAGTTATAAAAAGGCCACAGGAAGAAAGGAATAGATGCCGCCAGGACCAAACTGATGATGCGATTGACTCCAGGGTTGCCTATATTATCTTTTGGATGCGGGTAAAGTCCTGAATAGACTTCCCAGTAAAAGTCAACATCCTCTACACGCTCAGGTGCGGCTTGGTCAAAGTACGTGTATCCACAGTATGGACATTTCAAATGAATTCTGTACTCATCTCCTACCTCCTCGTAGAAAGAAGCATAACACCTCGGGCACTGAGTGAACATCAGTTTCATCGAAGCCATATCAACAACGATAGTTAAGTTTTTTTTGGATTTTTGTAGAAAACATATTTAATTGTGTAGTCAGTTTAGCGGTTGCCGTGTCAAAAGAAAATTTCCCAGTCGGATTAAAAATTCAAGAGAAAGAAGGAGCAGAAGAGCTAATCCCACTCCTAACTAAACTTAGAAAGTACACCTTTAACGGTTACATCAGAGTAGATGTCGCCGATCAACTGGAAGGTTACATTACTTTGAAAGACGGCCGGCCCAGGAATGCCATATTATACACACCATCGGGCAAAAAGCTAGAAGGCCATGAAGCGTTAAACAAGATAAAATCATTGGATTCCATGGAAGAACTTCTTGTAAGGGTCCACACCAATGTGGATATCGATGAATTGATCAAAAACACCGACGGAAAGATTGACATCGAGGGCGAAAAGGGTAAGCCTTTGAAGAAACTGAGAAAAAAACCGAAGAAAGAGGATATAGAAAAGGAAGAAGAGGT
>JAWOBZ010000060.1:0-30973 GCA_046484045.1 Thermoplasmata archaeon | reverse complement strand
AATTATTATATATTACTAAATCATTGCATATTTCGGGGATATATTATGAAAATCGAAAAGTTAGGTACCATAGGGATAATTGTATTATTGGTAATTTCAGTTTTAATCGCTAGTAATGCATTATTCACTGAGTCAGTATCTGCGAAAACATCAGAAAATAATAATGAATATACTAAGGATGTAAATGGCTTATCTCATATAGAAATACCTTACCAAAATAAAATACGGATTGGTAAACACATCTTTAACATTAAAGAAGGAGAACCTCATATTCCTATTGATTTGAAGCAGAAATCCTTTAATTCAGATATAGGAAATTATATAATTCATTTTAATGGTCCTATACAAAACGAATGGAGAGAATATCTTGAGAATCTTGGTGTTAAAATAATTCAATATATACCAAATTACGCCTATATAGTCAGAATGAATCCAGAAATAAAACCTAAAATAAACGACCTAGATTTTGTTGATTGGTTAGGTATTTACCATCCTGATTATAAATTGGTAGAAGATATTAAACCTGGAAAAATCATAATCAAATTATTTCCCAATACTAGGATTGGTCCAACATACAAATACTCCACAAAATTTTCTATTATCTCTAGATTTGATTCTAGTTCCGTAACTGTCGGTGATAGTATCCTCGCAAAAATTTCTGATACATCCATTTTGAATGATATTGCCAATATAGATAATGTCTATCAAATATCTCAATATAAGAAAGCTACCATCGCAGATGAGGTAGGAATGCAAATAGTTGGAGGAGGATGTTGGGTTCTAGAGCATGATGATGATAACGATCCAACAACGCCATACAGACAAACAGGTGATTATGGTGCATATGTTAATCATCTAGGTTATACTGGAGATGGAATAAGAGTGGGTTTTGCAGATACCGGCCTAGGAGACGGTACTACTGGTTCAGCAGGACATTCTGATTTTACCGGTCGTGTAATTGGAGGTATGAGTTATGGACCAGATCCAAGTGATTGGAGTGATGGAAATGCCCATGGTACACATGTTGCAGGTTTATTTATTGGTGATACATATCATGGGACAGACGAGCAATATGCTGGTTTTGGACCATATTATACTGGAATGGGGTTGGCATATGACTCAGATATTTTCGTTCAAAAGTTTCTAGATGATGCTGATGGAGCTTTTAATGTACCTAGCCGTTATATCATCCCTAAAGATGCGGTTCAGAATGGGGTTGTTATTCATTCAAATTCCTGGGGTGATAAGAGTTATGGTGATTATACACAAACTGATCAAGATTATGATAGAGCAGTAAGAGATGCTGACGATGATTCTCCAGGCAATCAAGAATTATGCATTCTTGCAGCTGCAGGTAATGAAGGTGAATCCCTTGACAAAGAAACAAATACAAGGAGTCCTGCAAATGGTAAAAATGTAATTGCTGTAGGAGCAACTGAAAATTATATGCCGGACTCCATTGATTATGGTCACCTTGTATCTGAGGATGTTGGAATAAATCCTGATAAAATTGCTGATTTTTCTTCTAGAGGATGGACATTATACGATAACAGGATTAAACCCGACATAGTAGCTCCCGGTCAGGCTATATTATCACAACATTCACCTGATCCAAGTGCTGGAACTCTTCATGGTTTATACACACCAGACAATAGATATGCATGGGCTAGTGGTACTTCGATGGCGGCTCCCACAGCTGCTGGGGGTGCTACTTTAATATATGAATGGTATATAAACACACAAGGTCCACCACCCAGTCCAGCGATGATAAAAGCGTTACTAATAAATACAGCTATACCTTTAAAAGAGGATCACAGGGATGATGGAATTGTAGATGATTATATACCGAACAAACATGAGGGTTGGGGGAGAATGTACGTCCCTCATGTTATCGATTCTGAGGTCCCATTCGAACTTATAGATCAAAATTCATTAATAGAAACAAGTGAGATAGATGAATATAAAGTTCAGTATGTGGATGATTCACATCCTTTAAAAATATCTCTTGTGTGGACTGATATGTATGCAGATATACAAGGTGGATTAGTTAATGATTTAAATTTAATATTAGAAGCACCGGATGGATCTACTACATACATTGGGAATGCTTTTGATGGGGACAATGATGGCTACAGTGACAATGGATGGACAGAACCAAATGTAGGATGTATGGACGATTTTGATGAAAACAGTGATGGTTACGACGATCAAAATAATGTAGAAAATATCTACATACATCCCGGCCAACTACAACAAGGTGTTTACACTGTAAAAATCATAGGTGAGAATGTACCTGCAGATGCTAACAATGATGGAACAGCGAATCAAGATTATGCCCTAGTGATGAGTAATGCCGCTAGCCCAGCATTCATGATTAATAATGATGACGACTATACTACTAGTAGAGGTGTGACATTGACAGTACCACAGATATCATCAAATATGCACTTCCGTAACGCAGGTGATTCTGCAAGTTGGAAAACTAGGATTTTAAGTCCAAAATTAGAAAGTAACCATCCATACGATGATTATAGCACGGCGCTATATACGATTGAAGATAGAGGAGCTCAGGAATTGGAAATTCATATAGAAGATATGGATATGGAGGATGACTATACACCATACGATTATCTTAATATTTATGATCAAAGTGGATGGGACTCTGGAACACCTGTTTGGCAGGATACTGGTATAATCTCACATGCTGAAGGTGGTGAGTGGGTCACAGGCATATCTGGTGATAAAGCATACATTGAGATAGTACCCGACGGTACTCTGTCTGGATGGGGAGATGGAAGAGATAATCCTGCATGGGGATTTCGAATAGACCAGTACAAAGCAAAAACAGTCTGGTCTGAGCCTGAACCGTGGTCTTCACCGAAGTCTTGGACACTAAGTTATGGTGATGGTACAAAAGGAGTGTATTGTGAACAGTGGGATGATAACGGTCAATCATACACGATGTATGATGATATCATCTATGATGGATCACATCCATCATTTTCGAATTTCCAACCCACAGGTTGGTGGAATTCAGATAAACATCCAGATTGCAGTGTAGACATATCTGATAGTTTTAGAGGAATTGATGTAAGCACGGTAAAATATAGATACAGCATAGACGGAGGAAGTTCCTGGGAAAATAGCTGGACATCGGTCGATAGTGTATCGGGTAACGACGGTGATTCTCAAGTGACTGCAACCGAGTATAATGTTCCATTTAATCAGGATTCAACTAATCAAAATATAATCAAATTCAGAGCTAGAGATATCACAGGTAACTTGGGTTACAGTTCTTATTATACTGTTAAAGTTGATACGACTGATCCCACTATCACTATCACTTCCCCGAGCGATGATGCTTACATCGGTTCGAGTTCAGTAGACATACAATGGTCTGGAAGTGACGGAACTTCAGGTATAGACCATTATGAGATACAGTTGAATGCTGGTTCATGGATAGACAAAGGCACGTCTACTTCACACACATTCACAGGTTTATCTGATGGAAGTCATACAGTCAGGGTACGAGCGTACGATAACGCAGGAAATTATGCCACTGATCGAGTTGATTTTACAGTAGATACCACTGCCCCAACGGTTGACATTACCTCACCCCAGCCAAATGAAGCAATCGGTTCAACTGATGTAACAATTGAATGGACAGCTACCAATGGAGGCTCGGGTATCGATTACTCTGAAATAAGGATTGATGGTGGATCCTGGGAGACACCGGATTCTGCTACAAGCCATCAGTATAATGGATTGAGTGAAGGCGAGCATACCGTAGATGTAAGAGCTTTCGATAATGCAGGTAACGTTGGTTCTGACAGTGTTACTTTCGAAGTGGATGTTACCGATCCAACTGATTCATCTATTGATATCAATGGAGGAGATACTTACACCAATACTAGAGACGTTACTCTATTTCTTTATGCCACAGATAGCGGTTCAGGTGTTACGGAGATGAGGATCGGAAAAGGATATACAAGTAATCCAGCCGATGCAACATGGTCGGATTGGATGACTTATCAGGAAACACTACCAGAAACACTACTAAATTCAGAACCGGATGGAGATCGATATATGTTCTTCCTGGCAAGAGATGCCGCGGGTAATGTTGGAATATACGATGATGATTCTATAATCTTGGATAGAGTCAACCCTGAAACAACTCCTTATCTCAGTGGATCTGGTCAGGTGGTCGATGGTGAATTCTGGTATACCACAGACGTGGATGTTTATCTGGAGAGCACAGACTCATTGTCCGGAGTCTATAATACATACTATACAATTGACGATGGAAGTGAACAGATCGGCAATTCATTTACACTCACCTCAGATGGAATTCATACTGTAGAATATTACTCTGAAGATAATGCAGGAAACGAAGAAGCAGTAGATACTATAACAATCAGAATCGACCAAAATGCACCCATAGTAACCGTACCGATTGAAGCTGACTATGAAGGCGGTCCTGATAAAGATTACGACAAAGACGGTGAATTTGTTGTGTACTGGACTGGCGATGACAACGGTATAGGTATAGAGAAGTATGAACTTGAGGAAAAGATTGATAACGGTGCTTGGAATCCAATAACTATCTCTGATTTGGCAACATCGATAAATGTAAATTGGGGAGAAAACGGAAAAACATATTATTACCATGTGAGAGCGACAGACAAATTGGGTCACACCTCTGGTTGGACATTTTCATCTAATGGGATCACCGTAGACACACAAGCACCATCTTTAATAACAAATCTGTACAGCGAATTAGGTGCTTATACCGAAGCAGACGATTATCAAAGAGTTGCCGACAGTTGCGATATTAACATAGGTCAAAGTATTAACGGTTCGGTTCTTGATACACATGCGGAAGATGATATATATCATGTTATACAAGAGACATCTCCGTATGGGACACCCACGGGACATGACCTTGAGATGAAATATACCATCCCGATAAACCCTCATGGAACTTTATTCCAATTTAGAATTAATGCGTATACAAGTGGAGAGAGCTTCAATGTTTTATATTCCGTACCGGGTTCCCCTGATAAGTATGGAATGTTTGGAATAATACAAACTTCTGAAAATGATGACTATGTTGAATTTGCAATGAATCCAAATATTGTTAAAGGACATGATGAGGTACTTATATGGATAGAAGATACAGTTGATCCTCCTAACGATCCAGATCGTGATGTTTTGAATATTGACCACATGGAGATAATAGAAAACATCCCCGATCACTATCCCGTTATATTATCATGGGAACTCTCTCCCGACGATGGTGCTGGAGACGACGATGTAGACCATTATAACATCTATCGCACCACTACATTTGATACTGGTTATACACTTATAGATACGGTTGATGCAGGCACATCTACTTGGACGGATATGGAAACAGGATACGAAGGAGATACTAACGATTATTTCTATGCCGTTGGTGCAGTGGACCATCTAGGTAATCTTGCTATAAATAATCAGGAAATAGCGACTAAATACAATTTAGAGCTTCATGATGGTGATAATTTTATATCTCTCCCCTCTAAACCTAGAGATACTAATATAACTAAAGTAATGAAGACCATTATAAATGAAAATGACGTTTCTAATTCTGACCTTAAAAAAGCTATGTATTATGATGTTAAGACAGACGATTGGAAAACGTATGAACCAGGTCGAAAATGGAAATACAATGACTTTTATGATATAGACCAAACTATGGGAACTTGGATCGATTTACGGATGAATAGTGACGCAGTATTAATGGTAACGGGTAGGATAAATCAATTAGAAGAGATAAAATTGTATGGGGACCCAAGTGGTCAATGGAATATGGTTGGTTATCCGTGCATGCATATGGGCAATAATAATCTGCCCTCCGAAGTTGAAAAAATCGGATACCCTGATCCGACTGCAGAATATGGTGTCTCGTACTCTTACACCCCAGAGAGTTTTGAATTCGAAACTGGTAAAGGTTACTGGCTATATACAACAGCAGATGTAACATGGTTTATTACAGATAATATGCCCGACCTTAATGCCATACCTTCGAATATTGAGTTGGCTGGTGGTACCGAGTCACTCAATGAGGGTGATTCTTTAACGTTTACCGTCCCGGTTTTCAATACAGGCTATACGACTCTCTCGGATCTATATGTTAGAGCTTATGCGACATCAGATATTTATCATATCGGAAATGAAACAATATCATCTATTGAACCCAAGTCGCGTATCAACCTAACGTTTAATTGGGATAACATCCCTGGAGGAGAACATACAATTTATGTTGTAGTTGATAACGATACAGACCCTTCAAACGGATATCTGAGTGCTTCTACCAAAACAATTAACGTCAATTACGCACCAAGACCGGATATACACATATACAGAGATTTAAAAGTCACATTGGGCATAAAGGGAAGGAAAGATAATACTGTTACCTGTATAATCTATGAGAACGGCATTCCAATTAAGAGTATGAATGTTACTAGAACTACTGGTAAACCAAATACGATCACTGAGCCTTTAGAGATATACAAGGGACGTAATTACACAATGGATCTCATATACAACGCAACACACAGAGGAGCTAATCCTGTTGGTGTTCTTTTATGGTCCGAAGAAGGTTCATTCAAGTTAGTCAGGGATGTATTTAAAACAGTAGATGGATTTGATCAACGTAAAAGTTACTATCTAGAGAAAGCTCTTTCAAAAGCTCTACGAAGTGAGAATTTGTATCACTTCTCGGCTTTGGGTAGTTACGACCCAGATGGGGAAATCGTTTCCTATCATTGGGACTTTGGAGATGGTAGCAATGCAACGGGCATGTACGTTGACCATGAATATTCCGAAGCCGGTGAATACGTTGTTACATTAACTGTAACGGATGATGATGGAACTGTAAGTACAGTAGAATATCTAATAGTTGTAGACAGGGGATGTCATCCCCCCCCTTTCCAAAGGTGGGATTACTGCTAAAGAAGGAAATGAACAAATGAAAATAAACAATCTACTATTTGCTGTATCAATAGTCTGCTTATGTTTGCTAGTAAGCGCTGTGTCTGGAGTTTACACTACGGAACATAATATTACTCCTAAAGATAATGATAATATTGAACCTATTAAAGGAATTGAATATTCGATGACTTCTGGACTTGGCTCTACTCCATGGCCCTGCTTTGGTCATGATCAGAAGAACACAGGACTGAGTCCTTACGACACGAGTCATATCGATGGAACGGAGAAGTGGAATTTTACAACAGGCGGCGGAGTCAACTGTTCCTTCGCCATAGCCGGTGACGGTACGATATACACCGGATCCGGTGACCATTACATGTACGCTATCAATCCGGACGGAACGGAGAAATGGAGCTATCAGACTGTTGGGAACGTTAGGAATTCTCCAGCATTAGATGATTATGGAAACATATATGTCGGAGGTGGAGATACACTCTATTCTATACGTCCAGATGGAACATTTAATTGGACATATGAGACGGATGGAAATATCTATTCATCACCGGCGATAGGTGATGATGGAACGATTTATTTAGGCACATTACAATCTAATTTCCCTTTACCTCCAGCCGGGTATCTAACAGCTCTTAATCCAGATGGTACTGAAAAATGGAATAATGAAATAGGTTCATCATCTATTATTTCATCCCCGGCAATTGCCGGTGATGGGACGATATATATCGGTTCACCAGATTATAACCTATATGCTTTTAACCCCGATGGTTCCGAAAAGTGGTTATTTTATATAGGAAACTATGTCGACTCTTCGCCTGCGATAGAAATGGATGGTACTGTCTATATAGGTAGTAATGACAATAAGTTATACGCTGTTTATCCAGATGGTACTGAGAGATGGAATTTTACCACAGGTGATAATATTCTGTCTTCTCCAGCGATCAATTCTGATGGCACGATCTACGTTGGTTCCTCTGATAATAAACTTTATGCGATCGATCCAGATGGAACAGAGAGATGGAATTTTACCACTGGAAATGATGTTGATTCATCACCCACTATTGGTTCTGATGGTACCATCTACTTCGGTTCGGATGACAATAAGATATATGCCCTGAGCCCAGATGGAACAGAGAAATGGAATAATTCTACTGGTGACAGAGTCTGGTCTTCTCCTGCCATCGCTTCTGACGGGACCGTTTACATCGGTTCCGCCGATGGAAATGTCTATGCCATAGGATGGAGTACGACTCCCACATATACGATAGATCTCTTCGCTGGAGGAAACAGCGAAGGATGGAACTACGTTTCTTTCAACATTACGCCTTTGAACGATGATTTAGAATCCATACTTGAAGATGCTGACAACGGGATCTCGGGAAACTATGACAAAGTAATGTATTACTATGCTAAGGAGACCGAATGGGAGACTTATGTTCCAACGAGGGCTTCACATTTTAACGGCCTCAAAAGTTGGAATCACACCATGAGTCTGTGGATACATATGACCGCTGATGACAATCTAACTGTGAACGGCACAATACCTTCTACCACTACTATCCCCCTACTTCCAGGATGGAACATGGTCGGTTATCCCTCTTCGACGGGCAGACTGGCGAGTGATACGCTGCCTTTGGATGTCTCGAAGATCGGTGTGTTCAACGGCAGCCGGGAGTATAACCTGGAATATATATACGATTTATCTACATGTACCATGACCGCTGGAAAAGGGTACTGGGTCTACAACTCGGCTGAGCAGAAGGTAGACTGGACGGTTAACTACTAAAAACTCTTTTTCTTTATTTTGCTTCCTGGCTACCCGAGATATCTTTTTGTTCTTTGTCTGGTTTTCTTTTGTTCTTCAGTAATAAAATCACTGATAGTGAAGTTAATAATAGTAAAGCAATCATCAGTATTATTAACCAATAAGAGGTATCGTTATCCTGTTGAGGATAGTCATCCTCATTATCATTACTTTGACCTAATTTTAATGGTTTTACACTAACGGTCATATTGTCACTCCTCTCATTCCCTGCAGAATCCTTCACAGTAAGTATACACGTAAAATTACCAGAATTATTGAATGAATACGAAGGAGTGATTCCATTTAAGCGGATTTCAGATCCGTTTATTAAAAGAGTCCATTTATACTCTGTTATATGGATATTATCGTAGGATTTGGATCCGTTAAAAATGACGGTTTCTCCCATTTTAACTGTTACGTTATCACCGGCGTTAGCTATCGGTCTGTCGTTATCTTTGACGGTTACTTGTTTGACTTCTTCACGTACCCAATTTTGAGATGTGTCCTTCGCAGAAATATAATAATAAAGATTTGGCGTTGAATTTGAAGGCAGAGTTAGGTTATAGATCCACATATTGTTGTTTACTTTATCAAGACTGATATTATGTTTAGATTTTGAGTCATTTTCGAACCAGAATTCGCTTTGGACTTTTGAGACGTTTATGTTATCCGTCACATTGGATTTAATTGTATAAGTGTCTCCAGTTGTACCGTTAACATGTGATAAATACGTTATTACTGGGCTATCGTCGTCCTTTATATTTATTGATATTTCGTCTGTAGTCGTCCAGATGTTTGCATCGTCTCTAGTTGATAGGTGATAGTGCAATTCAGTAGCATTCGAAGGTATCTCTATGGATTTGTAAAATAGATTATTTTTCGATTTTTCCATACTAACGTTGATTGTTTCACTCACATCAGTCCCATAACTAAGATAAGAAGAATGTACCTTTATATTGTCTTCTACTGAAGCGTTTAAAACAAAAATATCTCCGGTCGTTGGTTGATCGGTACGTAAATCTTTTAGTTCAGGAGGGTCATTATCTCTAACCGGCAACTCCATCTCTACGGTTTTATTCCAGTTACCGCTTATATCCCTGCTGCAGATATAGTATTTTAATACCGATGCATTCGAAGGGATTTCGATATCACGATAGTAATTGGATTTTCCTGCAGATATCATAGTCGAATTTTTGATAGGGGTGGTATCGGTTTGATAATTAATATGAACGCTATCTACCCCTCTGTTGTCTTCTATGTCAGCTTCAAAACTATATCCGTCTCCGGTAGTTGCTGAATTTTTAGATTTATCCGTTATGACCGGTAGTTTTTTATCCATGACATATATTTTGTCTGTGTTTTCCAGGTTATTTGATGAGTCTTCAACCGCTATTTTATACCAAAAACTTTTGGTAGATGACGGTAGAGTTATGGTTTTTTCATAGAAATTATCGGAAGTACGTGTCATAGATTCATTGATATAACCACCTGTGTCAGTATAATAACTAACATTCACATAACTAACATCTATGTTGTCTTCTACCGTTACATTGAATGTGTATTGTTCACCACTAGTTGCGCTGTTGGGACAATTGTTTTGGATCGTCGGTTTATCGTTATCTTTTATCTCTGCTGTAAACTGTTCAGATTCAGCAGATATACCTCTGTCGTTCACTGCGTTGATTATGTATTTCAACGGGTCTAGAGAATATTTTGAGATATTGATATTATGGGTCCAATTATCACCTTCACTGTTTGACATCGATACATTAGTGCTGTCTGATAAATTATCTCCATACCAGTACTGTAAACCAACCTCCTGTAGACCTTCTTCATCTTCTACCCCTGCTTGGAAAGTGAATGGATCTCCAGTTGTTGCATTTTTTACGGTGTAATCCGTGATATAAGGACCTATAGAAGTGAACCTGAAAGCATCGAACGTAGTTGTTTTCATGGTGTTGCCATAATCGTCTTCAGCTGAGATTGCCAAATCTATGGTTCCGTCATATCTTGGCAGATAAAATGTGACATTGAATCGAGTGCTGTTAACTCTCTGCACATTTGCTTCGAACCATCCGCTGGAATTTTCCCAAGGTTCTTCTGCTGTGTCCATTGCATACATTACTTTAGGTAATTCAGAGGACTGGTTTTTTATATCTATGTATGCTTTTATTGGTTGTGTTGGATTTTTTACGATGGTGTTGTTTGTGTTTAGATCAACTAGATGTATGTTAGTTATAACAGGAGGATGATTGCTACCGGTTGCCGTGTAAGTCGTACTCAGTCTTGAAATACTGGTTGTGGAAAGATTGAAATTGGTATTATTTCCAATCAATGTAATATTGAAAACATCTCCCACTGATACAACTGTATCATTTTCGAATTTTATTTCGTCTCCACAATTATCTTCATTGTAAATAGTTACATTATTCCAATCGACAATACATGTATTTGGTGTATGAGAACCATATTTAAAACGGTCAGGCTTTTGATCTCCAAGAAAATACACATCGAATGATAACCCAGATTCATTGAGATTCCACGAATTTAATAATATTGTAAGAGGATTCCTATTTATATTACTATTAAATCTTTCTCCCATGTTGAAAGGTTCCCAAACTTTAAATTGTATCCATTTATATTCTGGAAAAAGATAGAACAACCAAGGCCAGTAGGTTATGTTATTTGGAGTCATATACAAAGTTTGAAATGATCTTCCATTAAGGTATCCACCACAACCGAAATCGAATGTATAGGCTTCTTGTTGAGTTAGAATATGCATATACAAGTTTTGTCCTGGAAAAGACTTGAAATATGTGATATTTGCTTTCGCAAGTTTATCCTTTTCAACATAGAATGTTTTTGCCCCGTCTACACCCACTGTATTGTATGTCAGCGAATATAGTACGGGTGTATCGAATACCAAGTTTTTGAACTCTGTACTATATTCAGTAGGACTAAGTAAAAACTCAAGACTTACAACATGATCAGATGAATTTGATAGACGGACGGTTCTTGAATAAATGTAAGAAGTTCTAAGTCCTGTTTGTATTTGAGATGTTTTGGTTTTTATCTCAAGACTTTGATTTTCCCAATGGTCATAATCATTTTTCAATTCACTTATATTTAAGGTATATGGACTTGTGTCTTTTTCGTATAATATGACTTCACCACTAGATTTTATTGTGACCTCTTTTACAATATTAATAACGTCACCTGTGTTTTCATCTCTCCCCCAAGTAATAAATGTTAAATTACTTTCGTATGACAGATAAGGCACTGTTTTATTTTTAACTTCGAAACGAAGAAATCTCCCAGAATCGTGAGTAAATATTGTTAAGATATCGTTTTCGACTGAAGTACCCTGCATAGGCTCTTTTCTGATCGTTATATTATAGTTTCTGGAATAGCCAAATATTGTTGTATATTCCTCAACACCATCTGTAAACGTTATTCTGCCCGAATAATAGCCTATTGAAGTGTTTGTATGTACGGTGAGATTCAATGTTACATTACCACCCGGGTTTACCGTGAAATTGGTTGGACTTATTTCTGCATATCCCTGATCATCATTTAAGACATTTACGACGCTTACATTTGTGTCATAGGTGTGGGAAACGTCGTCTATATTTTCAATAGTTATGTTTCTGTGTATGGTTTCATTGTGTGAATAACAGCCTAAACTGTTGGTAGCATTAGATATGATTATATCCGTTCCGATCGCCCTGCTCACGTTAATAAGTCCACCACCTTGAACATATACGTCCCAAAGATTAGGTGATAAAGGTTTAGAGGTGGATATCAATCTATTTTTTATTCTATTCGGAGTTAAGCCGGGATTTGCTTCTAACATCAAAGCTACTGCTCCGGAAATGTGAGGTGCAGACATACTCGTTCCTCTAGCTTCTGTATAGTAATCGTTTACCGGATCTCCCATGCTGGTTCCAGAAGCCCTGGCACTAATCACTTCGTATCCTGGAGCTAATACGTCCGGTTTAATTTTATAAGTAAAAGGTGAGGGGCCACGTGATGAAAACGAATTGGGTGAATTATGTTGTTGGCTCATCGAACCTACTGTGATAGACCGCTGTGAGATACCGGGTGACTTAACAGTGAGATATTCCCTTCCTGAATTCCCAGCAGATACACACACGACTACCCCTTGTTCAACAGCCCAATCGCTTGCTTGGGCAAGGGGATCGTCTTCTCTCGGTCCACTACCCAAGCTCATGCTTATTATGTCCGCTGAATTATTTACCGCATATTCGATACCGTTAATAACCCAAGATTCGTATCCCCATCCTTCGTTGTTTAGAACTTTTACGTTAATCAAACTGGAGTTGGGTGCTACGCCTTTGTAAAGACCGTTGCTTGCATCACCATCTCCAGCGATTATGCCAGCTACGTGGGTTCCATGACCGAATCCGTCTTCGGTTGAGTTGTCATCGGTAAAATCCTTCCCTAAAATAACGGTTCCCTCATCAAGGTCCGGATGTGAGTCATCTATGCCAGTGTCTAGGACCGCGACAGTCACCCCCTGTCCGGATACTCCGTATTTCTCTTTTGCATCTTCACCCCCTATACCTTTAACAGAGTTATCCAAATTTAACTTTACACGTCTGTCCAGGTAAACCTTATCAACCGATCTAATGGATTGTAACTTTCTGAAGAATAAATCTGTGTTATCTTTTTTGACAGATCCAGAAAACCCGTTTATACTTGGTAGTTTTTTCTGTGTTTTGTAACCGGGTAAAGACGTAATTACGGAATTTATTTTATCATTATTTTCGTCAACGTAACTTCTTTCAAAATGAAGTATGACAGGTGTAAAATCAGTATTATCATCCGTTAGACTTAGGTTTACGAGCAAATCTATATTGAATAGGGACTTATCATATTTGTTAAGCTTTAGATTGTCTGGAAACACATATGTTTCTTTATCCGATTTTAATATTTGTGCTTCGTAATTTCCAATGGTTTGATAAATTGTTTTGTTTTCTTTTTCGATTATATTTATTTTGTGTCCTGTGATAAGGGTAAGTGTTTTAATATCAAAATTATGCGTGGGATTATTATGGCCCTTTGTGTGGTTATAACTTAAATTCACTGGATCATTGTTTTCATTATCTTTTGACAGGAGAATATTTGATTTGTTTTTGGTGCCGATAATCGTATCCTGTGGGTAGTAAATATTTGTAAATGAACTTGATACCAATATGGCTAGAATTAAGAAAGATACTATATCATAATTCCCTTTAAATATGTCTAGTAACCTTTTCCTGCCCATTAATACTATATCTCATATATCCTTTATATATGTTTTTAGAATGATTTTGATTGCTCTATTATTGTGTATTAGCAAAAAAATAATCTTTCTGGACTGAGTAACGGTTATATACTTTCATCGAAAAAGAGGGATTGAACCATGGTTGTGTATTTGCATCCACAACAAAGGTTCCTTCCAACTATAGTGAGCGTGTGCCGAGAGGGGCAGGGAACCGCCCTGAGCTTCTTTCATGCTTCATTCCCTGCCCTCTTCACTCGGCATCTTTAAAGCTCACAATAAGAGGGACTTCGCATCTTGGATTCTTTCACTCACTCCCTTTTTCCACAACCTCTTCGATCTCCCTCTTTTTCTCCTTCGAAAGGTCCTTTAAGATCAGGAGTACGGCCCACTCACCTTTATGAGGTCTCCCGATGCTTATACGACCATCCTCTCCAACAGTTCTGAGCCCTATTCCATTGTATTTCAAACACAGCTCTTCGATGGTGCATTTCTCAGCATTTATCGATCCATTCTGAAAATCTGGAGAAACGACGAATAGTACATCCTTACCTTCGTACCCCTTGCCAATGTAGACTCTTCCATCAGTGTAAGCCCTCTTGCCCATTATGACGGAGACGTGAGGTAAGATAACGGTCATCCCATTAAGGATATGTTTTATTTTTTTATACATTGTGTGGCATATTTACCACGAAGGTCTTTTATTCAACCTATCTTTCACACCGTGTCATACAGCGAGGTGATTAGCATAGCTTTGAAAGGCAAAGGAAGGATTTACAAGCATAAGTCCGCTGGTGCGAGAGCTTACATTCCGAGTTCAGTTGGTGGGGATTCTGGTTTTCCATTTAAAGCGGGTGAGAAGATAGAAGTTTCGATCGAGGGTGACTCTGTTGTGCTTTCATCCTGCGAAGAAGAGGACGATTAGGGATAATTTTTGGTGGATCAGCTTAACAGTTAAAAGGTAATTTTTACTTCTTTTCTACAGTATCTCCAAATATATATTGGACATTCTCTCCAAAATTATATTAAGTTTTCAATAATATATATAAACTTGGTTTATTTTACCATATCGGCTGTTTAAAAAGTAGTAAAATATGACAATATAAAAAGGAGAAAAATAAGATGGGGCTAAAAGGCGTTGGAACCGTATACGAGAACGAGAAAAACGGACGGATGATCTATGTTCCCTCAATAGTTGGAAATGATTCAGAATTCCCTTTTGAGAAGAATGAGAAGGTCGAGGTAAGGATAGATGAAAATCAGTTGATCGTCAGACGAAAGAAGGAGCGAGGGAAGAGGTATTAGGGATGGTTTTTCGATGGATGGAGAAAAAGGCGAGGGAAGAAGGAAGGTTTTTGTTTGTCACAGGTGCAAGAACCAGACCTGTAAGATCGAGGTCGAAGTGGGGAAGAAGGCGATGGAGGCTTTTTTTCCGAAGTATTGTCCTTACAGTAACCATGGAGCGGGATGGTCGGAGACCGGATCCGAGTCCGTAGAGGATAACTACACGAGCTTACATCCGCAGAGCATAGACCACAACATAAGGAATACCGGTATGATGTGGGTCGTCGAAACTGTGTTTGATTACGGGAAAGGGTTCACCCGTAGAGAAGATGTGAAGTACTTCTACAACAAGGATAGGGCTAGGGAAGAATACGATCATCGGGTCGAATCTGCCGAGAGAGGATTGTAGATCTAAAAAGGAGAGTTGATGATATGAAAGATAATGAAAGGAAGGTAAAGAAGGAATGTTCAGAGTGCGAGTTCAGGATGACGGTCGATGATTGGGTGAGGTGCCCGAACTGCGGGGCATCTCGGAAGACGTTCCTTGATCTATAACGAGTCAGGGAGGTCATCAGATTAGTTGGAAGCGGAAATCAAGCGGAATACTCGATGTAACCTGCGATAGGTGCGGGAAGGGAGTTATCGGGACTCAGGAATATCTTAGGGATAAGGATTGGACAATCCTGGAAGATACTGATAAGAGTGTGTGCTGCGGTGGATGTGTTAAGGAATTGGAAGAAGAGGGAATGGAATGTCTTGAGTGTAGTACCGAGATGGAGGTCAAGACCTTGATACACATGAGTACCGCCGGACCGAAGGCGGTCAGGTGTTTTGTGTGTGGTGAGTGCGGTGAGAAGAAGGCGATAGCTGGGAGGGGCGAGGGGTGAGGAAATAGAAAAATCTTTAACAGATTGTTCTTTTATGTAGACTTGAGATGGCTTTAAAATTATTTAGTATGTTTAAGGTGATTTTGAATGGTTATCCAAAGTTATGATAGACGTCAATTTGAAGAACGAGAATATTATAAAACCATTGAGAGACATATAGCTGGACAAGCTAGTAATAGAGTTTGGTTGTATACAGTTGATAAAGCTTTAGAAAGAGAAAGAGATTCAAATGAATTTAAGACTGAACCTATTGTAAGAATAATACGATGGCAGGCTAGAAACATTGACGATAAAAAAATATGGAGACAAAGATCTTCTTATAATGTCAGATCCGAGGAAGAATGGGCATCAACATCCGAAATCGTTGAAGCTATAAAAGGTACTAATATGCCTGGGTCATCATTTGTAAGAATACCTCAAGAAGAATTAGATAAATTACATGATGAAATAGATTTAAAAGAAAAGAGATTAAAAAAAGAAAAAAGAAAGAGAGTAAACCTTAAAGAACAAATTCAAAATTTAAGAGAGGTCAACTCAGCAAAAATGGTTGAATTGAATTCTTATAAAAAGAGGATTAAATTAATGAAAAACAATATTCGAGAATACAACAATGTTTTAAAAAATTTTAATGATTTAATTAATGAAAATGATACGACTGAAACTCATGTCCATAATTTTTTATTAGATAATAATGCTGATTGGTTATTTGGTTTAAAATATATTGAACTTGATTCCAAAGTCCGGTTTCCTCCCAATACAAAAAAATATAATTATGAATTTGATATGATGTTAAAAAGGTATGATGAGTTCTGGGATTTAATTGAATTAAAAGGTCCAAATGAGAATTTGTTTGACCAAAGGACACGTAAAAGAAGTAAGCCAAATAGAAAATTATCAGAAGCTATAGGTCAGGTTTTTACCTATTTACATATTTGTGATCGTATGAAATCAAAATTAGTCCTGAAACCTAGAGCCTATATTATAATTGGAAAGACAGAAACAGATGACATAAGAGAAAGAAGAATATTTGCTAGTTATCTGAACAATGTAAGGGTATGGACATATTCAGATCTATATGAGAGAGGGAAAAAATTGTTAAAATATATTAAGTCCCCATCTATAATATAATAATAAACAATATTTTTTTATACATTTCTACCTATCTTCTAATATGGATTATAAACACATTGAATTTATAGTAAATTATGCAAATGAGTTTGATAATGAGTTTGAGACCACATATGAAAAATTTAAATTCTCTATATCTAAATCTAAAATACTTTATTTCTATTCAAAAATTGAGAATTATAATAAAATTAGAAATGTAATTGATAGTGATTTAAGAAATGAAGGTTTACAATTTTTTGGATTTGTAGATCCAGAAGAAATTTCTGATAAGTTATTTGGAGATTCGGTAAGGAATGATTTTGTTTTGTATCAAACATTAACTCAACAATCGATCGTTACTGCAATTACTGCCTTTGAAACTTATATGGAAGCTATTTCAGATCTAAATTATATTTGGAATTTAGAAGAAACAAATGAAAAATTCATAAAAAAACATAATCAAGAATGTTTTATAAATGAAGATATTAGTAAACTGGATATGTTATACTCGATTAGAAAAATCATTATTCATAATATTGGAATAATCGATAATGAGGAAGATAATAATAAATTATCAAAGTTTTATGATGGCTTTGAAGTAGGAGATATGTTTTATTTATTACCCTCACAATTAAAAGGACATATTGATTTAATCGAGGATATCGTTGATAATATTCATGATATTGTTAAAAGATAATTGAATTATTTTCGTAACTACTAACCGTTTCGAGCACGGTTGAGGGAGCTAAAACTGTCTTCACATGTGAAGAAAGTAATATGCCCCTCCGCAGTTTCTCTACTCTTTTCCACCACCACTTCTCTGGACTATTTTCCCTCCTTTAGTTCGTTCTCCACTTAGGCTTTAGATTGTTAGAACCGCTTTACAGCTACCATCACGACCTCACGTGGGTTAGAGTGAAGTGAGGTCGAAAGAATGACTTCTAAAATCAAACAAGCCGAAGCCACCAGGCAAAAGGTGGGTAGCTATACGAACGAACCTGAGAATAGGAGGGAATACTGATGTCTAAAATAGATCTATCGGGCAGGAGCCACAAGGCTCTTGAAATAGTCCTTGGTGGCCACGTCGAACCACTCCCTCGGAAAGGTGCGACCATCCACTCACAGAACGGTGGTGGTGAGTACAAGGTTACAGAGAACTTCTGCACCTGTCCTGACTTCCAGTATCGAGGAGGGAACATCTGCAAGCACGTTAGGGCTTACAGAGTGTTTAAAGCCCTCGAAAAAGCCGACTGCGAGTCCGAGTTGGGTGATAGCGATGAGTGAGAACGCTATCATTCAGGGGCTTATCAAACGGATAGCCCCTCAGCTGGACATGGCCGGGCTTCTAGTCGCGTGGAAGTACCTCGATAGGGAGCAGGTCGATGCCGATTTCATCGTTGACATCATCGATGAACGGGAAGCTGAGATGGAACGGGAGTTGAGGGGGTGAATTTAATTTTAGGGAAATACTTTTTATACATTTATTTTTACATAAAGATGACAAAACTTTACAGACACTATAAATTGTTTATCAAATAAAATAATTTTTTAAGAAATTTCAATCGGATTTATTTAATAGAAAAGTTTTAAAAACCCTTTTCAAATATAGTTAAGCGATGGGGCAAAAAAAATTAGAAGGGGCCACAATCGAAGAACTTTTTCTAGAAGTCTCGTCTATATTAAAAAATGATAAGAGGAAAAAATTTAGGGCTTTATGTTTAAATACAGATTTAAGCAAATATATTATTAAAAACATATTTAAAAAATCATTTCAAGTAAATGACCAAGGAGAATTTTTAGAATTATTTACAACATATGAAAAATATGAGCAAGAGAAGGAGGTTTATGTTTATCTCTTTTTTACGGAAAGTCTAGAAAATATAATCTTGTTCACTTTATCTTCGTCTGATGAACTATATAAAACAATGGGATCATTAATTGAATCTACAGAGGGGATTTATAATCTTTGGATACCTCCATCTTTTTTAGAAATAATACAAGAAAAAATATTAGATATAAGGGGTAGTAGCTTAACATATTTTTCTTATGAAAACTATGCCTCTGAAAGAAGGGGTTTAAAAAGGAAAAAAGGAGAAGGAGAATACCGTGGAGATGATGCACGTTCAAAATTGGAAAAATGGAAAAAAGAAGATGAAATCACACCAACTAGTTTTGAGTTTAAAATTCCTCCAAAAACAAATATTAAAATAAACAACACTGGAGAATTTATTCTTTTGAATAAAAAAGACATTCATGTTTTTCCAGACAATATTAACTTTTTCTATGAAAACTTAATTAAAATGTCAATAAATGAAGTTTCCGAGATTAATAGAGAAATAAAAACGTCTACTTTAGACGTAATAAAAACAGACACAAGAGAGAAATTAGAGGAAAAGCAGCTACATATACAATTAAAAGATCCTCTTGATTATGAAGACGGGAGTACTTTTTTAGAACAAATGAAGAGTTCAAGTTTTATGCCTTATAATTACACTACTGCAGAAGGTTCTTTGATTATGGAAGGAAATATAGTTGACAAAAAGAATGGAGGTATTTTATCGCTATCTAGCAACGGTGAAAGGTTCTTATTGATACCTAAATACAATACAAAATTTGATAGTTTATTACGATTTTTTAGATTTTTAATAGAGAGGGTAGATCCTAATGCCGAGATCGTCAAACGGACTTAATGAAAAACAATGTAATAAGCTAATCAAGAAACTTTCATCCCAGAAAAAAGAGGAGTTAGATAAAGAGTTAGATGGAAAAAAAGAAAAATTGGAGATTGATTTATCTGAAGAATATGAAAATTTAATAAAATCTCAGATGAATGAGGATTTAGAAGAAATTGATGCATTTAACATAATGATATCTGCTTTCATGGATAATCCGTCATACTCATTTATTAGAACGGAGCCATTAATTTATTATAAACTTAAAAATTTTGATTTGCTTATAGGATCTAGTAATAAAGATAAAGGTATTCTTATAGAATATGAAAGAACCTTGCTAATTGGTTTATTTAGAAAATTAAATGAATTTTTTCAAGAAAGAGATGTTGTAAAATATAATAAAGCAGAATTTGACGTAAAAACTCATTTAGATAGTCTGATCGGTTCAGAAGACTCAAGTTACGATTTTGTCATTGCTTCACTTCAGTTGAAAGAGAATAAATTACAAAATATTGCTGAAGATTTAGGTGAAAATTTTATTTCTTGGGGTTTATCAAGTAGTGGTAATACTTGTAGAATGTATTCCCATATAAATAAAAAAACCAAAGAAGAGGACTTTAATGGACATTCTGATCCAGAGCTTGAAAAATATATTAATAATGAACTAATAAAAGGCAAACCCTATATTAGAAAAGTTTCATTTACATACTCATCAAGTAGGTGGTTAAAATTAAAAGACACCGTAACTGTGTTGACCCTAAAATGTGATAAGAAAGATAATAAATTTGATTACAATTTATGGAAGAAGTTGTTTAAAGTTGAATTATTGAATTACTCGGAAAAAGAAAAAAAGACAACTTATAGAAATATAATCGAATATGGTTTAGATTGTGGTATATTCAGTAAAGAAGAAGACGTTGTGGATATATTTGTAAATGAATATAGAGTGAGGACAAGGTATACAAAAAACATTGAAAAACTCGAAGAAGAGATAATTTCAAAAATGAAAACCAATGAGATGAATGAAGAACTTGAAAGCAGGTTTGAAGAAATAAAAAAAGAACTTGTAATGGAATATTATAGGGATTATAGTACTGGTGGAGTAAAATTAACTGATTTTGGAAAGAATTAAATATTTTTTCTACAGAGACCTCCAATCTCACCTCTCTAAACTCGTTACACAGCGAGTTTCAGGAATATTCAACTGTTGCCTCCAGCAAAAGTAAGATATGCCTGCGAGGGTTCGATTTCCGCTCTCTTAACTCATCTTCTATCCTTCTCTCTGACACCTCCTCTTCCAGCTACCCTCCTTTAGCCGCCTGGCTTGTTTTCTCTCCCTCACGTGGGTTGAGAGTGAAGTGAGGTCGAGAAAATATGACTTCTAAGAACATAGAAGCCCAAGCCGGCGGGCAGGCAGAGCCGGGTAGCAAGGAAAACGAACAAGAACTGTATGTTGGTCGATTAAATGGTCACGACCCAAAAGGTGGGTGGCTCTAGATGGGATGCAGAGCGCACATCGTAAACCTGGAAACGGGAAAGAAGGTTTACTCTCACTGGGGTGCTTTGGCATTCGACAGGGCGATTTCCTTCGAAGAGCTGCAGGAAAGGGTCGAAGAACTCTACGAAAAAGAGATCGATCACAGACCTCCGGAGAAGGTCGAGATCGAGGAGTTCACCGACGATGATGCAGTCGATGACTTGGATCTGCACATCGAACGTGTCTTCGTGCTCGGAAAGGAAGATGTTTCGGGAACTTGTTCCCGACATCGAAGGAATTCTGAAGGAATTCCTGTAGAGTTCCGCGGTTACACGAGGACCATACTCCACGATACAGACGACGGAATTACAGACGACATGGTAGTCTTCAAGTTCTCCGACAGCGCTACATATTGGAAAGCGAGGCATATCTCGTTGAGGTTGGATCACTACAACGATGCCTACATGAAGCTGAATATCGAGGAGCACAAGAACGAAGCGCTTGAACAGGCCCTCCGCAACCGGTTGGCACAGTTGGAAGACGACGTCGAAGTGATCTATTCCACAGTAGTTCCCAGGAAGTACGATTTCGCTGTTAAGCAGATCGTCAAGGACTGGCCCAGCAAGGATGAAAACGGGCCGGACATCGTTTTAGTTTCACATTTACTTGAGCAGCAGGGGGTGCTCTAAGATGGAAGTCATTACAGATGTAGATCTGGACGGACACTGGGTCGAAATCGCCTGCCCTCGATGTGAAGGGTCGGGCGTGGACCCCGTCGTTTACAGTCAGCACTTCGAGGAAAGAACTGCTGTTTGCAGGCTCTGTACCGGCGATAAGGTTATCGAAGGACCTGCTCAGGGTGTTTTACACGATGTTACCGTGGAAATAGACCCTGTGCCTGTAAACGAGGGATATCTATGAGTGATCCCTTCAATAGGATAGCTTCTGACGGGCTACCCATGGCCCGTAAGGTTCCTGAATACGAGCGTTATCTTGATGAAAAAGATTTCAAAAAAGGTAAACAGCTCGGAATTTGGATCAGAGATTCCGAGGAAGGTAGACAGGTGATCGATACAAGGGATGGAAAAGTGTACGGTTACAGCTACGACGGAACCGAGACTCCTAAGGAGATAGCTTTGAAGGTCAGGGAATTGAAGAAGGGATAGAAGCCCTCAATTCCCCTCTTTTTTTGGCAAATGAGCATTTTTCGACATACCAATGGGTAGAAAAGGATTGTTTACAATATATTCACGTAGAATACACAGAAAAAAGGGAGGGAGGGTGATTATCGTGATGTATAAACTTATAATTCCTGATTTTGCAACGTTTTCATTTCCCGTATATTATAGGTATTCTGTCCTTTAAAAACCTTTGCAAGAATAGACAGAGAATTCTTTATTTGCTTTATTTTCATCAACCACACTCACACACGCATTGACGCTCGTAAGAGCAAAAGTGGTTTATAATCTGCTAAAAAAATGGAAAAAGGGATAGTTCTGCTAAAAAAATGGAAAAAGGGTCCCATCGAGAAGAGGGGAATTTTCTTTTTAAGTCTTTTGCAAAGGGAAAAAGAATTTTTTTACGAAAGTATATTTATCCTATCTCTGCTATAAGTAGATGAGAAAAATTCTTTCTATTCTGAAAAGCAAGCCAATTTTTGGTCATTTTTACCCGCATTGAAGAGTAATAATGGTGCGGGGGAAGGGATTTGAACCCTCGGACCCCTATGGGAATAGATCTTGAGTCTATCGCCGTTGGCCATGCTTGGCTACCCCCGCAGAAATGAGAGGTTTCGAATTTCGAGGGCAAACCGGAACTTGTTCCGGTGATTGCCCGCTTGAGGAGCGTATGCGAATAACGAGGGTGTTTTGGATCGCCAATTTTAAAAATTGGCGAGAACAGGAATTCTATTCCTGTGGAAGCTCTGCTTCCAACCGCCACCCGCTGTAGGAATGAATGTAAAATACCTACGGAATTAATTCAATCTTCTGCTTTTTGGATGTCCGTTACAGATATCTTGAACCGCAGTTCTTTTCCAGTGACTTCCTCGTTGAAATCTATCCGGATCGTATCTCCGACATCTACGACTATCCCTTTTCCGTTACCATTCTGTCCAGCTTGTCTCTGCTGTTGAGGGATGTTTCTAAATACCTCTTCAAGCCAACCGAGATGTTCAGAATCTATGACGATTGGTTTATCCACGTAGTGCTCAACGACTATCTCTCCTTCTCCATCATTCGCAGTGGAGTCAACAGACAGTACTTTTGATTTCCAACCCGGTCCGTCCTGTTTATATGTTCTATATATTTCATCGACCTTTGGCTCACGCTTGAGCTCGACTACCTCGTCTTCGACAGAGATAACCGACGTATTCCAACCCCAGAATACGTCTTCGACTACCATGTTCAAGTTGGGTTGAATCTCGTAAACGGTCGTGAATTCATCTTTATTCATCTCATGATAAACGGGTACGGTTTCCTGCTTTTCAACTTCGAAAACTAGGTCTTCGCTTCTAGTATCATAAGCTTTGTTGGCAGGTACCGTGAATATTTTTGTCTGTCCCTTCTTCATGCCAACTACGTTTTCTTCCCAACCTTCGATGACCTGACCGTCCCCCACGGTGAACTTGAACGGATCACCGCGGGTCCTTTCCTGGAATGTGATGGTCGTTTCACCGGGTATTTCCTCCCGTGACGTATCGAATATCCTCTCATCATCGTATATCCTCTCATCCTCGAGCCAACCTGTATAATGTACTGTTACAGTATCGCCTTCTTCGACCGTCATAACTTCTTTCTTTTCCTCGTCCTGCAGATAATATCTATTGACTGCATACCCGCCTGCGATGGCACCGATTAAGACCGCGATTACGAGATAGTACATCCATTTGTTCATGTAGAATCATGCTGAGTTAAAAAAGAATTAGTAATAAATGTTGCGGAAAAGGATATTGTAAACCTTAAATAACAATTCATTTTTCTTTAAAGTGATAAAATGAAAACCGTAGTGATAGTTGGAACTCAGTGGGGGGATGAAGGTAAGGGTAAAGCGACCGATTATTATGCTGAAAACGCTGATTATATAGTGCGCTTCCAAGGCGGTAACAATGCCGGGCATACCATTGTGTTGGAGGATGAAACGTACAAGCTCCATCTAATTCCTTCCGGCATCTTCAGGGCGGATAAAAAAGCCGTTATCGGGAACGGGCTGGTTGTTGACCCCCAGGTGCTTTTGGACGAGATCCAGGGGTTGAAAGAAAGAGATATCGACACGGATAACTTGATACTTTCTGACAGGGCCAACTTGATAATGCCTTACCATAAAGTTATGGACAAGGTGGAGGAGAGATTGAAAGGAAATCTCAGTGCTGGAACCACTAAAAAGGGTATAGGACCGTGTTATTCGGATAAGATCGCTCGTTTCGGTATAAGAGTAGCTGATCTATACAATCCGGAATCCCTGAAAAACAAGCTTTCCAAGGTCGTACCCATGAAAAACAAGATATTCAAAGCCCTGGGTGAAGATGTAGAGTTCGACATCGACGAGATATACAAAGAGTACTTGACCTACGGTGAAAAATTAAGAAAATACGTTATGGACGTGTCGGTTATATTAAATAAAGCACTTAGAGAGGATAAAACCATCTTATTCGAAGGTGCACAAGGCACACATCTCGATATAGACCACGGTGTATATCCCTACGGTACGTCTTCTCACACCGTAGCTGGTGGAAGTTGCATAGGAACCGGTATCGGCCCGACCTCCATAGACGAGGTTATCGGCATAATGAAGGCTTATACGAGTCGGGTCGGAACAGGTCCTTTTCCCGCTGAATTGAAGGATGAGATCGGCGACCGCATAAGAGAAAAAGGTAACGAATACGGGACCACCACAGGCAGACCTAGGAGATGTGGTTGGCTCGATCTGGTGATGGTTCGATACTCCGCCAGGATAAATTCGCTAACGGGTTTGGCCGTCACGAACCTGGATGTTTTAGAAGGTCTGAAAGAGGTAAAAGTTTGCACACATTACGATCGTGGCGGTGAGGTAATCGATGATTTCCCGGCAGACATCGAAAAGCTTAACGAGTGTAAGCCCGTATATGAGACCTTCGAAGGGTGGGATGAACAGGACTGGAGTAAGATAGCTGAAGAGGGATTTGACTCTCTACCGACCCAGATGAAGAGATATCTAGATTACATAAGTATGGACACCGGAGTTCCTATCAAAATGATCTCGATCGGTCCAAAAAGGAACGATACTATAATCAAGGAAAATTGAGGAGATAGATAACTAAATAGTCTAACAACCGCTTTTCTGTTGGACAGCTTCTCTTTCTTTCTTCCTCATCTCGCTGAAGTACTGGCGTATGTCCTCTCTTACCTGTGTGGGATAATCTTCGTTCAAACACGCGAGACACAGATTTTCTTTTTTCCTTTTTAATCCTCGCACCAGCCCATCTATAGTTTGATAGGTAAGAGAATCACATCCTATGTTTTTCTGTATCTTATCGATGGTGCTGTTCGCCGCCTTCAATTCTTTTTTCGTAGGCATGTCTATACCGTAGTAGCACGGTGATTTTATAGGTGGGCATCCGATCATCATGTGCACTTCTTTTGCCCCCGCTTGTTTCACCAAATCGATCAATTTCTTTGACGTCGTTCCCCTCACTATGCTGTCGTCCACCAAAGCGATCTTCTTACCTTTGATCTCGCCGATGATGGGATTCAACTTTGTCCTCACACCAGTTTCTCTAGACAACTGGTCAGGCATGATGAATGTTCTGCCGACGTACCTATTCCTCAGAAGACCTTCTCGATATGGGACGCTCAATTCCTCGGCGATGGCTAGAGCGTACGTCCTAGCTGTATCTGGAACCGGGATGACTACGTCCAATTCATGACCCTTGGACTTGAAGGTTCTCGCCAGCTCTTTACCCAGCCTGAGCCTCGCCTCGTAAACGTTGGTGTTCTCTATGGTGGAATCCGTTCTAGCGAAGTAAACCCATTCGAACATGCAGTTCCTGGGCTGTTCTTCTCTTACCTGCTCTGTTCTTATCGTCTTGTCCTCTCTTATGAGCATGGCTTCTCCTCCTCTGATATCCCTGACCACGTCGTACCCGAGGATATCCATCACTATGTTTTCCGAACCCGCCGCGAAGCTAACTCCATCCAACGTCACCCGTTGACCGAAGACAAAAGGTCTTATGGCGTGAGGGTCTCTAAACAACAGCATGCCGTAACCCGGTATGAGCGTGATAACGGAATAACTGCCGTTCAACTGGTCCATTATCCTACCCACGGAGGAGAATAAAGCGTCCTCGTTCAGCCTTTCTTCGCTTTCCAACTCATAGGCGAAGAGTTTCAGGATCAATTCCAAGTCACACCCAGAATCCAACTCCGTTTTCAGCTCGTCTCGGACTTGATTGTAATTAACGATGTTCCCGTTGTGGACCATCCCGATCTCGAGGGGCTCGTCGATGACGAAGGGCTGTGCATCTTTTTCTATGCTGGAACCGATCGTGGGATATCTAACGTGACCTATCCCGGTGCCTCCTTCTAGTTCGTCCAACACCTCTTCGTAGAAAACTTCGCCGACCAAACCCGGACCCTTGTGAAGCTGTCCAGGACCGCCGTTGGTCACATACATCCCTGCCCCATTTTGCCCTCTATGCTGGAGAGCGAAAAGCCCGTTATAGATTTCAGAAGACGCTTTTAATGTTCCGAACACACCTACGATGCCGCACATATGATTCGATTCCCGCTTTTTTGAGTATATCTCCGATACCATTTATCGATAATAAAAGGGTAGTTTTAAAGGTATCGTTTGGAGTTACATTTATTTAATCGCTGAATATGTGAATACCATGAAGATCGGAGTCTTGGCGGTTCAAGGAGCGGTGTCAGAGCATTTTCGTGCTCTTGAAAAGGCATTCGATGACCTGGACATTCTTGATGGGAGTATCCATGAAGTCAGAGACTCCAGCGCACTCGTTGACGTCAGCGGTTTGATCATCCCGGGGGGAGAAAGCAGTACTATATCTAGACTCCTCGACCTGTTCGAGATAAGGGATACGCTTATCAAGAAACACGAAAAGGGTATGCCGATAATGGGGACCTGCGCGGGGACGGTACTTCTTGCCAGCCATGGAGATAGAGCGGTTGAAAGATCGGATACGAAACTGCTGTCTTTCATGGATATGAGCATCGAAAGAAACGCCTTCGGCAGGCAAAAAAGATCTTTCGAGGCTGTGCTCGATATCGAAGGGGTCGCCGATGATTTTCATTCGGTTTTTATACGAGCACCGGCGATAACGGATTGCGGGGATGAATGCCGAGTTCTAAGTGTTTTTCATGGAACGATAGTGGCTGCAGAGCAGGACAACTGTCTGGCCCTTGTATTTCACCCTGAACTGACCCGCGACACCAGAGTTCACCAGTATTTTATCAAAAAGATACTTTGATTTTTACTTCCTACAAACTTCGATAAAATTCTTGAATATCTCTACGCCGTACTCCGTGTGATCGACTTCAGGATGGAATTGTAACCCGTATATCTTCTTCTCCTTGTGTTTGAACGCTTGAACCGGACATGTTTCAGATTCTGCTAGGATAACAAGTTCATCCCCGAGATCTTTGATCTCGTCGTTGTGTGATTCCCACGCTATGAACTCTCTAGGTATGTCTTTGAATATATCGTCTGGATCTTTGATCATGACCGTGGTTTTCCCGTACTCCGGTGATTTCGCACCGCCTGCTCTTCCTCCAAAATATCTAGCTATGTACTGTGCCCCCACACATATACCTAAGATGGGGACGGCTAGATTATCTAGGTAATCATCGGTACAGCCCAACTTCAATTTCTCATCTGCTATCCTGGGAGCACCGCCGGATAGGACCAAACCGTCCACTTCGATATCCTCTACGGGAGTCGTATTCGGGATGATGGAAGTTTCTATCTCGAGGTACTTCAGTACCCTCCATTCCCTGTGTGTCCACTGACCGCCGTTGTCCACTACATCGATCTTCATGTAATCCCTAAATCCCTTTTTTGATATTATTTTTTCTGTTCCAACATTGCCTTAACGAATGCCAGGAATAGAGGTGCGGGTTTCATGGGCCTAGACTGGAACTCGGGGTGGAATTGACTGCCGACGAAGAAGGGATGATCGGGGATCTCCAGGATCTCCATCCTCAAGCCGTTAGCTGATGTGGCGCTGAAGGTCATCCCGTTCTCTTCGTATTCCTCTTTATAATCTAAATTGACCTCGTACCTGTGTCTGTGTCTTTCCTCGATCTCGGTAGCCCCGTATATATCATGAGCTTTTGTGCCCTCCGTGATGATGACTTTTTCCGCGCCCAACCTCATGGTCCCGCCCATCTTGTCGATACCGCGCTGCATGGGAAGTAGATCGATCACCGGATTCTTGGTCTTCGGCTCGAACTCTGAACTGTTTGCATCATCGTATCCAAGAACGTGTCTTCCGAATTCTATCACGGAGACTTGGAAACCCAGGCAGATGCTCAATATCGGTACCTTATTCTCTCTGGCATATCTCACCGCGTTGATCTTGCCCTCTATACCACGCGTTCCGAAGCCGCCCGGGATCAAGATGCCGTCCAGACCGCCTAAAAGTTCTTTGGCGGCGTGCTCGCTTTCCAGTTCTTCCGACTCTATGTATCTTATGTTGATCTTCGTCTTGACAGCCGACCTGCAGTGGTTGAGCGCCTCCTCGTGGCTCACGTACGAATCTTCCAGATCGCAGTACTTACCGACAAGTGCCATGCTGATCTCAGAGGTGGGTTTCTCGTAGTTTTTCAAGAATTCCTTCCAATCTTCCATACCTGAGCCTTCGAGGCCCCTCTCTTCGATCTCGTTGTACAGCTCCATCTCCGTCATGACATAATCGGTGAGTCCCTCTTCGTCCAGGATCAACGGTACTTGATAGATATTGTCCGCTGTGGGTGAACTGACGACCGCCTCTTGCGGCACATCGCAGAACATAGATATCTTTTTCTTGGTGCCTTTTTCCAATCTATCTTTCGACCGCCCTACGATGATATGGGGTTCAAGTCCGCTGGCTCTGAGCTCTTTGACCGAGTGCTGTGTCGGTTTTGTCTTCTGCTCACCCACTACGTCCATGACCGGAACCAATGTAGTGTGGATGAAAAGGCAGTTCTT
Source organism: Thermoplasmata archaeon (assembly GCA_046484045.1). GTDB lineage: Archaea > Thermoplasmatota > Thermoplasmata > Halarchaeoplasmatales > Halarchaeoplasmataceae > CAZHUM01. Next base: position 1,290 of record JAWOBZ010000060.1, on the reverse strand, counting down.
GCTGTTCTCTCCCACCTCCATGTGAAGCTGTCTGCTTGCTTCTAGGAAGGGCGCACTCTCGATGTCGCCGACTGTCCCACCCATCTCGACGAGCACTATATCAGCACCGGTATCATCGGCTACCTTCCATATCCTCCTGTTTATCTCGTCCGTTATGTGCGGGATTATCTGAACGGTCTTTCCAAGGTAGTCTCCGCTCCTTTCCTTTTCGATAACGCTTCTGTAAACTTTTCCCGTCGTTATATTGTCGTCTCCACACAGATCAATATCCAAGAAACGCTCGTAGTTACCGAGGTCCAGATCGACTTCCGTGCCGTCCCTCAATACGAACACTTCGCCGTGCTCGAAGGGATTCATGGTCCCTGCGTCACAGTTCAGATAAGGATCCACCTTGATAGCAGTAACAGAAAGACCTTTGGACTTCAACAACTTACCCAAAGAAGAAGTTACTATGCCTTTACCAAGACCTGATAAAACGCCGCCCGTGATTATTATGAATTTGGTCATCATTGTTCACGGGAATGGAGTAAGAGGGAAATAGGGTTTAAAGTTTATGGATAGAGGTTCGTCTTTATAACAAATAGTATGATCTTGATTAGTATGATCATGATAATACGAATTTTCCCACACTTTCGTCGGATATACGACGAGTTTTACGGAGAATTTTTTGTGATGGGGGTTTCGTCTTGTCATCCCAAATAAAAATATCGAAACTCTTATTTAATCCAAAGATTATATTGAGATAATGGGACGGAAAATGATAGTGCTCGGAGCGGTTTTACTGCTTTTCCTCGTATCACTAGCTCCTGCTGTAGCCGCTCCAACAGGGTGGAGTGATGATGTAAGGCTGACATTTAATGGGGAAGCGAGTAGTCCTGCTATTGCAGTAAACGGTAGTAATATTCATGTAGTTTGGGAAAATCTGAGCACTCCATATGACCTTTTTTATCGCAAAAGTGAAGACTTTGGAAATTCGTGGTCCACCGAAAGAAGACTTACCAATCAAAGTGAAAGCGGTCTACCCAATAATCCAGCAATAGTCACGAACGAAAACACTATACACATAGTACACGAGGACGACAGGAACGGGGTCACTCTGGAAACATATTACCTCCGGTCGGAGGACAACGGGGAAACCTGGACCGAAGAGAGCGTGATAAGCGAGTTCAATGACAGTTTCAGTGAATGGCCGGACATCGCAGTCGAGGGAAACAACGTGTACGCCGTCTTCGGCGATGAGCGTGATGGAATGTATGAGATATACTTCACCCGCTCCTTCGACGGTGGAAA
>JAWOBZ010000029.1:0-23526 GCA_046484045.1 Thermoplasmata archaeon | reverse complement strand
TACGAGAACGAGGTCGCCTTCGGTAAAGTGAACATCTTAAAAAATCAAACTACCGCAGAAGAATACAGTGTGAGGAGTGTTCCTACCATCATGATATTCAAGTGGGGTAAAAGGAAGAAAACGATTGTAGGAAAACGATCTATGGCGGACATCAGGAAAAGTCTAGAAGATGTTTTATGAAGCAATTTATTGTAATCTCTCTGTGTTTTCTTTCATTTCAATTTCAAGATCAATTTCCTAATTTTAATTTTTAAATTTTATAATTAATACTGTTATTGCTAAGATAGAAATTCCTATTATCGGTAAAATTAATGTCCAATTTAAATCATCGTAATTATTATGGTATCTAATCCCGGTATCAACATCAACTCGATAAGTAGAGTTACCATCCCAATTTTCCATTACGGATATTATCTTATTTCCTTTAATTTTACTTTCAGGTCCATCATATGATATTTTTTTATATTCACTAACGTATTTAAATTTAAAATATCCGTATTCAATATTTCCATGCCAATATGATCCAGTTTTAGCACTATAAATATAAATGAAATTTGACGTGTAGCTATCAAATTCTCTTTCTAAATCTAGATATATCTTTTTCTTTGTATTCGGTTCAAATGTAATATTTAATGTGAAACCTGTTACAAATGGTAAATCTGAGTGGATTTCTTCAATATCTACGGTATCATATTGATATGTTTTAGATTCACCATCGACATATAACTTAGCATCATAATCCTCTTTATAATAATCTTGAGAATTTCTATCATAATATATTGGTATTATAACATTCTGAGTAATGTTGGTATTTGCATTGTTATATAGATAATACGTATAATGTTCATTTACTTCTGGTAAGTCAACAGTAACATTAACAAAAAAAGATACCATACTGATATCGGTCTGATTGCATAGTATTTTTCCAGAACCACCACCTATATCCTGATAGGGTGCAACATCTGACTTTGTATTTTCAATAGAAAGAAACGAAGATGTTAGGAGAATTATTAAAATAATAAAAATAGATTTTATTTTATGCATGAAGTTATTCATATTTTATCCTCCGTCGAATTATTATCGAATTTTATTACATTAATAGTATGGTTCATATATATAATTTAATGAAACCAAACATATCAATAAGCTCGTTTCAGAAAAGCTTCTCCTGCTTCGTATTCAACTCCGGATAATCATGCGGTTCTAAAACTTCAGGACTGTTGATCTGGAAGTTTGTATCGGTGATGATCTTAGAGATGGTATAGGCCTCCATCTTGTCTTCCGGATACGGAACAAGGATATCTTTGGCATCTTCTTCTGATACATCACTCTCGAGCCACCGTTTTTCGTTCTCTTCAATCAAGATAACAGGCATCCTCTTTTTTGTGTTGTGGATATTTGCGAGTAAAGGATTTGCTTCCGTCGTGACCAACGAATAGCTGTAAACCTCAGTATCCTCTGCCTTATTGTTCCACCTCTCCCATACACCCGCAAAAGCGAATGCATCGTCGTTCTTGAGTTTGATGTAGTAAGGATATTTTTTACCACCCACTTCCCTCCACTCGAAGAACCCGTCAGCTAGGATCAAGCATCTTCTTTTACCTGCAGCAGCTCTAAAAGCGGGTTTTTCGAATATACTCTCAGCTCTAGCATTCTTTGTTTTACTAGCCATATCATTCGCCTGCTCCATGTTCTTGACCCAGAAAGGAACCAACCCCCACTTGAAGAAGCTGATCTTACCCGGCTTTTTATTCGTTATAACCGGAAGGTCAACGTCGCTGAAAGCGGATACTTGGTAGATCCTTTCATATCCGTTTTTATCTACGAATTCTGCATCGAACCGCTCTTCCAAGTATTCAGGTTTTTTATTTAAGGAATAGTTGAAGCACATCTAATCCCCCTTTCCTCCAAAATTACTCTCTTCTGTTTACTTTAGAGCGCAGGAGCTTCATGATCCCATATATACCGAATAGCTGCTTCAATTTTCTATTGATCATCTCGTCTGCTTTCTTTTCATCTTTAAAAACGTACTCTTTAGACCTGATTCTTTCGTTTATGGAGAGTACCCCATCGTCCTGTAGGTCGTGAAGCCTTGGATAGACGATGCTTGAACTCAAGTTTATTCCGAATAGGTCTTTCAATCCGGACATCAATTCTTTCCCAGTCGCACCATCTTCACTCTTTATTAGTAACAATATCAATTCATCCAAACACCAATCCTTGATAGCTGTTTTGATACCTTCTTTTGTAAACAGCTCCTCTATAGAGTTAATAATCTCGCTCTCAACTTCGTCTAGATCTTTGTCTTTGAAAGCTTCTTCGAGATTTTTGAATTCTTGGATTGTCTGCTCGAATTCCGTGAAATCGTAAAGAGTGAGGATCGTTTCGTCTTCATCTGGTATCTTCGAGAGAGTAGCCAAAACGTATTTTTCTTTATTGACCTTATCCACAAGCCTGAATTCATAGCTGCTTGGAGCCATGGATTCATCTACATTCCTCAAATCATGATATTTTTTCACCCTCTCTTTATCCTCGTCGCTCACGAACCTGAACCAATTCCTTTTTCCTTCTAGCTCATCTCTTGAATACCTACTTAAATTCTCGAATTTTGAGTTAGCTAATGATATCGTACCATCTTTCTTCAGAGTAACCATCGCTAACCCGATATTTTGGAAGACCGATCTGTATTTTTGTTCACTTCTTTTCAGCTTGGATTCGATGTTTTTGTGAGATTTTTTCGTTCTATAATGTGTAACTTCCTGGTTTATCGCTTGGGCCAACATCTCGTACTGTGCCATGGGGTCGCCGCCCTTTCTAAAGTATCTGTCCGCACCTAGGTTGAGGGCTTTCATAGCGATCTCTTCCCTACCCTTTCCAGTAAATATGATGAACGGCATCTCATGGTCTTTTTCCCTTAATTTTTTAAGCAGTTCTAGGCCGTCCATCTCCGGCATCTTGTAATCGGAAACGACGATATCAGCTTCGTTCTCCTCTAGATACTCTAAAGCCTCGTTTCCACTCTGTATAGGTACGACATCCATCTTAGGGTCGTTCTTTTCGAGCACGAATTTAGCCTGATCGAGGAAGCCAGAATCGTCGTCTACGAATATCACTTTCATGAATAATACCCGATGTTTAACCCAGGTGAACATATTTATATTTTATCTAAATCTATCATATTTTATGAAATGTATCCTTTAAGAATCATCTTATACCCTTCTTTCTTTTTCTTAAAAAAGCTTTATTAATCGCTTCTTCATTGACTTCTGAAAGGAGATATACTTTACATGAGCGATCCCACACCGATGATGAAACAATACTACGATATCAAAGAGAGATATCCCGATTCCATAGTGTTCTTCAGGATGGGAGATTTCTACGAGATGTTCGAAAAGGACGCCAAGATAGCTTCCAAAGAATTGGACATCGTTTTGACTACACGGGACAAGGGTAAAGAAGATCCAATGCCCATGGCCGGTGTGCCCTATCACTCCGTAGATTCATATCTCCAGAGGATGATCAAAAAGGGTTACACCGTGGCTATAGCAGAACAAGTGGAGGATCCCAAGGAAGCGAAGGGGATCGTCAAAAGGGAAGTGGTCCGTGTTGTCACACCTGGTACGGTCATCGACGAAGGGCTGATCGAGGGTAAGGGAAACAACTACCTGATGTGCGTGTACAGAGGGGAAGAGGAATACGGTATATCTGTTGTAGATATATCGACAGGGGATTTCCACGTCACGGAAGTCGATAAAGAAGGGGAGTTGATATCCGAGATACTGAGGTACGAACCGGCTGAGTGCGTAATCGACCCGGAGGGTTTGGATGATAATGAATTCGTTGACCGTCTGAAGTGCGAACTGGACATGATGATACACGGTCACACAGCAGATTCTTTCCGCTATAAAACTGCGGAAGTTACTTTAAAGGATCATTTTGGAATAAAGAGTTTGGAACCCCTGGGCCTGGAAGACCACGACTCGGCTGTAAGAGCATCCGGTGCTGTTTTGGACTATCTGAAAGATACTCAAAAGCGCACTTTGAAGTATATCAAACGGGTAAGGTTCTATTCCAACGACGAATTCATGATAATCGATTCCACCACGATAAAAAATCTAGAGATATTCAAAAGTATCAGGGAGAGCGGTAAGAAAGGCACGCTTCTGGAAGTCCTGGACGAAACGATGACGGCTATGGGGTCCAGGAAACTCAGGAACTGGCTTCAGCAGCCCCTTCTGGATCACGATCGGATGCAGGAACGGCTGGATGCGGTAGAAGAGCTGTCGAAGTCCCTCTTCCTAAGAGACGATATAAGAGAGCAGATGGGCGACATGGCGGATATCGAGAGGCTCATCTCCAGGGTGGTCTACGGCAATGCCAACGCGAGAGATCTGCTTGCCATCCGTAATGTTCTAAGGCTTATACCACCCATAATTGAGAAATTATCCGATGTGGAGAGCGGTAAATTAATAGATACACGGAAAAGGATCGACCCCATCGAGGATATCAGAGAGACCATATCCAGTGCGTTGGTGAACGACCCGCCGATCACCGTCAAGGAAGGAGGTATAATCAAGGAGGGCTACGACGAAACACTAGATGAGCTCAAAGAGCTGACTTCACAGGGCAAAGATTGGATTAACTCCCTGGAAAAGGATGAGAGAGAAAGGACCGGCATCTCTAAACTTAAAGTCGGATTCAACAAAGTGCACGGTTACTACATCGAAGTGCCCAAGACCCAGATGGACATGGTCCCCGATGACTATTCCAGAAAGCAGACCTTGAAGAACAGCGAGAGGTACTACACGCCGGAGCTGAAGAAGAAAGAGGACGAGATAATAAGTGCAGAGGAGAAGATGGAGGCTCTGGAATACGATATCTTCTGTGAACTTCGAGATGAGGTCGGAAAAGAATCCGAGAGATTCCAGAAGACCGCTTCAGCCCTGGCTGAACTGGACGTGCTTTCCACGTTCTCACACGCTGCCATCAGGAACGATTACAACAAACCGGATATAGGTGAGGACGGTCGTATCGAGATCCGGGAGGGCAGGCATCCCGTGGTGGAGAAGACAATCGACAATTTCGTGCCCAACGATGCATATCTGGATATGAGTAAAAATAATTTCGCAATAATCACAGGTCCGAACATGTCTGGTAAGTCCACCTACATGCGTCAGATCGCTCTTATCACTCTCATGGCTCAGGTCGGAAGTTTTGTCCCCGCAGAGGATGCACACATAGGCGTAGTGGACCGCATCTTCACGAGGGTCGGCTCCACCGACGCTCTGGTAAAAGGGCAGTCAACGTTCATGGTCGAGATGGTCGAGTTGGCCAACATACTTCACAATGCATCGGAAAACAGTCTGATCCTACTGGATGAGATCGGCAGTGGAACGAGCACATTCGACGGTTTGAGCATCGCATGGGCTGCCACGGAGTACATATCCAAGGAGGTCAAGTCGAAGACACTGTTTGCCACTCACTACCACGAGCTTACCGAACTGGAGAAGTCACTGGAGAATGTGAAGAACCTTCACGTCGCCACGAAAGAGCACGGCGGCGATGTGACCTTCTTGAGAAAAGTACGGGACGGTCACACAGACGAGAGCTACGGTGTGCACGTTGCCTCGTTGGCAGGGGTGCCAGAACCCGTGGTGCAAAGGGCGAATGAAGTGCTGAATCAGATCGAAGATGAACACACCATCAAGATGGAGCACCAGCCCGGACCGAAATTCACACAGGTAGTTTTCGACGTGGAGAACGGCTCTTCGAAAGAGTCGCATCCGATAGTTGAGAAGATGAGAAACATCGACGTCGAGAACATGACCCCCTTGGAAGCACTGAACGAACTCTGGAAGCTGAAGAAAGAACTGGAGGAGTCCTGATGGATGGGATCAAGATACTGTCGCCACAGACGGTGAACCAGATCGCCGCTGGAGAGGTTATCGAAAGACCGGCTTCCGTTGTTAAAGAGCTGATAGAGAATTCCATGGACGCCGGTGCGGATGACATAAAGATAGAGGTCAAAGACGGTGGAAGAGACCTCATCAAAGTCATCGATAACGGAAGTGGGATGGGCAGGGACGAGGTTGAACTGGCCTTTGAAAAGCACGCGACAAGTAAAATCGATGACATCCAGGATCTAGACGACCTAAGGACACTGGGGTTTAGAGGAGAAGCATTACCAAGTATCGCCGCAGTGTCCAAGGTAAGGGTGGTTACAAAAAGAGAGGAGGACGTCGAGGCGACCGAGATGATAATTCACGGGGGTGAGAAAAAGGAGCTCGGAAGCATCGGTGCACCCGTAGGAACTACCGTGGAGGTCAGAGAACTGTTCTACAATACGCCTGCAAGAAGGAAATACCTGAAGAAAAAAAGCACGGAGTTGGCCCACGTCAGTGAAGTTGTGACCAGATATGCCCTCGCTCACCCGGAGATCAGTTTTCAGCTCGTACACGATGGCAACGAACTCATCTCTACACCAAAATCAAAGTCACTTTTAGAGAATATTCGGGATATCTACGGGAAAGAGCTCGCTAAGAACATGGTACACGTATCCCATGAGAATGAGATTTTCAGACTGGAAGGATATCTATCAAAGCCTGATTTTACAAGATCAACTCGAAGCCACATCTACACTTACGTGAACGGTAGATACGTGAACAACAAACTGCTCAAGGACTCTGTGGTAAAGGGATACGGGACTTTACTTTTCAAACACAGATATCCGATATGTGTGCTCAAATTGGAACTCGACGGATCCCTTATCGATGTGAACGTCCATCCGACGAAAACGAAGATACGCTTCAGGGAGGAGAGAAAGCTTCAGGAAGAATTGATCGCTGCGATCAGAGGATCATTTCATGACCAGGATCTGATTCCGGATAGAAAAACCGATGGCAAGGAGGGGGAGAAGGAAGAAAAAGGAGAAAGCGAGGAAAAAAATCAGAAGGATCTCTCACTTGGCCAGAGTCATTTGGAGGTGGGCAGAGAAGAGAGAGTAGATAAGACTTCACTGCCCGAGATGAGGATAGTAGGGATAGTGAATGACCTGTATATCGTTGCGGAAACTGCAGAGGGTATGATGGTCATAGACCAGCACGCCGCCCACGAGAGGATCAACTACGAACGTATCAAGTCTATATATGGGGATGAAAGAGGTGCACAGAGTTTGGTTAGTCCATTCACGGTGGAGTTAAAGCCTAGACAGGCAGCCGTCCTCCGTGCGAACGGCGACCTGATAGAAAATCTCGGTTTCAAAGTCGAGGAGTTCGGTAAGACCACATTCCGGATCAGGAGCGTACCCGTAGTCATGGGAGAGATGCAGGACGTGGATATAATCCATGATATACTGGACGAAATCATGGAGATGAAAAACAACAGCTTGGAAGAGAGGAAGGAAGAGGTGATCAGGTACATGGCGTGCCACTCATCTATAACTTCTGGAGATGTCATCTCGGTTACAAACGCAAAAAAGTTGGTTCAGGAGCTGGGCGGATGCGATAATCCGTACACGTGCCCCCACGGCAGACCCACTGTCATCAGTTTCGACGAAAAAGAGATGAAAAAATGGTTCAAAAGGACATGAATCACGTGATGCGTTCGAGTTTCCCCACGTAGGGTTTTACCATATCGATGTGCCTTTTCTCGTCTAATATCAATTTCGCCAGTATCTTGAAAAATTCCTCCGGATCATCCCCAGTCCAACGTTCTTCTAATAAGTCTTTGCTCACGTGTTTGATCAATCTAGCGTAAAGGTCACGCGCAAGCATATCGTTTTTCATTATACCTCCTAATACCTCTTCATCATAACGGGATTTGGTTACTTCTACATTTTTCTTAGTCGAAGCATCTTTCATTATATCTTCCAGCTCTATACCTTCGAGATTTTTTATTATCTTTTTGATCTGCCTTTTGTGACCTTCGGATTCGTGTGAAAGTTGGAAAATCAGATCTCTATATTTCTCATCCATTGAATAATACCCATCCCATTGAGTAGTTTGCTCGAATTCCTCTTCGAACCAATACGCTCTACTGAGAAGTGAAGCGACTTCATCGATATCGTCTATGACGATTTCATTCTCTGCCATCGGTTTATCTAATCAAGAACGATATATATACATTTTTCATCGATAGGGATAAAATATGATGAAGCTGCGGGGGAAAGATTATAATAATACATTATTTTATACATCTCCATCGGTATCTGGAAAGGCGCAATACTTTCCATAAATCAGGTTGAATCTTCAGAGCGGGGTAGGGTAGCCAGGAGATCCCGTCGGGCTCATAACCCGGAGATCAGTGGTTCAAATCCACTCCCCGCTATATATTTTTGTTTCATATGAGATCGAAGGGAAGTAATTTTTAGGTTAACCGAAAAGTTTAATAAACCTTTCTAACAATCACTATCTATGAATAAAGAAACCATCGAGGAGTACATGGAAGCCATATTCAAGTTGGCTCTTCAGAAAGATGAAGAAAAGGAGAGCGTGAAGACAGGTGAGATCGCCGGTCATATAGGTCTGTCTCCTCCCACGGTTACCGAAGTCCTTCCTGTATTGGAGGAGGAGGGATACATCACATACGAACCATATTACGGGGTGAGATTGACCGAGGAGGGCAGGAAGATAGGTGAACGGATCGTCCGTACACACAGGGTGCTCGAAGTTTTCTTGGATCAATATTTTTCCATCGACGAAGATAAGATACACGAGAAGGCGTGCCAGATGGAGCATATATTCGATATCGATATGATAAACGAGATGTGCAAGCGGTTGGGTGCGCCAAAAAGATGTCCCCACGGAAAATTGATCCCGGAATGCCACATTGATGGATGTCCCGTAGAAGGTGATTGAGATCAAGTATGCCAGAAAAGCTCTTGGGATATCGGAAGATGAACATCTCAACGTGCTGGTAGGGAATCCAAACGTCGGCAAATCGGTTGTTTTCTCCGCCCTTACCGGGAAGTACAGAGAAGTATCGAATTATCCCGGCACTACCGTCGAAGTCAGCATGGGTGATATAAGATTTGGAAGGGAAACCGAGAGCATAATAGATACACCTGGGGCGGATTCTCTTACACCGATAAGCGAAGATGAAAAGGTGGCTAGAGATATCCTGCTGGGTAGCGATCCTGATAGATTGATCCAGGTTGCCGACGCTAAGAACTTAACGAGGACCCTGATGTTCTTGTTACAACTTTCAGAACTCGGTGTTCCCATGGTCCTTGATTTGAACATGGTCGACGAGGCAAAGGCCAGGTTGATCGAGATCGACACCCAGGGGCTATCCGAAGAACTCGGGATACCGATTGTGGAAACCGTGGCTCCGGAAAGGAGAGGTATAAAGAGGTTAAAAGCCGAGTTGAAAAATGCGTCGGTTCCTTCTATAAAACCAACTTATCATCCGAAGATAGAGAAAGCTATCGACGAGTTAGCGGATATTCTGGGGAGCCGAGGTGTATCTGTACTATACATCAGTGCACAGGAGGAGATGAATGATTTTATCATCGAAAAATTCGGCGAAGAAAGGAAAACAGAAGCCGATAAAATACTTTCGAGACTCCATCACGAATTCAGCCGTGATATCAGCTATCTCATACGTAATTCACTACGAAAGAAGGCACAAAGACTATCCTCCAAATATATGAAAAAAAAGGAGGTTGAAAGGACGAGCTTCAAGAACAAATTGAGCGCACTGACCATGAAACCCATAACCGGAGTCCCCATCTTTATAGGTGTATTACTTTTACTGTATACTTTTGTCGGATACGTAGGTGCCCAGCTGGCGGTGGATTTCATAGAGGTGGATCTATTCGGAAATCACATCAATCCCTTCATCACGGAAGTCACCTACGAACACATCGGAAACAACTTCGTGTCTGAGATACTCGTGGGAAAGTATGGAGTCATAACCGTGGGACTCACGTGGGCGATAGCCCTTATATTGCCGCTGATAACCACTTTCTTCTTAGCATTCTCGATCCTGGAAGACGTGGGATACATACCGAGATTAGCCGCCATGGCGGACAAAGGATTCAGAAAAGTGGGACTCAATGGAAAAGCGGTGCTCCCTATGGTTTTGGGTTTCGGGTGCGACACCATGGCGACGCTGACAACAAGAGTGCTGGATACTAAAAAAGAGAGGGTGATCGCCACGACGATGCTCGCACTCGGTATCCCATGTTCGGCACAGTTGGGTGTGATATTCGCCATCATGACGATCCTGCCGATCCAGTATTTCGCACTGTGGGTGATAGTTATCGCTTCACAGCTTCTTCTGGTCGCGTGGTTAGCTTCAAAAATTTTACCAGGTGGAAGGGGGGACTTTATCATGGAATTACCCCCTCTAAGGGTGCCGAAATGGGACAACGTGTTAAGGAAGACTTACTACAAGGTGATGATGTTCTTCAAGGAAGCGGTGCCCTTGTTCATATTGGGTACGTTCATCATAAGCGTCGCAAATATAACCGGTGTACTCGACTTAGCCATCGATGGTTTAAGACCTATCGTGGTACACTGGATGGGGCTCCCGTCCGAAACATCGGTCGCATTCCTATTGGGTTTCCTTAGAAGGGATTTCGGAGCCGTAAGTATCTTAGATATGTCCGGCGAGATGATGGCACGTCAGGTCCTGGTGGCCACCGTCGCGATAACATTGTTCGTTCCGTGCATAGCTAATCTACTCATAATAATAAAGGAGAGAGGCATCAAGACGGCACTCGGAATCATCGGGTTTATAATCCCCTTCGCATTCTTCGTTGCGGGAGTCCTCAATCACACGATGAAGTTCATAGGAGGATTGTTATGAAGAAAAGACATAGATGTCCGCTCTGCGGATACAAGTTCGTAGAAGGCAGTTTATCAGCCTGTCATTCCTGCCCATTGAGCAAAGGATGCAACAAGATCAAATGCCCTAACTGCGGTTATGAATTTATCCCCGGGGTAGATGAAAGATGAACGAGAGAGATATATCGGAGATCGAGGTGGACGAAGCTCTAGAGATATTATGGACTCTAGAAGAAGAAGGTAAGAGAAACAAAGAGGATTTCAAGAAAAGATATTCCAACGATCTGAGAAGAGAGGGTCGAAGGGAGCACAGGAGGAGGTTCCGACACGGATACAAGGGCAAGTTGAGCGAGGCGGTTTTAGATGTGCTAGAATCCAGGGGTATGATAGTCATGGCCAAGAGCGAGGTCAGGCTCACTGAGAAAGGGAGGACCGCTGCAAAAAACATAGTGAGAAGACACAGACTAGCTGAAAGGCTTTTCACGGACATCTTGGATATGAGCGAAGACGAAGTTGAAAACCCGGCCTGTGAGTTCGAGCACCTGCTTTCGGAAGAAGTGACCGACAGGATATGCACTCTGCTGGGACATCCGTCCGAGTGCCCCCACGGTATGCCGATACCACCGGGAAAATGTTGTAAAGCGGGTAGAGAAACTATCAAACCCGCCATCATACCTCTGTCTAAAGTCAATGTCGGTCAGAGGGTAAAGGTAGCGTACGTCGTTACGGAAAGTCACCCCCGTTTACACAAATTATTGTCTTACGACATAGGTCCCGGGTCTCTCCTTAAAGTCCATCAAAAAAAGCCGGTCTGGATTATACGTGCTGGAGAAACGGACATAGCTTTGGAAGAAGACGTCGTCGAAGATATCTACGTGAAACTGTTGTGAGCAAAACACCCATATACCTAATTGTTTAATCAAGAATACATGACCGACGTAGACGAACTCATCCGGAAGTACGCTCTGAAGAACGCTGTCAAATTCGAGGGAGAAGCCACATTGGGTGCCGTCATGGGTAAAGTCATGGGAGAGTGTGAAGAATGCAGGGAGGACCCGGCGGGTACGAAAAAGAGGATCGGAGAGGTTATCTCTGAAGTTAACGGATTAACCATCGATGAGCAGAAAGAACAGTTGGAAGAGCTCATGCCAGAGTTCTTCGAAGAGCAGGAGGAAGCCGAGGTCGATCGACTGCCGGATTTAGATGCTGAAGGGGATGTTGTGATGAGGATGGCTCCATATCCCAGCGGTCCTCTGCACATCGGCAACGCTAGGATGGTCATACTGAACGACGAATACGTCAAGAGGAACGACGGCAAATTGATACTGTTCTACGACGATACCATCGGTTCAGAACAGAAGAAACCGCTCCACGATGCCTACGACATGATCGAAGATGGTCTGGATTGGCTCGGCGTGGATTGGCACGAAACCTATTACAAATCGGACAGGATGAATATCTACTACAAGTACGCCGAGAAGATAATAGAGATGGGAGAAGCCTACGTCTGCGAGTGCAGCGCCCAGGAGCTGCGGGAAAAAAGGGAGAACGGTGAGGAATGCGAGCACAGGAAAAAGAGTATCGATGAAAATCTAGAACATTGGGATGCAATGCTCAGGGGGGCTTTCGACGAAGGTGAGGCCACGGTACGCATCAAAACGGATATGGAGAATCCTGACCCGGCTTTCAGAGATAGGGTTTTATTCCGGATATCTAACAACCCTCATCCCAAAGTGGGAAATAAATACCACGTCTGGCCACTGCTCGAGTTCTCATGGGCCATAGACGACCATCTGCTGGGTATGACCCACGTTCTTCGAGGAAAGGATCTTGTCATCGAAGACCGGATGGAGAAATACATCTGGGACCTGTTCGGATGGGAGGGACCGGAGTTCCTGCACTACGGTATGCTGAGAGTGGAAGAATTGAAACTGAGCAAGAGCGACTTCCAGCGCAGGTTGAAAGAAGGTGACCTGACAGGTTGGGACGACCCGAGGACGTGGTCGCTGCAGGCACTTAGGAGAAGAGGTATCCAGCCCGAGGCTGTTAGAGAATTTATCCTGGACTTCGGTATGTCTCTGACTGACATAGAGGTCCCTGCTTCAAAATTGTATGCTAGGAACAGGGAGATCATCGATTCTCGGGCGAATCGGTATTACTTCCTTTCACAGCCGGTGAAGATCGAATTGGAAGGTGAATATCCAGAAGAGAAAGCGGAGATTCCAAGACATCCAGACTTTTCCGAGAGAGGGATGAGAAAATTGAAAGTCGGAAACGAGGTCTATATACCTAAAAAGGAATGGGAAGAGAACCAGGGAAAGGAGGTCAGGCTTAAGAACTTCTGCAATATCCAGCTGGATGGCAAGAAAGGTACCTTTACCAGTATTGGAAACAAGGACATCCTTAAGATCCAGTGGCTCTGTGAGGGCTACGAAGCCAAAGTCGAGCGCCCTGATTCTTCCTTGGACCACGGCATGGCCGAGAAGAACATCGACGAGGCCAGGGACAACGATATAGTGCAGTTCGAAAGGTACGGGTTCGTTCGGGTAGAAGACCTGGAGCGGTACTACTTTGTTTACGGGCATCGGTAATTAATGGTGATGTAAAGATACTAACTTTTATAGACTTACCTCAGTCTAGTTATTTAATAAGAACTTCCAAAGTGGAATTTTCTCTACCTTTTTTTCTTCAATTTCTTCTACCCCGCTTTCATCCCATGTTATCAAAGTAGATTTGTCTAAGCTAAATTCTTCCATACCAACTTTTAATGATCTAAGTTCTCGCTCCTTATTTTCTTCTTTCAAATCATAACAGACCTGGATCAATTTTTTAGGGTTCTTGCCTTCTACAATCACGAAATCGATTTCTTTCCCATTTCTATCTTTCCAATAATGAATTTTTTGTTTTTTTCTTCTGAGATGCAAGAAAACAGTTATCTCACACAGTCTTCCCATTGGTTCGTTCCCGATGATTGCATTCCTCAGTCCCGTATCAACAGGATATATCTTTCTAGGGTATTGAAGTCTATCTTTTATCTTATATGAAAAGAGGGGGACCTCGAACATCAGATAGACTGAAGTGAAATAGTTCATGTATTCTGACAATGTGTTCTTACTGACTTTTCTACCGATGGTTTTGAAATAATTTCTGATCTTAGTGTAGCTGAACAGCTTGCCGGAGTAATCCATAAGAATTCTTCCGAAATCCTCTATCAGGTCTATCTTTCTTATCTCGTATCTTTCAATGATGTCTCTGAAGAAAATTGTCCTGAAGTACTCCCTCAGGATCTCGGATTTCTTGGTTTCAGAAAATATGACTTCTGGAAATCCTCCATATTTTAGGTATTCTCTTAGATGATTTTTTAACTCAGATTTTCTGGGGGAGTGCTCTATATCTTTGGTTTTGAAACCCTTGTATCGTAAAAATTCTTTGAAAGTGAAAGGAAATACTTCTTTAGATATTGTTCTTCCTCTTAATGTACTGGCTATTTCGGATGACAGTAATTTCGAAGAAGATCCGCTGAGAATTATCTTAACCTCTTCTCTGGTTTCTTGTATCCTTCTTACCCACCTCTCCCATCCCTCGATAGATTGAGGTTCGTCCACCAACAGATATATTCTATGACCATCATGTGGAGAATAATATTCTTTATATGTTTGAAGTATATTATCCAGTTCCCCTCCTTCTAAAGGGTATAACCTGTCATCTTCCAAGTTTATATAGATTATGTTTTTCTTTGGAACGCCTTTGTCTAATAGATATCTAGTGGCTAAATACATCGAGTAAGTCTTTCCCGATCTGCGAACCCCTATCAGAGTCAGAATTAGATTTATTTCTTCATACTCGGAGTAATCGAAATCCCTCTGGACCAATTCAGGCAGATCCCTCTCGAACCAATCCTGAAGTATAAGATGGATTTTTTCCATGTCGTATAGCATAGAATACGATTATATATACTTATCGTGCAGTATAGAATACGATATGGTGGCGGATAAATTTTGGGCGGGGATAGTGCAGTTCGAAAGATACGGAGGTCTTTAGGGTTGAGGATCTGGAGCCGTTTTATCTTGTTCACGGGCATCGGTAGATAAACCAATCAAAATAATTATAACCGAAGAACATCTCTTTACTTTCCATGGAACCTCATAAGCACTGTCAGGTGTGTGGGAAGCCGATACCTCTAGAGGAGACTTTGTGTTCGGAGAAGTGCAGACAGGAGTACCAGGAATTGTTGAACAAGAGGAAGAAAAGGGTCTATCTGACCTATATCTTGTTGGCAATTTTCTTGGGTCTACTGTTTTTTCAGATGTATATGTGATCGGGAGAAAAGGTGGCATATCATGGGGAAGAAGGTGATACTGGGAGGCACTTTCGAGAGGCTTCATCTGGGACATCACGAGATGATCAGGACGGCTTTCGAGCACGGTGACGTCACCATCGGTCTCGTCTCAGACGAGATGCTGGAAGAATGGAAGCCGCACATCGATAAAGGTTACGAACAAAGGAAGAAACAGTTAGAGGATCTTTTGATGTCTTATGAAAACTGGGCGATAAAAGAGATCGACGATACATATGGTTTTGCCGTCGATGGTGACTATGATGTTTTAGTAGTGTCGTACGAAACGAAGAAGAGGGGCGAGGAGATAAACGAGTTGAGGGAAGAGAAAAGTATGCCTCCTTTGGAATTGGTGGTCGTAGACCCGGTCCTAGCCGATGACCTCATGCCCATAAGCTCCACACGGATAAGGGAAGGTGAGATCGACTCATTGGGTAACAGACTGAAACCGGTGAAGATCAATTTGAAGGGCGGCGAAGACGCAGGCGAAGTCGTGTATGACATATTCAAAGATATTTTCGAAGTCGAAGTGACCTTAGACGTTGAACAAGCTGAAGAAGAAAGCGGGAATATAGAGAAAAACCCGTCGGAACAGATACGTGAACTGGCCGGAGTTCCCGAGGGATACGATTACTGTATCGCGTGTAAAAACTACATGGTCAAAAAGGGTACCCAGACCTACGAGGTTGTGTACACTGCGGTGAGAGATAAACTGGGATACACCACAATTGGAAAAGGTCCGGCACTCAGGATAATGAAGGAACATCCCGTCAGTGATAAGATCCGACTGGTTGGTGGAGAGAACAAAAACATAAAAACCACCTCCCTGAACATACATGAGAAAGATATATATTCCTCCGCCCTGTCAGAAGCTATGATACCCAGGTTCGACGGTTCCTGCTATCGGTAACATTTATAAAGGGAAACGTTTAATTAGAACTTGCAAATACCAACGAAGTAAAACTCTGGAGTGTAATTCATTATGGTAACAGTATACGATGTACCCCCCGAAAGGCTGATTAAAGACGTAAGCGAGTTGTTAAAAGAGAAAGATGCGATCGACGAACCAGACTGGGCTCCGTACGTGAAAACCGGAGTCCACAAAGAGATAGGCCCTATCCAAGAAGATTGGTGGTACGTGAGGGTCGCAGCTGTGTTCAGGAAGGTTTACCTTGATGGTCCCATAGGGATATCGAGGTTGAGAGGAGAGTTTGGAGGACGACAGAGAAGAGGAGCAAAAAGATCAAAGGCCGCCAAGGGATCTGGTAAGATCATCCGGGAGGCTCTCAACCAGCTCGAATCAGAAGGTCTGATCGCCAAGGAAGATAAAGAGGGCAGAGTAGTTACACCCGAAGGTCGATCCATGCTGGACAATGCAGCTTACGAGATCATGAAGGAAATGGCCAAGGATAAACCAGAGCTATCCAAGTATCTGTAGAATTGGTAAAGATACAATGGAAAAAGATATAGAAGATATCAAGAAAAAAAAATTAAAGCAACTCAAAGAGCAGATGGAGTCTCAGGAAGACCAAGAAGAGATGGAAGACCAGTACGAGGCGCAGAAAAAGGCTCTGCTGCGGTCCCTCTTGACACCCGAGGCACGTGAAAGGTTGGCCCGACTGCGCATGGCGAGACCTGAGATGACTGAATCAATAGAGCAGCAGCTTATCATGCTGGCTCAGAGAGGCGCTGTTCAGGGAAAGATAGACGACGAAACCTTGAAGAACCTCTTGAAAAAACTCACAGATAAGAAAAAGGAAATCAATATCAAAAGGAGATAATAACATGGCTAAGAACAAACCCGGACCCAAGAAGCGAAGATTACTCAAGAAAGGAAAGCAGAACAAAAGAGTCCCAGCTTGGGTTATGCAGAGGACGAACAGACGGTTTACTTCACATCCCAAGAGAAGAAACTGGAGACGGAACGATCTCGATGAGTAAAGGTGTATGAATCATGGCTGAAGAAGATGAGAAGATAATGACCATCCCTTTGAAAAGGGTCAAAAAAGACCCCCAGAGTAAAAGGGCTTCGGTCGCGATGAAGATAGTACGGGATTACGTCTCGAAGCACATGGATGTCCCAGCGGAGAACGTCTGGATAGATTCATCTACAAACGAAGAAGTTTGGAAACGTGGGATATCGAAGCCTCCGTCCAAGCTAAGGGTCAAGGTTATAAAATTCGAAGATGACATAGTAGAAGTCTCCATCCCAACAGAGTAGTAATACATGCTCAAGAAGATAGCAGTGAACTCACAACCTTTTCTAGGGGTTTTTTCCGTTGCTACTGAATCCTTCTCGGTTATACCACATATAGAAGGTGAAGAATTCGAAGAAGCTTTGGAGGTTCCCGTCGTTAAAACAACCATAGGCGGTACTAGACTGATAGGCGCTTTGGCATGTGCTAATTCCAACGGTATGGTAGTGGGAGATATCATGGAGGAGAGGGAATTAGAGCCCCTTTTAGATCATACTGACGTAACCATCCTACCCGAGAAACATAATGCACTCGGTAACAATATACTCGTCAACGATTACGGAGCACTGGTCAATCCCAATATCGGAAAAAAAGCGTTAAAAATACTCGAAGAAAAATTGAGGGTTAGTGTTAAAAAGGGAACTATAGCAGGAATAAACATAGTAGGTTCTCTAGGTGTTGTGACCAACAAGGGATTGATATGCCATCCTCACGTTAAAGATGATGAAAAAGATGTGATGGAAGAACTGTTCCAGGTGCCAGTAAGCAGGACCACCGCAAATCACGGCTCCGGATGGATAGGAACCTGCATAGTGGCCAATACAAAAGGCGCTATGATAGGTGACATCACAACCCCCATAGAGATGGGCCGTATCGAGGAAGGCCTAGGTTACCTAGAGTGAGAATACCCAAACTTCTGTTTCCTCCGGCATATCGCTGGAAATAAAATCTAATTCTACGCCGACCTTATGGATGTTTTCTTCAGAGTAATTACTCAAAAACGGTTCTACATTTTGTATAGCAAGGGACAACCCGCCGACCTTGAAGTGCATGGGGACGGCGATATCCGGTTTTATTTTAGATACGAGTTCTGAAGCTCGTTTTGGTCCGATGGTAAAAGTACCGCCGACGGGGATGAACAGAAAATTAACCGGTTTTATTTTCTCTATCATCTCATCGGATAGCATGTGACCTAGGTCCCCCAAGTGGCAGAATGAAATATTATCGGTCTCGAATTTAAAAATTATATTGTCTCCGCGTTTTTCCCCCTTTGCCTCGTCATGATATGTTGGATAACCTTTGATCTTGACCCCCTCTACGTCATACTCACCGGGTTCTCTGATGATCTCAGAGTCCGTTTTTTCCACCAGCCTTACAGCGTTGTGATCGAAGTGATCGTGACTGACCAATATGATATCCCCTTCTACTTGGGGCTGTCTGATACCGATGCTCTTTCCGTCATGTGGGTCGGTGACGATGACCTTCTTGTTTTCTACCTCGAAACAGGCGTGCCCGTGCCATCTTATGCGCATATTAATCTCCCACGGCGGTATAACACGATTGTAATTTAATATTTTTGTTTCCGTCGTTCACTTTTTCGGAAAAAAGGATGACCTCCGGAAGTTCACACGAGGCTAGCAGTAGAAAGTTTATAAAAAGCGGTGTCCTTTTGGAGGGTTGATGAAAGAACAGATGGAGTCCATAGAGGTCGCCGCTCTCGTTCGTGAGCTTCAGCAGTTGAAAGACAGCTACCTTCAAAAAGTGTATAAACCGGGTGGCGATGAGATGCTGTTCAGATTACACCTGTCCGGGGAGGGCAAGAAGATGCTTCTGTTCCATCTGGGAAAGGCTCTTTATCTAACCGAGAAAGATATAGACAATCCCATGAAACCGGGTGATTTTATCATGCTCTTAAGAAAGTACCTGGGTAACACACGTATCGTGGATGTTAAACAGCACGAGATGGACAGGGTGGTGACCCTGGAACTTCAAGGCAGGAAAAGATTTTCCATCATTTTTGAAATATTCGGGAAAGGTAATATGATCCTAACCGGAGAGGACAAAATACTCCTGCCCATGAGGTCCGAAACATGGAAGCACCGTGAACTCAAGGAGGGTGTAAGGTATAGGTTCCCACCTTCTAGAACAAATCCATTCGAGGTGGGTGAGGACGAGATAAAAGAGATACTCAGTGGATCCGACGCGGACTTGGTGAGAACGTTAGCCGTCGGATTGAACCTGGGAGGCAAGTACGCCGAAGAGGTCTGCGCTCGGATGGGGATAGATAAGAACACCGAAGAGTTCCAAGAAGAATACAAAAAGGTATTCAAGGAGATCAAAGTGATACGTGAACAGCTTTACATGAAGGAACTGGAACCGTTATTGATCAAAAAAGACGGTGAAATCATCGATGCCGTTCCCTTCCCGTTGAAGATATATGAAGAACATGGATCAGAAGAGATGGATAGTTACAACGAAGCCCTTGATGCTGCCTTTGAATTGGATATTGAGACCATAGATGAAGGCAGCTCGAGATTGGATAGGAAATTAAATCAACAAAAAAATGCTTTAGAGAATCTGAAAAAAGATGAAATAGAGAACAAGATCAAGGCCGAGCTGATATTCCAGAATTACCAGTTCTGTGAAGAAGTACTCGATGCGATCTGGAAGGCCAGGAAGAAAGGCAACAGGGAGGAGATATTCGAGAAGATGGAGGAGCGGGACGATATCGTACAGATCAACGATTCCGATGAATACGTTATAGTGGAGCTGGAAGGAGAGAGTGATGGAGATGAGATGACGATGAACGTAAAACTCGAGTTCCGCAGGGATGTGAACGAGAACGCCCAGATGCACTACGAGATTAGCAAAAAAGATAAGAAAAAGATCGAGGGTGCGAAGAAGGCGATCAAGAATACGAAAAAGGAGATAGAAGAAGCCGAAAAATTTGGCATCGAGAAGGGAAAGAAAATAGAGCCAACCGCCACATTCTGGTTCGATAGATACAAGTGGTTCGTGTCAAGCGACGGTACCTTGGTTATCGCAGGCAGGGACACCAAGACCAACGAAGAGGTGGTGAAGAAATACCTCGAAAAGGGGGATAGGTACGCCCATGCTGAAGCAGGAGGAGCGCCGAGCACCGTGATCAAAAGCGAGGGAGAGGAAATAGACGAGGTGACCTGCGAGGAGGCGTGTCAATTCGCTTTGATCCATTCCAAAGAATGGAAAAGGGGGGTATCCTCAGGAACGGCCTATTGGGTGAAACCGTATCAAGTCAGTAAAACAGCAGAGTCGGGCGAATCCCTGCCGACGGGTGCCTTCGTTATAAGAGGGACAAGGAACTACATACGCGATTTACCCATGGAAGCCGTACTTGTCGAGACGGAATACAAGGAGAAGAGAAAGGTGACGTGCGCTCCATCTTTTACACTTGAAAACAGTGATGGATATGATAGATACGTCAAGTTCATCCCCGGTAAGAAGAGGTCCGGTGAATTCGCAAAAGAGATGTCCGAATTCTTCAAGGTTCCACTGGAGGAGATACAGAAGATACTGCCTCCTGGAGATGTGAACGTAATAGAAAAAATAGAAAGAAAAGAAAAGGATTAACGGTTTTTTACTCGGATTCCAAGAAGGCTTTGTATCCCTTGTAGGTGTAGTAAAGGTCGGCCTTGGATACTATCTCGAAGGGTGCGTGCATCCCCAACAAGGGCGGTCCTGCATCTATCACATCGATG
Organism: Thermoplasmata archaeon; assembly: GCA_046484045.1. Classification (GTDB taxonomy): domain Archaea; phylum Thermoplasmatota; class Thermoplasmata; order Halarchaeoplasmatales; family Halarchaeoplasmataceae; genus CAZHUM01. Next base: position 2,690 of record JAWOBZ010000029.1, on the reverse strand, counting down.
TTCATGTTAGATATGAATTTTGCAACTGTTCCTCCGCCTCCTTCATCTACTTTTCCAAGCTCACTGGTCTGCCAAAAGATATCATTTTCGTTCATTGTGTTTCTTATAGCAGCCACGTATTCAGCGTGGGCGTCGTTTGCACCGTATTTACCCCCCCCGCCAGTGAATTTTATGAGGGTGAGTCCCAGTCCCATCTTCGCAGCGTTGCCCATCTCGTGAACGCCTTTGAAAGATGGATTCACAGCCGCACAGCAGTCCCCTGATATCGCTTTTGAGTTCTCCACCATCTGTCTGTGATCTTCCATCGTATAATCTTTCTTGACTTTTGACAAAAGCTGACAGAAAACCGAATTAAGGAAGGTAGAACTAGCACCGGTGTTTCCAACACTACCGATCTCTTCTTTATCGAAAAGGACAATGAGTGAGGTTTTTTCCGGTGAATCAAGGTCGACCCCGGCCATGAATGATGTGTATCCACAGATCCTGTCGTCCTGACCGTATCCGCCTAGGAGGCTCTTATCGAGCCCTATGTCCCTGGCATCTCCCGCTGGAACGAATTCTATCTCGGCGCTGACGAAATCCTCTTCTTTTACGTCGTATTTGTCCTTTAACAGTTTGAGTATCTTCACCTTCAATTTACTGTCCACGTCTTCGTCGTCTATGGGTGTGCTGCCGACTATTATGTTGAGCTCTTCTCCTTTGATAACATCCCTCATCTTCCTATCGCCCTGCTGTTTTTTAGATAGGTGGGGCAGTAGATCGCTGATAACGAATACTGGATCTCCGTCTTCATCACCGATATTTACGTCGATGCACTCTCCATCTTCTTTAACTATTCGACCGTACATCGCCAGAGGTGTACTCACCCACTGGTATTTTTTGATGCCGCCATAGTAGTGAGTTTTGAAAAGAGCGAGCATGGAATCTTTATCTTCGTAAAGGGGCCGAGCTTTCAGGTCGAGTCTTGGAGAGTCAATGTGACTCGCTAAGATATTGCACCCTTCTTTTAGATCCGAGTCTCCTATGACCGCGATGGCTATAGCTTTGTTCCTGTTCTCGACGTAAACTTTGTCTCCAGATTCGAGTTCCTTGAAATCATCTATGGATTTAAAACCGTTCTTTTCGAGTATCTCAACGGCTTTATCCACCGCTTTCCTTTCCGTTTTAGCAAAAGAGAGATATTCTTTGTAACCGTCGGCAAAATTCATAACCTTTTTGAGATCCTTTTCATCTATTTTTTCCCAAATAAATTCTGGAGAAAATGAAAGTTCCTTTTCTAAATTTGACTCTTCTTCGGACATGTTATCAGTGAAGAAGTTTAAAACAAACGGTGTTATATTATGTTTTCGTCGATATGCAAGTGTTTTAAAAATCATTCATCCACGGGTGCCCGAAAGACTTATAAAGGGACTGAATATTGAATAATTTGCTTTGATACAATAAAACATATCTGGACAGTGACAATTAAATGACTGAACTTTTAAAGGAATTGGAAGAAAAACGAGAACATGCAAATTCCAAGGCCGAAAAATACAAAAGATTGAGAAATGAAAAGAACCGTGAAGCGAAGAAATGGGTTCAAAAGAGGGATGAGTTGAATGCCAAGGTTAGAGAACTGATCGATGAAGGCAATCGACTGAAGAAAGAGAGGGACGAACTCAATCAGGACGTTCAGCAGGCAAAGACGACCCGGAATGAGATGAACAAGAAGGTCAACGAGCTTTCCAGAAGATTGAGGGCGAAAAAGAAAGAATTACTTCCATCCGAAGGTCCTACCATAGAGAACCTGGAAAAGGATATCAGAAGGCTGGAGTACAAGCAGATGACACAGGTCCTGTCGCCCGAGAAAGAGAGAGAATTGGTGGACAAGATATCCAAGTTGAAAGAGGAGATCGAGAACAGGAGAAAGTTGATCGAAGAGAACGATGAGATACAGCAGATGGATAGGGAGTTAAAGGAAGCCAAGGTCAAAGCCGAGGAAAACCACAAAATGGTGTCTAAAAAGGCCGACGAGGCACAGAATAAACACGACCGCATGCTTGAGTTGTTCGAAGAGGCCGATGAAGTCAGGAAAAAGGCCGATAAGGCACAGGAGAATTTTGTTGACGCGAAAGTGAAAGCTGACGAATACCACAAGGAGCACATAGACGCGGTCAACGAAGTGCAGGACTACAACAAGATCATATCCGGCTTGAAGAAGAAACAGAGGGTGGCGAAGAGAAGGAAGGATGAAGAAGACACCAAAGCCGAAGCCGAGAAACTCTACGAAAAATTCAAGAAGGGTGAGAAGATCGGCACGGAAGATATAATGACGCTGCAGAAAGCGGGGCTTCTCTAATCAAAAATCATATATTTATCTCCCCCATTAACCTATCGATGTCAATGCAAAAAAGCTTCCAAAAGGATCATGTAGTTTCTATCAAAGATTTTTCAGTGGATGAGATCGATTGTGTGCTTGAAGTCGCTAAAGAGATGACTTCTATACTAGAGAGCGGGAAAGCGGATAACAGGTTGGAAGGAAAGGTATTGGCTAACCTGTTTTTCGAACCGAGTACACGCACCATGCTTTCCTTCGACACCGCTATGAAGCGACTCGGGGGTAACACCATCGGCTTTGCCAGTTCAAAAGCTTCATCGGTTAAAAAAGGTGAGACGTTGGCGGATACTATCAAAGTAGCTGCGGGTTATGC
>JAWOBZ010000023.1:0-50640 GCA_046484045.1 Thermoplasmata archaeon | reverse complement strand
GCGACCTGTATCACTCTTTTCCCATGGTGGTTTAAGCTTTTTCAAAGCCCTTGAAAGATGTTTGATGAACAGAGAATCAATTTCCCTGTTCACTTGCTGTACTACCTTGGGGTTCATCCTTTTGCTAGTGCATCCCAAAGTAATTTATAATTAGATAAAAATCTTATTAAAATAGTTTCGGGATGAAGCCTGAGACTCCGTGAACGCTACTCGTGGGGTTTGAGTATTACCTTTATGGATTCTTTCGCTTCGTCCACTAGTTTGAAACCTTTTTCCGCTTCATCTAGTGGCAGTACGTGGGTTATCATGGGTTCAACTTTAACGGAACCGTCGGCTATCAGCTCGATGGCTTCGTTGATCTCTTTCTCTCCTGCGGCGTACGAGGTGACTATGGAAACTTCGTCCTTCCATACGTTCCAGAGCGGTAGGTTAATGGTTTCCTCGGGTTCCGTTGGAGCGAAAAGTAGTATCCTACCTCCCCGGTCTACGAGCTCGAAGGCGCTCCGTATGGCTGGTTTTGCCGCCGTTGCAACTATCACCTTGTTGGGTAGATATCCGTCGTTGGCCTCTTTTATTTTCCTTTTTGTGGCGTGGTCAGCGTGGAATGATTCATCAGCACCGACTTCTTCTGCCTTTTTTAGTCTGAATTCGTTGATATCAACGGCTGTAACCCTTTCCGCTCCCTTAGCCTTTGCCAGTTGGACGTGAAGGAGCCCCGAGATACCGCTGCCGATGACCAGAACTTCGTCCCCTTTACCGATGTCAGCAAAATCCTGTCCCCTGATCACACACGCCAGCGGCTCTATGAATACACCCTGTTCGTAGGACACTTCATCCGGTATGGGATAAGTCCCCTTCTCAACGTTGATCTCCGGCACTTTCAGATATTCTGCGAAGCCCCCGGGATAGAAGTTCGTCGATCGCAGGGTGTCGCACACCGACGTGTGCCCTCTTTCACAGTACCTGCACTCTCCGCAGGGAACGTGGTGTGATATGAAAACTCGATCTCCGACATCGTATTCATTGACTTCATCACCTACCTCTTCGATGACACCGGCGATCTCGTGACCTAAAATGCGCGGTGCCTTCTGTATGCGGTACCACTCCATCACATCGCTGCCGCAGATACCGCTGGCCATGACTTTTACCAGGAGTTCTTTGGAAGATATCTCGGGGACCCGTCTTTCTTCGATCCGGATGTCCCTGTTGCTGTGGTACACTGCGACCTTCATGAGACGCTCCGGCTCATCCTTTCAGTTCGTTGAACGTCTGCTCCGCTTCCGCCGGTGTCGCATCCTCGTGTATCACCGAACGTAGAGCTCTCATCATAGCGACAGGGTGTTCGTGCTGCCAGACGTTCCTACCCAAGTTCACGCCGACGGCACCCTTCGTGAGTCCATCGTGGACGAACTCGAACACTTCTCTTTCCGTGTCCACCTTGGGGCCTCCGGCCATGACTACCGGTACGGGACAACCCTCGACTACTTTCTCGAAGTTCTCACACCAGTAAGTCTTTACTACTCGAGCGCCGAGTTCTGCTGAGATCCTAGATGCTAGGGCGAGATAACGTGCGTCTCTTTTCTCAAGTTCCTTTCCGACCGCCGTGACCGCCATGACCGGGATCCCGAAGTCCTCGCACATATCAACCATGTCTGAAAGGTTCTTCAGCGTCTGTTTCTCGTATTCAGTCCCTATAAAAACGGATATGCCGACGGCATCCACGTTCAAACGTAAGATCTCTTCGATGGACGTTGTCAGCACTTCGTCTTCTAAAACACCTCTTACTATACTCGTACCTCCGGAAACCCTGAGTATTATCGGTTTCGAAGTCTCCGGCGGGATGCAGTTGCGTAGAACCCCTCTAGTCAGGAACAGTGCGTCTGCGTACTCCATGAGCGGTTCGACCGTCTTTCCGGGCTGTTCCAGCTTGCTGGTAGGTCCCAGAAAGTAACCGTGATCTACCGGCAGGAACATGCATCTACCGTCGGGCTGTATCAAATTTGACATCCGTTTTTTCATTCCCCAATCCATTTTTTTCACCTTTATCGATTATGTATTTCTAACAGGATGAGCAATCCCAGTAGAATATTTATAATTTGTTGAATGAACAAAAAGATTATTATCCATGACCCTGATTGAAAGTGTGCTGAGAGTAAATAACATGGTAAAGATATCCGGAAAGGAGGTACGTAATTGACGTTCCACTACATCGAATTCCTCACCTACTGCCATGCCACGGAGAAACCGTCCAAGGTCATCGAAGCGGTCGAGAACATCTCCGGGGAGGGGATAGAATTGGATGAGAGAGAATCCCACGGACACTACGGTAATCCAATACTGATTTTCACGGGTAAGCTGGAGAGGAACCGTGAGATGAAGGAGGTATTCAAGAGATTTTCCAAAGATGATCTAGAGGAGATACTGACGACTCTAGAGAAAAGGGTGGACGAACAGTGCAATTTTTTCGTCAGAGTAGATAAAGGCAAAGCCTACGAGGAAGCGATAGTGCCATCCACGGGAAATTATACCATCCGGTTGAGAGCTAGGATCGAGAGCTATCCAGCGAAGAGAGAGAAAGCGTTGAAGATAGCCGAGGATTATATTCAGGAGCTCTTGAGAGAGGACTAAAATACTTATATAATCGATATCCGTTTATGGAAGTGATTCCATGAAGATAGGTGTTGTCGGAGTAGGATCAATGGGGCAGAACCACGCCCGTGTCTTGGACGATATGGACTGCCTCGGCGGAGTCATGGACAAGGACGAGGGTGTAGCTGACGAAATCGGAAAAAGGTTCGGTGTTCCTTCCTTTTATGATCTGGATAAATTTCTTGATGAAGATTATGATGCGATATCGGTTTCTACACCGGCACACACTCATCTAGAAGTGTGTGATCGGGTGATAGACGAAGGATTCGACCTATTGGTCGAGAAGCCCATCTCACTTTCAGTAGAAGATGCACAAAAGATAGTCGAAGAGGCCGAGGAAAAAGATGTGGTGTTGGCAGTGGGTATGATAGAGAGACACAATCCAGTCGTAGCTTCGACGAAGGCTCTCCTGGATAACGACAACTTCGGAAAAACTATAACGATAAGCTCCAAAAGGGTGAGTTCTTTTCCGGGCAGAGTTTCTGACATGGGCGTCATCTTCGACCTTGCCATCCATGACATCGATATAATGAGGTATCTTATGGGAGAAAAGGTTGTCAGGGTCTATACACTGGGAGGGCTGAGTGATGAGAAGTCCAAATACGAAGACCATGCCAATATAATGCTCCAGTTCGAGAATGGAGTTACCGGTGTTGTTGAGGTCAATTGGTTAACGCCACATAAGGTGAGAACTCTTTCTATCACTTGTTCCAACGATTACGTGGAAGTCGATTACATAAATCAATCTTTGGTGGTCACATCTTCTCAGTTACTGGAATACGATGCAAGCAACCTCTTCGATATACCCCTGGAACATAATATTAGGAAGTTTTCCGTCAAAAGACAGGAGCCTTTGAAAAGAGAGATGCAGGACTTCGTAGAAGCGGTTGAGAACGAACATGACCCGTTGGTCACCGGTGAGGATGGATTGAAGAGCATGAAAGTCGTCGAAGCGGCCTATAAGTCCATGAAGAGCGGGGACGTAGTGAGATTATGAAGAAGATGGGGCCCGTGGAGATAGGTGATGACGTTTACATCCATAAATCCGTGATCTTGGGACATCCAGGTAAAGATTCCGTTGAAACACTTTTCGATGGCGGGTTTGACGGGCTGAAAAAAGTTAAGCTGGGCGATGGTGTGCTGTTGAGGGCTTTCACGGTGGTTTACGAGGGTGTAGAACTCGGAGAGGGTGTGAAGACCGGACACAACGTATTGATCCGAGAGATGAGTAAGATCGGTGCTGGTACGGTGGTTGGAAGCAGTTCGATTATCGAAGGCGCTTGTTCCGTGGGAGAGCACGTTTCCATCCAGAGCGACGTTTATCTCTCCAGCGGCACGGTGATAGAGGATGGTGTTTTCTTGGGTCCAAAAGTTTGTATCGTCAACGACAAGTACATCGACTCGAACATAGAACCGGTGGTGGTTAAGAAGGGAGCGAAGATCGGAGCTAACTCGACCATCGTTGCGAGTGTAGAGATCGGCGAAGGTGCATTTATTGGGGCTGGATCGGTGGTCACCAAGGACGTTCCTGCGGGGACTAAGGTTGCCGGTGTACCGGCTAAACGTATCGATTGATTTTTATATTCAAGGGTACAGCATATGAAGCTCAATCTAGATAGATTCAAGGAGGAGTGGAAAGTCGTAGGCGTTTTTTATCTAAACACGGTGTTGGTCTCCTTCGCCTTCTCCTTGACCAATATGGTCGAATTCATCTATATCATCGCTATAGGACTGTCTTTTTTTCAGATGGGGGTGATCTGGTTCATTTTTGGGGTGATACACGCGGTGTTCGAGATACCAACGGGTATAGTGGCTGATAAATACGGTCGTAAATTGTCTTTATTGATCGGACTCGGGATCTGCGGGTTGTCGTATATCTTACTGCCTTTGAACGAGAACTTCTATTTCGTATTGCTCTTCTTCAGCCTGTTCGCCTTTGGTTCTACTTTTGTTTCTGGAGCCGGCTCCGCACTCAAAGTGGACTACTTAAAGCACAGAGAAAAGAAGCACTGGATCCATAGAGTATCAGCCAGGAGTGCCAGCTTGGGTGGGTTGGTCTCCGTACCGGCTGCTCTTTTAGGTGCATATGTTCTTTACAGATTCTCGAGCGGGGCAGGGGTTACATCTGGTGGGATCATGGTGATGAAGTCCTTCTTCGCGGTTCACGGGATTCTATTTTTGATATCTTTTATTTTGTTCTGGCTTAAGATAGATGAACCTCCACTCGAATCGACGTATGAGGGTAGTTTTATCGGGTATGTTAAGAATATAGCAAAGAAAAGTGCTGATTACACTTTGAAGAACAGAGTGGTGTTAGCTCTTTACAGCACCATATTCGTCTTTTTCTTCTGCTTCGTGGTGATCCAGAACGCTTGGCAGCCCTTCCTGGTCGTCGAATTGAATTTTCGTTTGTATTGGCTAGGGATAATCGCGGCGTTAGTATCTTTCATTTCTTTCTTGATCAACATCAAATCCGAGGATTTCACCGAGTGGATCGGTGATTATAGAAAAACACTGATACTTTTGACTATCCTAATAGCTTTGGCTGTGATCGCATTTCCGACATTCGGTAGATCATACGGTGCCATCGGTGTTTATATTCTAGTGATGGCGATACTCTCTTTCTACAAGCCCATCCGGTGGGCGTACTTCGCAAAGAACATACCCTCCGAGATAAGGGCTACCATGTCTAGCATCGATTCCTTTATCATCGAGATGGGAGCGGGGATGGGGAGCTTGGTGTTGTTCGGAGCGGTGAGCGAGATGTTCTCCCTGACATTCGCCCTCATCTTATCGGGTGTGATATTGATCCCGTCTACAATTTTATATTTGTTAGGCAATAATATTGGAAAGGAAAGTACGTTATAAAGGTTTTTTAGAAACATTTATTTGCTCTTGCTCTTCTAACGTAGTTAGATAACATGGCAGATGCAGAAAAACTACTGGAAGAAGGCGAGATATTGATGAACCAGCTGGAATTCGAGAAAGCACGTAAGAAGTTCGACAAAGCACTCAAAGAAGAGGGAAGTGCCAGAGGTTATTTCGGCAGAGCGGAAGCGTCGCTCGGCATAACGGAAGTAGATACGGACGAGATCCTAGAAGACTATGAAAAGGCCATCGAGATGGACGAAAATCCTTTCTATCTAGAGGCAGCCGCTTCTTTCTGTATCGATGCTGGTAAATTCGAAAAGGCGGAAGAGTACTATAGGAAAGCGGCGGAGATCGACGAAGAGAACAAAGCTAATTATCTGGCCGAGCTCGCCGTTGGTTACAGATTCAAAGCACCCATCATGATGGAGAAATTTTTAGCCCAAGGTGGAGAGGAGATAATCCTAAGGAAGTCTTTGAACTATATGCTGGAAGCGCTTGATATCGATAGGGAGAAAGCGCTGGAATTGCTGAAATAAGACAGATTGGTGGATGCTTTCCAGCAATACAAAACATTTATATCACACTTTAATTTAGTCGAGATTTGAGTATAATGTTCTGTAGCAAATGCAATTCACTTATGAAGCCCTGTGAAGGGGAATGGGTATGCACTAATCCGAACTGCGATTTTAGCCGAGATGTCGAAGATGAAGACCACGAAGTTATCACCACAAAAAGAGAAAAAAAGAAAAGGGTGATAATCGAGGAGGAAATCGATACATTGCCAGTTACCAAGGCAAGATGTCCTGAATGTGGTAACAATAAGGCATATTGGCGTTTGCAGCAGACGAGAGCCGCCGACGAACCCGAAACCCGTATATACCGATGTACAAATTGTAACCACACTTGGAGAGAATATTAGTGAAGGTGTAAACCATGTTCGAGATCGGAAGAATCAAATTCAAACCACTGTCAAGAGACGATCTCTCCTTAGTAGAGAAATGGGAGAACAGATTCTTCGTTACCTTATATTCAAGAGGTAGACCTCTGGTCTTCAAGAACGCGGATGACGTGGAGAAAGATTACGAAGAGATGATGGAGAACCAATCTAAACACAGGTTCATCATCGAGTTGAGGGAGAACGACAAGTCCATCGGTATAGCGACCTATGACGATCATTCCGGCACTGTTAAGAACGCTGATGTTGGAACTTACATTGGTGAGGAGGACTTCTGGAACAAGGGCATCGGGAAGGACGTCACCCTAGGATTCTGCGAGATGCTGTTCTTCCACCAGAACTACGATCGGCCGAGCGCTTGGAGCAGCTCGATTAACAAGAGGGCTCACAAAGTGCTGACGGAGTTCGGATTCAAGAAGAGCGGTGTCGCCAGGAAAAGCGGTTATCTCTTCGGTAAGAGGATCGATTGGTACATGTTCGACCTGCTGAGAGAGGAGTACATGGCCACCAGAGACGAGTACCTGGATAAATACTTGGATGACAAGGATGAATACATCCGAAGTACCTGCATGCTGAAAAGACCCGTGAAAAGATAGAAATATTCATTAATCCTTTAGCTTTATGGAATAAAAAGGAGATAATGATGAGCGGTGTTCCCGGCCTGACATACAAAACCAAAGTTCTGTTGTACCTTAGAGATTACGTCGGAGTAGAGGATGAGGACTTGTTCCCGATGGACGTTACTCAGGAAGGTATCGCTGAAGGGGTGAGTATGTCGCGGACCCACGTTTCCAGGATAGTGCAGGACCTGATGGACGAAGATCTGCTTAAAGAGTGGAATGCACATGTGAAGACGAGAAAACGAAAACTGAAGACATACTCGTTAACTTCCAAGGGTGTTAATAAAGCGGACAAGATAATCAATTCCTTGGAGAAGAGTAAAGTGGACGTAAAAGTGGGTGGAGATACCGTTGAGATGCCAATAAAGAAACTAGAGGAGAAGGTCCGTGGTGAGATTGATCTCATCAGGTTGGTGGACCTGTTAGATTCTGCTGAGCATCCTATAAATATCGATTCTTTGGGCCCAAAAAGACGGGTGTTGGAAACCGAAGGTGCACCCGATGTAGATTATCTGTACGGGAGAGGGAAGATACTTGAGAAGATAGACGACTGGTTCCACGGAAGGAAACCTATAGCGGTTTTACGAGGGAACAGGGGCTACGGATGTTCCAGCATAGCATCCAGGTTCGTCGATTCATTGAAAGACAAGCATGTTTTGTGGGTAAACGTGGACGGTGTGGATTTCGCTGAGATAAGGGGTGATATGAAGGAGTTCTTGGAAGACGTGAAAGGGGGTATAAATGAAGACCTTCTGATCCAGCTCGTAAACACACGTTGTTTACTGATCTTGAACGATTACTACGACGTTGCCGACGGACTCGTTGATTTTCTGACGGAGTTTGTGGACTACATCGACGGCAGAAGGGTCAGCATAAAAGTGCTTGTAACGGCTCGAGAGGGAACGCCGGTGTACGAAAGGTTCTATCAGAGAGAGCACGTTGCGAAGGGGTTGGTCGAGGAGATCGGGGTACCTGCACTCGATAGGGAAGACGCTATGAAGATACTCGGTGAAAAGGTGGAGAAAGGGGCGATGAAGAGGATAATGCAGTTCACCAAGGGTTCTCCATCGTTACTAACACTTTTAAGGGATGGAAGGAAGGAAGAACTCGAAAGGGTCAGTCCATTGGGAAAAGAGCACGTATCGCTGTTGATGTTCTTGAAGAGCAAGACTGAGGAGTAGGCGTTAAAGTTATAGGGCAGGAAATAATTCCCTTTTCGATGCGGGACTACACGAAAATTGCGACCATGTTCATCGTTTGTTTAGGTATCGTATTCTTCATAGCCGGTATAATAATAGCCGTTGTGTTGGACCTGCCTAGCGTCTTCGGGATCGGGATGGTTATAATCGGGATCTTTTTGGGTATAATGCCTTTTACACGGGATCGGTTTCAAGGGTGATTCTAACATTACCTTGGAAATAATACATTAACTTTCCAGTATTCCACGGATATGCTCTAGTTTTTCTACATATTCGTCTAAATCGACCCCTCTATTTCTGGCTAAAATGTTTTCTACCCTGTTAGTATCTTTGATCCTACCAATTTGTTTTGGTATCCTTCTCAATACCATTTCTGACCAATCATCATTCTCTTTTATGGTTTGGATGACTAATTCTACGTCAGCCTTCACCAACAGCGCAGCACTATCATAGTTATTTTTATAATCCACTGGCAATCCTAACTTGTTTGCAGTTAAATCTTCGATGTGTGGTACCTTTACTTTGATGGGGGCATCTTTGTTGTGAAAGTTAATTTTACTTGTTGTAAAATCATCTAAGCTGTATTCGAAAAAATGTTCTGTATAATATTCCTCTATTTTTGGACCTGATATTTCTATCCTAATTTCTATATTCTTTATCTGGTTCTGCAATCTATCTGGAATCGTAACCCTTGGCCTGTATTTTTTAAAAAATTGTTTTCCCCAATCGACTTCCTTAATCTCGAGATCCATTGAACTTAATTTTTCTTCGATCTTCAATAGTGTGTCCTCTGCTGTTACACCATCGACGTCGAGAGTGTATCTTCCGTGCTCCTCGCCCAATATAGCCCTGACACCCCATCCACCTATGACTATATAATATCATCCTTTATCTCTTCCAACAACTCGAGTGAGAGGTCTTCTATGTCCTCTTTCATTCTATCTGGAAATTCCTGCAGATTCATATTGTTTCGACCTCCGCGAGAAACATATGAAGAGATTGATATTTCTTTTCAAGCAGATTCATATTGTTTCGACCTCCGCGAGAAACATATGAAGATGTGGAAACTTGTTTCTAAGCAGATTCATGCTCCCCTCACCCCGTGTCTAATCGCTCCAATATCGAGATAGAGATCTACATTCCACTTCTTTTCATATTTCTTTTCCCAATCATTTTTACCATACTTTTTCTCCTCTTCTAAGAAGATCATTTTTCTGTCTTTTACATTTTCTTCGAACATCGAGATCTCCTCTGGATCGATCGTTACACCGATATCACCGAGAATATCCAAATAGCATCCTACGATATTCACTTTTCCTTCTTCTTTCGCTAATTCGAGCAGTTTTTCATAATCCATCTGGTTCGATTTGATCAACCTTATACAAAAATCCTCTACACCCTCTACGGTCTCCAATTCTCGTATAAAAATCTCTTCAATCGAAGGTTCTTCAGGAACACTTTCGAGGATATTCATCTTTTCACCTCTAACAAGGTAATCCGTGTCCTGAACCGTTAAACCACTGTCGATTTTTTCATAAAGCTCTTTTTCGATCTCCTTCGGAACTTCATATCTTTTTTCGAAAGAGAATCGTCCAGGTTGATAAACATCTTCGCTTTTATTAACTTTTGAAAAATGTGTATCTAAAAGGTCGTTGAGCTTGTGTTCTTCTTTTTTAACGGCGACGATAGGTCTCTTTTTTTTGAAGTGGACAAGGTCGGATCTCTCCAAGAAATTCAGTATCTTTCTGATCCATTTTTTCGACAAATCTACATGCTGCTGAATATCCTCGACGAACTTCGCTTCTCCTAATGCCTTCCAAACCATGATCGTTGAGTCACGAAGAAGAACTTCTGGATCGATACCATAGCTCAAAGCTTTGATATGAATCTCCCTGAGAATTTGAGACTTGTAATCATCCGATACTCTCAACAGTACTTCCTTCCCCTTTCTTGTTTTAACTAACAATCCTTCTTTTTCCAATTCACCCACAACCCGATACACCATATCGGATGAGTACGGTAACTTATCGATCAGTTCTTTTATCGTGTGCGATTTTATCGAAACTGTCGAGAACACAGCTGTTTTAGCATCCATATTAAAGGAACTAATATTACTAATCTTATTTATAATCTTTGTTATTATAGTTACGTTTATGTAGATGTCTTTTATTCTTGTTGAGATAATTCTTTATCCTCTGTAGACGGAGTTTGGGTGTTCTCATCCTCCTGATATCTCTTATTCTTCTCCTTGGCCATGTAAACGGTTAGAAGTAAACCTCCGACCAGTAAGATGACCGAGAGTATCCACCACGGGAAGGGATCGGACTTCTTTTCTGGATTCAGCGGGTCCCACGGGTGTTCGTCCTCGCTGTCCAGGATACCGTCGTCGTCGGTGTCCGCATTGTCTCCCACACCGTCGCCGTCTGTGTCTTTGGATGCCCCTGGATTCTTTAGGAATTTTGATCTTCGGGTCATTTCCTTCCTCCTCATTCAAGCAGGTCAAGATAATCCATATATTCAAAAACCCTATTTCGTGCTTGACCGGTTATTTCCTTCAATATTCCAAGATTCTCAAATTTCGAAACCAATTTATTCGCATTCGGGTATGAGATATCCATGATATCACACACATTATTAACGTTAACGAGAGGTTGTTTAAACAAGCTATTCAATAGTAATACACCATTTCCACTTTGCTTACCAAGCCTATCCATTATCATATCGTAATGTTTCTTCTTTAATCCGAGTATTTTTAAAGATATCTTCGTGGAATCGGTTGAGATGTTATATACACCTTTTAAGAAAAATTTTAACCAACCTTCCCAATCACCTTTATCTCGAATCGACTGTAGCCTATCATAATACTCTAATCGATTTTGTTTGAGATAATGCGAGAGATACAACAAAGGTTTGGTTAGATAATCATTCATGGTCAAAATAAATGTGATCAATAGCCGACCGATACGACCGTTGCCATCAAGAAAGGGATGTATAGTCTCAAATTGTGCATGTACCAATCCTACCTTTATCAACGGAGGTAACGAGTTATCGGAGTTTATAAAGTATTCAAGCTCCTTGAGAGCTTTCTTCATGTCTTTTACAGACGGGGGTACGAACATCGCTTCCGATATCGAGCATCCTTCTTGACCTATCCAATTTTGAGTGGATCTGAGTTTTCCCGGTTTTCGTTCACCACCTCGAGTGTCCTTGAGCAGGATGTTGTGGATTTCTTTCATAAGGTTGATGTCGATCCTTTTTCTATTTTGAATCTGTTTTAAGCCGTAATTCATCGCTTTCGTATAATTGATAACCTCATAAGTATCATCTGAGATATTTGGATCTAAAATGTTAGCTTCATATTCCAGCACATCAATCAAAGATGCCTGTGTTCCTTCTATTTGACTTGATAGGATCGCTTCTTTTCTTATATACATCGTCACAAAAAGATCTGGGTTCGGTAGCACAGAAACGGTACCATCCAATCTGCCCAAGGCTCTATCTGCTTTAGACATTAGGGAAAGCAACTCACCATCTATTTCTAATTCAGGTTCGGGTGGAAGTTTTTTTGGAACGTATGTTTCGTAGCCTTCGTCCTGTTGTTTGTACCATCCTGCTCTTTCTTTTTGATTAGGCATATTAATCTCTACGTTAATAAGACCCATAATCCACATTCTTATTAATGTTTTACGCCGAAAGCGTTAATAAAATTCAATATATATCTTAGCTATATTCTTTGTCCGCATTGTCACCCACACCGTCGCCGTCGATGTTCGGGTCGGCACCGATTTCTATCTCATCTCCATCATCTAGAGAAGCTCTTCCAAGACACCTTTAACCTTCTGGAAACATATTTCAAAGTCCGGCACCTCCTTCAACTGGTGTCTCAATGACTTTGACCAGGCACTCCTGATCTTTTCTCTTTTTTGCATGTAACTATCTACCGTTGGTTCGACGCCTCTGACATTACATTTCTTGTAAAATAGTTTGTCAAAATCAGTTCTTTCAATCTTTGGCCAGAGATTGTAAACATCGTACAGGTCCCTGGGCCAACCTCTATCACACAGAGCTCGGAGTTTTTCTAATGTTATCTCTTTTAACGAGTATGTCATGAGATCGATCTTGCATACATCGGGATAGGGATGTATCAAGGGATTTTCTTCTACGGGGGTGACGATCTTCTCCTTCTCACTATCTGTTATGTCTAGAGTCAACCTGATATCCGTGTTTTGAGATAATATGGAAGTATACCATAAATTTAGCTTCCAGCCAGTTGCAACATCTTTGATTCCCGTCTTATCTTCAAAGAATACTTCGTTTTCTTCCCGCATCTCCTCTTTGATATCCCTCATCAATGTATTGATCTTTTCTTGGTCCACCTTCTTCAGCGAAGTAAAATCTAGATCGTCCGAGAAGCGATAATTCTCGATGAAGGCTTTCCGTATCGAAGTCCCGCCTTTGAACACTAGTGAATCTGATCTTGAATATAGAGACCTCAAGAAACAGTTCTGAACGTAATCTCTTTCGACGGTGGTCGGGGGGACTCCGTTTTCTCTAGCGATCTTCTTTATCGTGGTAGGTCCTATCATCTCACTTCCTCCAGATCTCTCTCTTCTAGATTGATCGTCAACCGCCATCTGCTGTTTTTTTCTCCACTCTCGGGCATTATCGGGTCAAGGAGAAGATAGTTCCTTATGCCTTTATCCAACGGTGGAACTTCGATATCCAGACCATAATAATCGCTCAAGAATCCGAGCCGCCTTATCACCCCTGTGTTACCTATCTTTTTTGCATACCCGATCAATAGGTCTGGATCGTAATCTTTCTCTACAAGCCCCTTTATCACTTCGATCAGACCACCACAAAACTGTGGTTTGTCGAGACAATCGACTAAGGTCTTTTCCTTGTTGGTTATGTTAACGGTTTTATTATCAAATCGTTCTTTCACCTTCCCAAAAAATTTCTCTGGAACAAGACGGATGATCCTATAATCTATTCCGAAGACTTCTACACGTCGATGCTTTTTTCTAGATGTGGTCTGGAGGAACACAGTAGAAGGGATCTGTTCTGTGAAACCGTAATGATGCAGGGCACTCCAGTAAGCGATACAGTGAGGTTCAACCAGCATGGAACCTATGACGAATCTGTTGACAGTGTATTCTCCTTCTTCCGCCCCTAATGGAAGCTGCATGTACTTCCCTCTCTCGATCTGCTCTATCCAACCCTGTTTTTTCAGTCGATAAAGAAATTTCTTTAAGGCATCATCGCTCATGTCGGTCTTCTCCCTGATATCATCTATGGAGAAGACTTCTTCAAGCCCTGAAAGCCTTTCAACCAGTTTTGATTTTCTCATCTATATACACTTTAGTCCCCTATATTGTCTACTTTAGTGTATATCATTAAGAAATATAAAGCTTTCGATGGGGGGATGGTTTCATCTCCAACCGTCCATATCGATCACTTCATCGATCCATGATTTATTAGATACTTTTATAGAACCTTTCAGTTCCTTTATCGGGTTCATTATAGATTATGTATTCTCGTAGAAATGTAAAATCTGTAAACTTTGTAAACTTAATAAAACGTAGATATTTATATATTTGTAAACTCTGTAAAATTGACGTTTATACTATCTTGTATCATCCATTATAATAATCTATTAAATATTGGGGTATAGAAACGATATCTAAAATGCGAAAGCGTATCCCTTCTTGGGTATTTCACCAGAGAAGAAAACGTGAGTGTACTTAGACGTCTCTTTCATGGCATCATAGACATCATCTCTCGCCTTACTGTGGTATATCACCCTGCCTTTAACTGTTTCACCGATCTCGTTTTCTTCGATGACCTCGACTAATATCCACTGGTCTGGATATTTCTTTTTAATTTCTTCCAATTTCTCTACTTCTTCCATCGTGATTCACCTGTATCGTTATATTATGGTCATGCTATCATAATAAGTTTTTCTATTTTCTTCGTCCGTCGCTGTCCGCGTCCTTCGGGTCGGTGCCCTCCGTCTTCTCTTTAGCATCGCTCAAGCCGTCGTCATCGTCGTCGGTGTCCGCATTGTCGCCCACACCGTCGCCGTCGGTGTCCTTCCATTCCGAGGCGTCGAGCGGGAAGGCGTCGTTCTCAAAATCATCATCACTGCTGCTTTCCTCCACTTTATCTCAATTGTATTAAATCACGGATATAAATTATTTTTGAGGGACAAAAATTATAAATCATTTTATATGTATCTGTATATTAGATAAAAAAACTGGTGAATAGATTGAGAAAGAAGATAAAGGATATCGAAGACACTTTAGAACGACACAAACCCATACTTGAAGAGAAATATGGTGTAAAAGAGATAGGTGTATTCGGTTCTTATGTTCGTGGAGAAGAAAAAGAGGGAAGTGACGTAGATATCCTCGTAGATTTCTATGAAACCATAAGTTTATTTGATTTTATGGAGTTAGAGGAATACTTAAGTGAACTAATGGGCGTAAAAGTTGACTTGGTTATGAAAAGCGCTTTAAAACCTAGGATCGGTAGGAACATCAAAAAGGAAGTTGTTTACGTATGACACGTGAATATGGCGATTATTTAGAGGATATAATAAATGCTGTAGATTCTATAGAAGAATTTACTCATGGTATGGATTACGAAGACTTTTTGGAGGATAAGAAAACAATCTTCGCCGTTGTTAGAGCATTCGAAATAATAGGTGAGGCTGTGAAGAACATACCTGATGAAATCAGAAATGATTATCCTGAAGTGCCTTGGAGAAGTATGGCTGGAATGAGAGACAAGGTGATCCATGGATACTTCGGTGTAGATAATAAAGTACTCTGGAAGACATCTAAAGAAGATATCCCTGAATTAAGACCGAAGGTGAAATCAATACTCGAGGATCTAGAGGAAAAATAAATAATTATTTCATTAAAACTAGTTTCTTACATTTCCTGTTTTTTGGATAATTAATCGGTGCCATTAACAAAAAAACCATCACTCTACAGTGTCTGAGGTAGTGTCTTCGTCCTCCTCTCCCTCGTGTCTCTTTTTCTTCTCCTTGACCATGTACACGGCTAGGAGTAAACCTCCGACCAGTAAGATGACCGAGAGTACCCACCATGGGAAGGGATCGGACTTCTTTTCTGGATTCAACGGGTCCCACGGGTGTTCGTCCGTCGCTGTCCGCGTCCTTCGGGTCGGTGCCCTCCGTCTTCTCTTTAGCATCGCTCAAGCCGTCGTCATCGTCGTCGGTGTCCGCATTGTCGCCCACACCGTCGCCGTCGGTGTCCCGCCATTCCGAGGCGTCGAGTGGGAAGGCGTCTTGATCGTCTGGTACGCCGTCGTTGTCGTCGTCCGAGTCGGCTTTGAGTTTTCGACCGGTGAACCACGACGGCTTCGGTAGTGACTCGTCCGGCTTGCCGTCGCCATCGGTGTCAACAGCGCCGGTTGGGTTGGTCGGGAAGGGGTCATTGATATCTTTCACTCCGTCGTTGTCGTCGTCATCATTACCACGGCTATTTTCCTCCACGTTATCACATACATATTGATTCATATATATTATAAGCTTTTCTTAATATTTATATGCATGAGCATGCAAACGCACACAGTAACATATTTATTACAGCACTTATTCAACTCTCCCGATTATCATGTACGTTATATATGAAGCGCCCAAGGATAAGCTGCAGAAGGTCACGGAAATATTGGCGGACGATCTCATCAGCAGGCAGACCACCAGTGTGAGAGACGGAAGGACCATCGGGATGGAAGAGGACGTCAATTACGTGATGGTCGAAGGGAGCGAAGAGGCCATCGATAAAGCGAAAGAGATGTTCGAAGAGGAAGAATTAGAAAAAGCCGATGCCCCCGATGATGTTTATGAAGCGATCAAAAAAGCGGACGAGGACGCAGCCGCAGGCGTAGGCACGATCTTCGGATAAAAACCCTTTCCGATCATTTTCCCGCTAACACGGTAACTTTAGTTCTATTCCCTATCCCCAAGTCTTTTCTCAGTCCCCACATTATATCGGCACCCGGGACTTTTTCTTGAATACCGCTCAGTGCATCCTCCGCCTCCATCTCGGCCAGACCTTTACCGCTTGTCACGACCGTAAGCACGGTCTTATAATCATCGATATCTTCCAACCACGGAGATCTAAAAGCTTCGGCACAAGCCCTCTTCCCCCTCTCACGACCCTTTCCGTAGCCGGCTCCGATCCTGAACTCGTCCACACCATCACAAAATCTCTTCAGATGCGGTATGTCCTCCGCGGTTATCACCGTGTTGAAATCTTCCACCGGCATACGTATTATCGAGTTCATCACGTCGAAGGCCTGGGTCATGGGCAGATAGGGGTTGATCTTCATCAGCTTACTGTTCGCAAACACCGCCACTATATCTGCATACTCGGCGATCTTTTCCTGCGCCTCTAAGGCGAACTCCCACCGATCCGGGCTCTCGGTCTTGAAAGGCAGAGCCAGAAGCGCTATCGTGAAGGACTTATTACTGTTCCCGATCTGAGAACACGCGTAGGAAGTGATACTACCCGTCTCACCCCCCAAACCGGATATCAGATACAGTATGTCCGCACCCTGCACCCTCCTGCCGATCTTCTTCTCCGTCTCGTTCATGGGTCTTTTACCCACGTCCAATCCACTCTCGTAGGTCCCCTTCATGTCCGCCATGCTCACCTCGATGAACGGATGATCGGGCAGCCTCTCCGTCACGCCGACCTCGTACTTCTTCATGTTGGTCAGCGACACGTCTCCCTTCATGGAAGTCAGTATGTTCCTGCCGGCTCCGCCGATACCCAGAGCTACCGTATCAGGTCTTTTCTTTTCATCCAAGGTTTCGGAGCCGAATCTTTTGATCTCTGCCATCTCTACACCACCCCATATACGCCGAGGTGATAAAAATTTATTGTTCGCCCTCGTTCACACCGTTTCTACCCGACCAGTAACCTGCGACCACCCCTACCACGGGCGAAATGTACGAGGCAAAGAACAAACCGCTCAAATCGGAAAAAAGAGCGGTAAAGTACACGCCGGCGAACATACCCATAAGCACGCCGATTATCCATCCAAAGGGATTCAACCACAAAAAACCGGCAGCCAGTCCGACGAACGAAGCCGCGAAGACCGATGCACCGACCGCAGCAACCAACTGATAGCCGCTGGAGTGTCCTATCAAAAGCGTCAACAGACTGACGAGCAGTATAGACAGCCACATCATGGAGACCATCCTCTCTTGCTGCCACTTCGACTCGATCCTACGCTGAACTTCATCGAACTTTTCCTCGAGCTCTACCATCACCTGATTCAGAAAATCCTAAGTTTATAACCGTTACGGTCCTTTTTCAGTTATCAACATCCGAAAATTATAATAATCCATTAATTCTAATTAAATTCTGTATGACGGGAAAATTCGATAAATTCGTATTAGCGATGACCATAGTCTTGTTGGTCACTGGCATATTCCAATTCAATATAGTGGATGCAGATGAGATACCGTCATACAAAATGAGCAACGACCAAACGACCTTAGCCGATCCCCAAGGACCCATAAGGATCTACAACGACAGCCGCTTCGAGAACGTATCGGCTGACCAGGGATGGGCGGGGAACGGGACTTCTGACAACCCGTACATCATCGACGGGTTCACCATCGATGCGGGGGGTGCATCCACGGGTGTCCACATAGGGAACACGACTTCTTATTTCATTCTTAAAAACTGTAATATTTTCAACACATCAGACGACTCGGGAGGCTGGTACGGTGCCTCGGGCATCACCCTTTACCAGGTGACCAACGGAGTCCTCAAAAACAACAACTGTTCTGGACACGTTAACGGAATACGGTTGAGGAGCTCCACGGACTGCATCGTAGATTCCAACCTGCTCCGAGGTAATTCAGAGCACGGGATCCTTTTGGAATACTCGGACCACAACCGGATCAAGGAAAATCAACTGCTGGAAAACGGGTATTTGACCATACACGACTCCGAAAACAACCGCCTCTACGGGAACGAGATGGAAGATTCGTATATCGATATAGACGGGGGTGAAAACACTTACACCACCCAGATCATAACGACCAACAACACGGTGAACGGAGGGCCGGTTTACTACTATAAAAACAACAAGATGGACAACACCAGTGTTTCATCCGATGCAGGGCAGGTTATCCTCGCCAACGTCACTTACGTGAACGTGGAGAACAGCCATTTCAAAAACATTTGCATCTACATCGGCTACTCGCATGACATAACCATCCACGACAATGAATTCATCAACGAAGGATTGACCGGGATAAGAGTAAAATCCTCCACGAATATCAACATCAAAGAGAACAACTTCGATAAGATCGGTATCGAGTTCTTAAGCACGGAATCCAGCAGTATCAACAACAACACTTTCAAAGCCCAAGCCAAGGGCATGGGAGGCATAATCTTAGAGGACAACAACTTCGATAACAAGATCGATAACAACACGCTGGAGAGGTGCAGTATCGACGTGTACGACTCCCACGGAACGACCATAGTTCACAACCTGATCTACAAGTCAATAGGGGAAGGTATCATAGTGCATTCGTCAAGCACCGACAACCGGATCATCTACAATGCTCTTCTTTACAACAAGCAGTCCAGAGACGAACTCAACGATACGAGGATACAAGCCCGGGATGACGGTCAAGATAATTACTGGAATACCAGTGAGAAGGGTAATTTTTGGAGGGATCGCACAGCACCCGACGACGACGGTGACGGTATCGTGGATAAAACTTATCCGATAGCCGGAGGGAATTCATTCGATTTCTATCCCTTGGTTGAACCGATGATACCGGTCCTTGCAACACCACCGAGAAATCTCTCCGTAAAACCGGGTAACGCATTCTTGAATCTGAGCTGGATACCACCCTCGAACGACGGCGGCAGCGAACTGACGGCTTACAACATCTACAGGGGGAATCAATCTACGGATATGAAACTCTTGGACTCCGTGGAAAGCACACATTCTTTTTACAGAGACGAAACGGTCCAGAACGGTGTGGAGTACCATTACAAGGTCTCGGTTCTCAACGGAGTTGGAGAGAGCCTGTCATCATCTATCAAAAGCGGTGTTCCAGACGGACAGCCTCCACAGCTCATTATACATACACCCAAGAACGGCACATTTTTCAATGCATCCTTGGTTCAAGTCAAGTTCTCCGCCAATGACACCAACAGCGGCCTAGATAGAGTATCTTTATCCTTGGATCAAGGTGGATGGATGCCTTTGAACGGTACGGATAATTACACTTTCACCAACCTGACCGAGGGAAAACACACCATCAGCCTGAGAGCCTTCGATAAGGCGGCTAACAACATCACTAAAAGAATAAAAATCTTCATCGACACCACGAAGCCCCATGTTCTGAGCTACGGTCCCACACACGATTTAGCACCAAGAGACACTCTGATATGGGTCAATTTTTCGGAACCGATGAGTACCGTTGAACTTCTCTTGGACGGAGAACCTACAAACGATACTTACTGGACCAACGATACGTCACTGATATACGGTCCGTCCAACCTGACCTACGGTGAATCCTACGAGGTCATCGTCAACGGCAGGGACAGAGCTGACAATCCCGTGACGCAGCTCAACTGGACGTTCAAGGTGACCGATATGGGATATATCAAGGGAAGGATATTAAATGATGAAGACGAACCTATCCAGGGCGTAAACGTGTCACTAGATACCGGTCAATACGATACCACCAACAGCAGCGGGTACTTCATGATCAAAGCACGCCGAGGCACCTACGAGTTGAAGATGTCCAAGACCGGTTACGAAGACAAGAAGATCAAAGTGATCGTAGAGCCGGGTGAAACCGTCGACCTAGGAAACAAGAAGATCACCCCTGCCTCTTCACAATACGACTGGATGCTGATAATATTCACATTCGCGGTGGTCAGTGCAGGGATAGCGGCTTTGACCATGTTCGTCATCAGGGAAAGGGAGGAGGAAGAGGTCGAGTTCGACGAGGAAGAGCTCTTCGGAGATGAGACAGAAGAATTACCTCCCGAGTTCCTAGAAGATGAACAAGTTTAATATTATAGGATATAATATCGGGATAGGTAGAGTAAGATGGTAAAGTTACCCAAGGGATTGAAACTGAAGAAGGGTGAAAGGGTCATCTGGTCGAGAAAAAGGTGCTGGAGGAGTTATTCTGTATGGCTGGTCTCTATCATCCTTTGGCTGCTGGTCGGTCTATTGTACCCGATCTTGATACTTCTGGGCATAGCGCTTTTCATATTCGTGATCGTCAAGTGGATCAAGACACAGTACACCATCACCAACCACAGGATCTGTAAGTGCACTGGACCTACCGTTGAAAAGATCAAAAAAGAGATCAAATTGAGAGATATCCATAAAGTAGAGGTAGATAGAGATACCATGGGAGAGATCTTTAACTACGGTAACATAATTTTGAAACCACTAGAAGACGGAGATATGGAACTCAAGGGGGTCTATGACCCGGAGAAGATCGCTAGTTACATCAGGAAGAAAACCGCTAAGATGTTATAGGACCTTTTGTATAGAGAAATAAGATGTACGCCGACTCCCGTATCTACGATTCTGAAAGACTCAAATGGAAACTGATGGCAGAGTACAAAGATCGTAAGCTAGAGGAGTTGATAGAGGGGGAAGAAAACGGGAACGATGAAGGCACTTTTTTTCTTTTGAAGAACGAGTTCGATATGGATATGGAACTACCGGATGCAAAAATCTCAGAGGATGTTATCAAGTCCGACTTTCAACTGATTTCCGGTATCGGTACCAAGACGGAAGAGAAACTAAATAACGATGGATACGCTGACATGTCGCAGCTCTACGACGATGAAAAGTACTGCTCTCGTATCGAACCGATATTGAACGAGCTCGAAGAAAGAAACTTGATATCACTGCAAAAAAGGATAGAACGGTGGCACTCGAGAAATCACACCTGCTGCTACCATCTCATGGGGTACACCGAACCCGAAGACATACTCTTCTTCGATATAGAGACCATGGGATTGAAGTACAGGCCCCTGTTTCTCATCGGGGTAGG
Organism: Thermoplasmata archaeon; assembly: GCA_046484045.1. Lineage (GTDB taxonomy): Archaea > Thermoplasmatota > Thermoplasmata > Halarchaeoplasmatales > Halarchaeoplasmataceae > CAZHUM01. The sequence continues at coordinate 29,259 of JAWOBZ010000023.1, read as the reverse complement.
GTCCTTCAACGATGGAAAATACCTGATCAAGCAGTACTTTGCCAGAAACCTCAACGAGGAGAGGGCGGTCATAAAAGCATTCTTAGATGAACTGAACAAACACCGATACCTGGCGAGCTTCAACGGCAGGAGCTTCGATTCGAGATTCATAAAGGAGAGGATGGAACTGCACGGGCTCCGAGGGGATCTGGACCTTCCACATTTCGATATACTTCACATGTCCAGGAACATATGGGACGTGCCCCTTCCGAACCACAAATTAACCACGTTGGAAAAGCATCTATTGAATATCGAGAGGGAGAACGACGTATCCAGCGCGATGGTACCGCACTTCTATAAGATCTATCTAGAAAAGAAAAACCCCGGTCCTGTCCTGCCCATACTGGAACACAACAAGCAGGATATATTCACACTCGTACTGCTCCTGAACGAGTTGGGTAGGTTACACGGTAGATCTGCTTCCGAACAACCGTGATCTGAAAACACATAAAACAGAACATATCACCATCTATTTCACTCTAAAAAAGCGTACTAGATGAGAGTCACTTGGACCTTGCGGAGACCGTGATATGGATCTTTTTGCGGGTGGTGGTCAACTTTACGGATATCGGGGATTCGCTGAAAAACCCTTCCAAAAATATCCTGATGTATTTTTTCATCTCTGTAATAGCCGGTATGAGGACGAAATCATTTTCCGATTCTATTATGAGTCTGAACAGATTCGTCCTTTCCATACGTTTCAGGCATTCCATAGGTTTTCCTAACCCGATGGCGCAGTACTCCATATAAAAATCCTTTCCGATATCTCTCATCTCGTTTTCCAGCTTCTCAGAGCCGTCTTCGATCTCGTCCAAAAATGCTTGGAAGATACCGATATCGAAAAGCAGTTTGTCAGGTCTCAAACGAAGGTCGAGCACGGATTCGAGTTTTTCCGGGGATAACTCGCCTTTTTTCAGCACGACGGCGTAGTAATCCAGAGAACGGCGGACGACTTCCGATTTAGAGATATTCAGTTCGGTTCCTATGTTCTCTAGTACCTCTAAACTGTGGGGATCGAGGTTGACGGTGACTCTATTAGTCCTGCCTCTACCATTGTTAGTCATCGCTTGCACGTGTGTACATGTGTTATTTATAACTTTTGTAAACAAGTGTTAGTTACATCTTTTTTACACCTCGAAGTGATCAAAATACTTCTTACAGATTATATCTATAAAAATAAAAAAGGGGTTTAAGGGCTCACAAGGAGCCTACTCGGATCCCCGTCTATCCGATCTCTTTTTGTTTTTCCTAACCAGAGCTCCGGTCGGGCACTCATCAGCAAGCTCTTTTAGATTCTCGGATTCCACGGATGCAAGATCCTTTCCGAAGGCGGGTTCCACGGAGGTCTTGAAACCTCGGTCAACGAACTGCAGCACGCCTTCACCGTGCACTTCCTCACTGATACGAACACATCTACCGCACAGTATACACTTGTTTGGATCGTGCTCAACTTCCGGATGCGAATCATCGATCTCCATCACTATCTTCTCGCCTTCGTAGGCGTCCTGTTCGGCTCCATAAATTTCGGCGTAATCCTTCAACTTGCAGTCGTAGACCGCTTTACAGCCGCACTCTATGCACCGTTTCGCCTCTTCGACCGCCTGCTCGGCTGTGAATCCCATCTCGATCTTATCGAAATCCGTGATCCGTATATCAGGTTCTCTCATGGACATCTTCTCTCTAGCTATCTTGTTCCAGTCTGCGAAATCTTCCTCCGATTTCTCGTCCTTGTGAACGTATCCGAAGGGCAGCTTGAAGTCTTCAGGTGTTTGATAGTCCTCAAGAGATCCCTGGAGGTATGCGTCGATGGCGAATGCCGCTTCTCTGGCTTGACCGGAACACTCCACGATGGAAGAAGCACCCATCAAAACGTCTCCTGCGGTGAACACGTCCTCGTAGTTCGTTTGGAATTTTGCGTTCGATTCAAGAGTGTACTTCCCGGGTTCCAACCCCTGTTCTTTCAGCATGTCCAGATCCGGCTGCTGTCCTATAGCCATGATAACGGATTCCGCTTCCAGTTCCATGGTCTCACCGGGTATCTTCACAGGTCTAGCTCGTCCAGAAGCATCCTTCTCACCGAGCTCCATGCATGCACATGTGACGGATTTAATACCGTTCTCACTGCATCCGCATATCTTCTCTGGATTTCTTAGGAAGTTGAACTTGATGCCCTCTTCCTCGGCTTCTTCCAGTTCGGCTTCGTTGGCGGGTGCCTGTTCCGCCGTCCTCCTGTACGCGATGGTAACGTCCTTACCCATCCTTCTAGCCGTCCTGGCAACGTCCATTGCGGTGTTTCCGCATCCCACGACTACGACTTTGTCACCGATCTCGACTTCCTTTCCCTGTGCGACATCGATCAGGAAGTCGATGCCTGACATGACACCGGGTAGGTCTTCACCTTCTATGGGGATACACCAGCTTTCCCACGCACCCGTAGCCATGAAGACGGCGTCGTTCTCTTCTCTGAGTTCTTGTAATGTGATATCTTTGCCGAGTTCCACCTCTGTCTCTACGCCAACACCGAGGTCTATGATCCACTGGATCTCCTTGTCCAGCATGTCCTTCGGCAGTCTGTAGTTCGGTATGCCGTAGCGCATCATGCCGCCCAATTTCGGCATCATATCGTAGATGGTCACAGAATGGCCTTTCAATCTCAAAAAGTAGGCTGCCGTCAGTCCGGCCGGACCGCCTCCGACCACTGCGACCCGTTTACCACTTCCCTCTGGTATCTCGGGCTTCCACGGCTCTTCTATATCGACTTCAGCAGCGTACATCTTCTCCTGTCTGATCGCTATTGGGTCTTCGACCAGCTGTCTCCTGCACTGTTCTTCGCATGGAGCAAAACAAGCTCTTCCAAGACACAATGCCAAGGGACTCTTCTCCTTGATGAGTTTGACGGCTTCTACCGGTTGGCCGTCCGCTATGAAACTAAGATATCCCTGCACATCTATACTAGCGGGGCACTCTAAAGAACACGGACCCCAGCAGTCTCCCGTATGCTCGGAAAGCAGCAGTTCGACGGCCATCTTCCTGCCTTTGAGAACCTCGTCGGTCTCCGTTCTTACTTTCATCCCGGGTGATACCGGTGTATCACAGGAGGTGGTTATGATAGTACCTCTATCTGTTTCTATCTCCACCAGGCAGGCTCTGCATCCGCCGTAAGGTACGTCTATACACTCCAGCTCGCAGAGCGTGGGTATGAAAATATCGTTCTCCCTGCAGGTATCTAGAACGCTGTTCTCCTTGTCCGTTTTGTATGACTTACCATCGATCTTTATATCTATCTTTTCTGACATCTATTCCACCTCCACCGCACCGACTGGGCAGACTTCTTTACACGCACCGCATTTAACGCAGATCTCCACGTCTATCGAATGCTGTTTTCCGGGTTCTCCGCTTATTGCTTCAACGGGGCATTCCTGCGCACACTTCGTACAGCCGATACATTCATCGGTTATCGAGAACGTTATCAGTGATTTACACACCTTGGCGGGACAGGTTTTCTCCTCTAGATGAGCTTTGTACTCGTCCTCGAAGTACCTCAGGGTCGTCAACGCCGGGTTGGGCGCCGTCTGTCCTAGACCGCAGAGTGAGTGGTTCTTGATGTAAACCGCCATCTCTTTTATCTTCTCTATGTTTTCTTCGGTCCCTTCTCCGTGGGTGAACTTATCCAGCATCTCAAGCAGTCTTTTCGTTCCCACTCTGCAGAACGTACATTTTCCGCAGGACTCTTTCTGCGTGAAGTCCAAAAAGTATCTAGCCACGTTGACCATGCAGTCGTCTTCGTTCATCACGATCATGCCGCCGGAACCCATTATCGCACCGGCCTCGGTCAAGGTTTCGTAGTCAACCGGCGTATCCAAGTAATCTTTGGGTAAACATCCTCCGGAAGGGCCGCCGAGCTGCACGGCTTTGAATTCTTTGTCGTCTTCGATCCCGCCTCCGATATCATAGATAACTTCTCTCAGTGTAGTGCCTATGGGCACCTCGACGAGACCGCCTCTCCTGATCTTACCGGCAAGGGCGAACACTTTGGTCCCGCCGCTGCTCTCACTGCCGTTCTCCGCGAATGCCTCGGCACCGTTCCTGATGATCCACGGAATGTTCGCCAGACTCTCCACGTTGTTGATGTTGGTCGGTTTACCGAAGAGTCCCTTCTGGGCCGGGTAAGGGGGTCTGGGACTGGGCATCCCTCTTTCTCCTTCGATGGAGTGCATGAGTGCGGTCTCTTCACCGCATACGAAGGCTCCCGCACCCTCTTTGATCTGGACGTGGAAGGAAAAATCCGTTCCGAGTATGTTATCTCCGATGAATCCCCTTTCCTCAGCTTGTTCGATGCCGATCTCCAATCTTCTGATAGCCAGGGGATATTCAGCTCTGCAGTAGATGTATCCGTGACTTGCCCCTATAGCGAAAGCGCCTATGAGCATGCCTTCCAGAACGGCGTGCGGATCTCCTTCTAAAACAGAACGATCCATGAACGCTCCCGGGTCGCCTTCGTCGGCGTTGCACACGATGTATTTCTCATCGCCTTTCGAGTTTTTGGCGAACTGCCATTTGATACCAGTGGGGAAACCCGCTCCCCCTCTACCCCTCAATTTGCTCTCCTTGATCTCGTCTATTATCTCCTGGGGATCCATCTCTATGGCCTGTTTCCAGGCTTCGTAGCCGCCCCTTTCGATGTATTCTTCGATGTTCTCTGGGTCGATCACTCCGCTGTTCCTGAGCACTATCTTTTTCTGCTTGGAAAAGTAGTCGTACTCTTCATCGGGTGAACTGATCAATTTCTCACCGTAGGGTTCTCCGTTCTTGATATGTTCGTCGATTATCTTCCCTACGTCTTCCTTCGTCAGGTTTCCATAGCTGTATACCTCATCGCCGTCAACGACTTCCAGGATGGGTTCGTTGTGGCACATACCCACACATCCCACTTTCTTAACGACCATATTCAGATTTTTTTCTTCTAAAACTCTCTGGAGTTCTTCGTCTATTTCGTCGGCTCCCGCGGCTATTCCGCATGAAGCGTATCCCAAACGAAGTTCCAGGTTCTCGGAGACCATCAGTTTTCACCTCTATAGTCCGTAAGGATATTTTTGAGTTTATCTCTGTCTAGATTTCCGTGGGCTTTGTCGTCTATCATGATAACGGGAGCCAAACTACAGCAGCCCAGGCATGCAACCCTTTCCAGGGTGAACCTACCGTCTCCGGTTGTTTCACCTGTGCTTATACCCAGTTGATCTTCGAGCACGTCGTTTATGTTATCCGCCCCCTTGACATGGCAGGCCGTCCCGTGGCACACCTTGATCAAGTGGTCTCCCAAAGGCTCGAATCTGAACTGTGCGTAGAAGGTAGCCACTCCGTAAACCTTGCTCTCCGGTATCTCGAGGAACTGAGCTATCCTTACCATCGTTGGTTCAGGGAGATATCCGAACTCTTCTTGGACATCCTGCAGTATCGGGATCAGATACCTGGGTTTTTTCTCGTATTCTTCCAGGATCCAGTCGATTTCGTATTCCGGAGCGATGACCTCCGCTTTCGCCGGGACCTTGACTTCGTACAAACATTCTGGGCATTGGGTTACCAGTTCACCTTCACCGACGTATTCCCATTCGTGTCCGCATCTTTCACATTCTAATTTCATCGTCAACACCGGTTTTACATCTCTGTATATTCCCAGCTACAGTCCTCAGCCTTTTCTTCGGCCTTCTCGTATCTCTTCAAATCCTCCCTCATCAGCTTCGCTTTCTCCCTTATCTTATGTCTGAGAACGTTGAACTCCTCTTCGTCGTACTTGTTGAATATCTCATCCACGTTGCCCTCTTTCCTGCACTCCTTGAGATCGTTGAGGAACTGGTATTCCTTTTCAGTGAATCTGCTTTCCCGGGCATCCGATGGAAGTACGACGGCTTTTCCGCCTACGTTAGCGACGTACTTCTCTTTCTTTTCGTGGGCTGGAACGACCTTCGCTTTAGCAGAGATGTTCACTTTGTAGTGGCATTTTGGGCATGTGGCGTAGTAATCGCTTTCACCCGAGTAATCCCACTCGTATCCGCATTTGTCGCATTCTATATCCATTCTAACACCTTGATTGTATTATCTACAATTCAGTGTACTCCCAATTCCTGTTCTCCAATACATCTTCCACTTGGTTGTATATCTCCAAGTCCTCGCGGATCTTCTTCGCTTTTTCTTTTACCTTCCATTTGAGGGCGTTGAACTCCTCTTGGTCGTAGCGAAGACATATCTCCTTGAGATCCTCGGAGTTTTCGCAGTCCATCAATTCATCGATGAACGTGTTTTCATCTGCCGTAAAACGGCTTTTATTCATATCTGGGGAAATTACATTGGCCTTCGCCGAGATCTTCACCTTGTAGTGGCAGTTCGGGCAAGTCGCATAGAACTTGCTCTCTCCTTTGTAGTCCCAACCGTGTCCGCAATTTTTGCATTTTAGGTCCATTTTAACTACCTACTACCCACTATGATTATTTTTATATAAATCTATTTATGAAAACATTGGCTAACGGTTGTATATAGATGCATGTATTGTTAGAGTGCACTATTAATTGCCTTAATATTAACTCTTCATAAAAACTCATAACTTTGCATAAAAACTATAAACTCATAAATCTATTACCATAGATATACTAGCGGACAAAGAGAGGTAATTATATTGGAGATATGCACCGAGTATGTGGACATACCGGAGGGCGCCTACGACGATGATTATGAGATCTCGGTTTTCGAAGACGAGCACTGTGAAACCAGAGTGGAAGAGATAGATTTCGGACCTATTACGCCGGGAGAAGAGAAGATAATCTGGAGATGGATCAAGAACACTGGTAAGGTTCCCGCGCCTAAAGTTTTCGTAGGCAGAGGGGTGATCAACTCTGAGGGGTGGATCTCCGAATCGGAGAACTATCAGGAGGGGCCTTTGGAAGTGGGGGAGAAAAAGGAGGTCCCGTTCTGCCTGAAGGTCGAAGAGGACGCGGAGATCGGCATGTACTACGGCAAGATACCGGTTACGGTGTATGGAACGGAAGAGTTCTTTTAGAGCGTTTTCCCGCGTATCAAAAATTCATAGGAATTTTTCCACTGGGTCGCATAATATGAAAGAAAAATATTATGCTCCCGCCGGGATTCAGTTAAGAATGTTTACTCCGTTCACATTCTCAACGCTCACAAAATTAAACAAATTTTGTTCGTGAAGCAAATCCCTCTGGTCGCACTCAAAAAAATATAAAAGAGTGCTCCCGCCGGGATTTGAACCCGAGTCCTTGGCTCGAGAGGCCAAAATGATTGGCCGGACTACACTACGGGAGCAAATTACGGAGTAATTTGCGACTTAGTGGAATCTCCGATTCCACGTTAGGACGCAAAATGTGGAACATTTTGCGACTCAGTGGAAAAACTCAGTTTTTCCACGTCAGGTAGCAAACCGAGTTTGACGAGGTTTGCTAGTGGCAAAAGTGAGTGAAACGAATTCTTGCGACTGGATTTACAATCGTTCCACACGAGCAACTCTCACACATATTTTTATTATTTAATTATTTCCTAATCAAAAACGTTTATTACATCATATTACATATAATCAATAGATGATAAGGAGATTGGAAGGAAAAAAGGCCATAGTTACGGGTGCTTCTAGAGGGATAGGAAAGGGCATCGCCGTCAAGTTCGCTAAAGAAGGTGCTATCGTCGGTATCAACTTCCACGAAAGTAAGGAGGAAGCTGAAGAGACCCTTGCGATGGTCAACAAGCACTCGGACGGTATGCTGTTGAAGGGTGACGTATCCGCCCAGGACGATGCAAAGAGGGTCGTGTGCGAATTCTATGATAGATATAAGGGGATCGACATACTCGTGAACAACGCTGGTATCTATAAGAGGAACGACTTGGAAAGTACCTCCATGGATGATTACGACATGACGATGAGAGTCAACGTTAGAGGGGCATTCATGCTCTCTAAGTTCAGTTTGCCCTATCTGAAAGAATCAGACCGTGGAAAGATTATCAATATCTCATCCCAGCTGGCATTCAAGGGTTCAACCCACGGGACCGCGTACGTGACATCGAAAGCCGCTTTGATCGGCCTGACAAGAGCTCTTGCACTCGAATTGGGTCCTGAGGGTATCACGGTCAACGCCATCGCACCCGGAACCATAGACACCGATATAATCTCAAGTTATTCAGAGGAAAAAAGAGAGATCCGGGCTGCGAATATCCCCATAGGCCGTATAGGTACTCCTGAAGATATAGCCAATGCAGCGGTTTTCCTGGCTTCGGATATGGGTTCCTACGTTAATGGAGAAATAATGGGTGTCAACGGCGGGTCCGCTCTCCATTAGTATATATGATATTTCTAGAAGATTTACTAAAGTTCGTATCGCTGAATTTAACGATAGTTGATTTTAACGATTATTTCCATAGCTAAATTTAACGATAGCAGGATTTGACGATAAAAATCACATCCCTATCATCCCACCGCTTCGTCCGGTGTAACCACCATCCAGCCTGCGTGCTCTCCGATGAAAACCTTCACACCATAAACTTCTTCGATGTTTTTATCTGTGATTATTTCCAGACCTCCAGAGTCGTGTATCCTACCCTCTTTGAGAAGGACCACTCTGTCGCTGTATCTTACGGCCATGTTCAAGTCGTGGATGGCGATCACGACGGAGATGCCCTTTTGGGCCTGTTGCTTGATCAGATCCAGCACTTCGAGTTGATGTTTTAGATCGAGATTACTAGTGGGTTCATCTAACAACAAGACATCCGGTTCTTGGACTATGGCACGTGCGATGAATACTTTCTGTCTTTGCCCGCCGCTCAACTTGTTTATATCCCGTAGAGCGTAGTTCTGCATCCCCATGATTTCGATCATCTCGTTGACCGACTCCAGATCTTTTTTGCTGGGTTTCCAACTCATGTACGGTCTCCTTCCCATCAGGATGGTGTCGAAAACCGTTTTAGGAAAACCTTTCACCTCGATCTGGGGTACGTAAGCGATCTTTCTGGAGAGTTCCAAAGGATCATATTGGGAGACTTCTTCGCCGTCTAATCGTATCGAACCTTTCTTTGGCTCAAGAAGTCCATTTAAACACCGCAGCAGTGTGCTTTTACCGGAGCCGTTTGGACCTATGAGAGACAGTATCTCTCCCTCTCTAACATCTAGATCAATATCATGCAGTACTTTCTTACCGTTGTAAGAGAAGTCCACGTGGTCCACTGTCATTTTGTTCTTCACCAGTACGATCTCCCCCGTATCAGAAGATAGATGAACAACGGTGCTCCGAGGAACGACGTGAGTATGCCCACCGGCAGTACTATCGGAGAGATCACGGTCCGTGCTGCGGTATCGGATATCAACAGGAACAGACCTCCGAAAAGGGCGGAAGCCGGAAGCAGGTACCTTTCATCGCCACCGACGACCCTTCGGACGATGTGCGGAACTACCAAACCAACGAAACCGATGATGCCGAAGAAAGATACCACAAGGGCGGTCAACAATGATGATAAAAGCATCCCTCTTCGCCTCAGCTTCTCCACATCCACGCCTAGGCTCTTTGCCACCTCGTCACCGCTGTCAAGCACATTGTAGTTGATCGAGTTGTAAATAAAATACGCTGATATAGGTAACACCACGGCTGCTAGGATAAAAAAATCCCTCCACGTTGATTTGCCCAGGTCCCCGAAGGTCCAGAATATCACTGAAGCGAGTTCCACATCCGAAGCGAAGTACTCGAGAGATGTCATCCCGGCAGTGAAGAGCGATCCGAGGGCGATGCCAGCTAGGACCATGGTCTCCGGAGAAGCGTCCCTTATCTTGGATATCATCAATATGGCGACGGTAGCTATTAAAGACCATGCGAAGGCAGAGGTCGTTATCAGATATGGGTTGTTCAATATCACGGCATCTGATGAACTGCTTTGTATCGTCCCGGCACCGAGGACGATCACGGCGAAGGCGGCACCGAAGGCAGCTGCCTGTGAGACACCCAATGTAAATGGAGAACCGAGTGGATTCCTAAGGATGCTCTGCATACCAGCTCCCGCTATGGACAGCGCGACGCCGGCCAGCACCGCTGAGAGAACCCTCGGTATCCGGATCTGCCATATTATCTGCACCTTCCATCTCTCTCCTTTACCGATTATAGCTGAATAAACATCCGTTAGTCCGATGTCCGCCGATCCAAGGGAGATACCGAGGGCTATGAAAAAGATGAGGAGTAGACCCGTTAGCGTCATGAATAATATCTTCTTGGAAACGAATTCTTGATATCTATCCAGAGTAGATCTTTTCTTGTCCATGGTGATTAACCTATCTTTTTGTATCCGCCGAAGGAAGACTCCATCTGATCGTAGACTTTTTCACCCACTAGGAATTCGTAGATCTCATCGGCTTTTTCCTCGGTGTTCACATCTGAAAATTTTTCTGGGTAGAGTATCCCGCCGATGTAGTAAGAATTAGCCATTATAGTGCCGTAATTGGCCGTATAGTAATTGTATGGAAGTACGGCATAGACATCTCCGTTCTCCACCGCTTCGATCTCGTTGTAAACGGAATCGTTCAGGTCGTCCATGACGAGATTGAAACCGCCTTCATCGACGAAAAGTATCTCTGGATCCCACTCGATGATCTCTTCCGGGTCAACGAATGCATGCTCGGTCTCCAGCCCTCCAGCCACGTTATCGGCGTTCATGAATTGAAACGGAGCGTAGTCGGGTTCCGTCGAGCTCAGACCGTGTGCTCCCCTGTAACCGATGCCACCGACGTAACAGGGCGGTTTATCTTCAGGTGAGATGTCCTTGGTTCTATTGTTCAGGTCTTCGATGGTATCGTCGAAGAATCCTATGATCGAATCCGCTCTTTCATCTTTCCCCAGCACCTCTCCTATGAGTTCGAGGGCCTCGTAGAACGTATCTCGGTTGTTGTCTATATCTCCGTATCGTAGAACGATAACCGGGATGTTCGTTTTTTTCTGCAGGTCGTCAGCTTCACCCTCTTCTGCGTAAGTCCAGAAGATAACGTCCGGCTGGGCCGCGGTTATCAATTCCGCATCTCCGCCGTGCTGGGGACCGATACTTGTTTTACCCTGCAGCTCTGGATGTGCCATTATATAGGGTCTCAAATCGTCGTTCTTCTCGAAATCTTCCACTCCAACAACCATATCTTCTGCCTGCATATAGACCAGCAGTCTCAGTGCTCCGGCTTCTATTCCGACTATCTCATCGATATCTTTTGGTATCTCGACTTCCCTGCCCACCATATCGGTAACGGTCACGGTTTTATCTCCACCGCCTCCATCTTCCGTGCATCCTGAAAGGATCATGCTGGAGAGTAAGATAAACACGAGAAAAAGTGCTAGTTTGTTCATCTAATCCGACCCCGCCCTTTCTATACCAAAACCCGTCAATCTATAATATCCTTTACCGGCACATCCTATGCAATAATCTTCGCCCTGGATCTCAACCCCACGGGAAGCCATGTATTTCTCACCGCATCTTGTGCAAACACAGCTCTCGTAGATCGGTGCGTATTCAGGTATATCGACCTCTACTTTTTCTATATAGAACAATTCATCTACCGGAGTTATAACGGTGACGTAAGATGCCTTTGTAGAGAGTTCGGAGAGTTTTTTCCTATCTTCCTGGGTACCCCTTCTCTCGGTTACCACCTTGGTGAACACCTCTTCGTACTCGGGTATCTCGTCCTGCCATGACCTATTAAGCTCGTTTTTTACAACATATCTGTATCCCTCTCCATCTCTATTCAGTAAAGAAAAAGCCGTCTTTCCGATGTCTTTGAAAATCAATGAGTTGTTACCGAACGTGCATCCCGTTATGAACTGTATCCCGTCGGATGAGCAGTTGTTGGTTTCCACCACGGCGAGGATTTCCTCCATACCTTGATGCTTGGCTTCCATGCGGTTCACCGCGTCGATCGCACCTGCTACTCCCAGGGCGAGTCCGGGACAGTAATGACCGTGGAGAACAGCGGCTCTCTCGAGCAGTTCTTCCTTTCTTCTTTCCCTGACGAGTTGCCATGTCTCTTCTCTCGGGTTTGTGTTCATAAAAAATTCTCCTTGTAGCACGAATTTGAAAAGAGTGTTATTATTAAGTTTTTCTATTAAGGTAACACGAAAAGTATATACAATTAGCATTCATGACACAAAACGATAACCATGGATAACACGAAACGCTTTGGTGTGTCAGTTCCACCTGATTTATTAAAAAAATTCGACGAGAAGTTAAAGGAAAAAATGTATGCGAACAGATCGGAAGCCATCCGTGATCTGATAAGGGATTTTTTAGTGGAAGAAAAATGGGAAGATCCGGACGAGGAAGTCTACGGGTCTCTTACACTCGTTTTCGATCATGAAAGGCACGGCATCTCGGATAAGTTGACGGACATCCAGCACGAGGATCACACTCATATAGTATCGACCATGCACATACATCTGGACAAGCACAACTGCATGGAGACCATGGCCATTAAGGGTAAGGCAAGGGACGTGAAGAAGATCGCAGATAGGTTGATCAGCACCAAGGGCGTTAAACACGGTAAGTTGATGATGACATCACTCTGAGATGATGAAAGTGAATGGGAAGAAAGGAAAGGGTGAAAAGAAAACGCTGAAGAAGTCGTTCATCAAAGCGGGCGGGAGTTTTCTCAACTCTCTGCCGATCATCATAGGTGTAGTCTTCCTTGTAGGTCTTTTCAAGATCTTCGTCACCAAGGAGATGATATCTTCCGTCTTCACCGGGAACATGTTCCTAGACACCTTCATCGGAGCCGTGGTCGGTGCGGTCTCCGCGGGGAATCCAATAACGAGCTATATCATCGGCGGGGAACTTCTCAGAGAGGGGGTCAGCCTTTTTGCAGTGACGGCTTTCTTGGTTTCCTGGGTCACCGTTGGATTCATCCAGCTGCCGGCTGAGATCGATTTCCTCGGAAAGAAATTCGCCGTAGCTAGGAACGTGATCAGTCTCATACTTTCCTTCATCGTCGCGATATTGACCGTTCTGATCTTGGAGGTGCTCGTTTGAATAAAAAAGAGAAGAAGAGCAACTACTACCAGTGGATCTTCATGTTCACCGTGATGATACTTTACCTTATTGCTTATTTTTTCTCACCCGAAAAAAGCAAAGATGCTCTCATCTCCAGCTTGAAACTTCTATGGAACATCCTACCTATTTTGATAGTTGTATTCATCTTCATGGTGCTGTCCAGCCGTTATTTGAGCCCAAAGGCGATATCCAAGCACGTAGGAGAAGCGTCAGGAGCGAAGGGTTGGTTGGTGGCGATCACTGCGGGGATTCTGAGCCACGGACCGATATACGTGTGGTTCCCACTGCTCAAAGACCTAAAATCTCACGGGATGAGGGACGGTCTCGTAGCCGCGTTCCTTTACAACAGGAGCATCAAGCTGCCTCTACTGCCCGTCATGATATTTTACTTCGGATGGGTGTTCGTCGTCGTGCTCATGGTGATGATGATGACCGCTTCCTTTATCGAGGGAAAACTGATCGAGATGATAGAAGGGATCAAAGTTATTGAGGGATGAAATTGCAGAAGATAATATACGAACCCATCGGAATAATACATACACCACATGAAGAGCCAAAGGGCACTCCGATACAGCCGAGAGGGGCTGAGGGAGTGAAAGGAGAAGTGGAAGTGTTCCCAGAGTATAAAGACGGTCTTAAAGACCTGGAGGGTTTTTCACACATCATACTGCTTTATCATTTTCATTTATCCAAGGAACATGAACTCCAGACCAAGCCCTACATGCACGATGAAAAGCACGGTGTCTTCGCCATGAGGGGACCAAGCAGACCGAATCCCATCGGTTTGTCCGTCGTGAGATTATTGGATATAGATGACAATATCCTGCAGATATCGGATGTTGACGTAGTTGACGGGACACCGCTTCTAGACATCAAACCCTACGTTCCAAGATTCGACATATACGACGTCGAAAGCTACGGGTGGTTGGAAGAGAACGTCCATAAACTAGATAGGACAAAGGACGACGGGAGGTTCGAGGGCGAGGGGTAATATTTAGGTGCACCAAAAATATAAATACAATATACATTATTGGAGTTTTAGGAGCACCTAAAAAGTGGTCAAAATGGATATACCCCTGACACATCTAAAAGAAGAAGAAGTCGCAAGGATAGTGAGTCTAAGGGGAGGAAGGGTTTTTCAAAGGAGATTGAGAACGATGGGGGTCAGAGAGGGGAAAAACATCAAGATAGTTACTAGACACCCCATGGGAGGACCTCTGGTTATTGACATAGATGGTAGAAACACCACCATCGGAAGGGGTATGGCACGGAGGATCAGGGTAAGGCGGATTTGATGAAGAAATTGGTGCTCATTGGGAATCCCAACGTGGGTAAAAGCGTTGTTTTTTCAAGACTGACCGGAGCAGAGGTGATAGCTTCCAACTATCCAGGTACGACCGTTGATTACTCGGTGGGAAAACTGCACCTCGGTGATGAGCACGTAAAGGTCATCGACGCTCCGGGTACGTATTCTCTGGAACCAACGAACAAAGCCGAGGAAGTCTCCAAGAATATGTTGGAGGAAGCTGATATTGTAGTGAACGTGATGGATGCCACCAACATCGAACGTAACCTCTACCTTACCATGGAACTGCTCGAAAAAGATGTGCCTATGGTGATCGCACTCAACATGTGGGACGAGGCACAGCACCTGGGAGTCGAGATCAATCTGGATAAATTCAGAGAGATACTCGGAATCCCCGTTGTACCTACCGTGGCACTGACTGGAGAAGGGATAAAGGACCTGGTAGATAAAATATCCAAAACCAAAAAGGCACCTGATTTCAAAGAGAGGACCGAAGAGGAAAGATGGATAGAGATCGGTCATATAATCAAAGATGTAGAACATATAACCCGCAGGCATCATACGTTTCGTGATAGGATCTCCGACCTTACGATCAAACCGGTGACCGGGATACCCATCGCTTTTGCTGTAATTTTTGCTTCTTTCTGGGTGGTCCGCCTGATCGGAGAGAATCTCATCGGATTTCTATTTGAGCCGCTATTTGAATTGTATAGACCGTTGGCCATGGATATAAGTGCATGGCTCGGCCCCGGCATGGCACACGATATACTTATAGGTCAGCTTATAGAAGGTGAGATCGACTACGTCCAGTCCATGGGGATGCTCACCACGGGCTTGTTCGTCCCCTTCGGTATGGTCCTTCCCTACATCGTCGCTTTTTACTTCATGCTGTCCATACTTGAGGATTCTGGATATCTGCCCAGATTGGCTACGCTTTCAGACAACGTTTTCCACATGCTGGGTATGCACGGACACGGTATAGTCCCAGTATTCCTTGGGCTGGGCTGCAACGTACCGGGAGCACTAGCTACCAGGACGTTAGAGACCAGGAAACAGAGATTCATCTCCGCTACGTTGATGGCCATATCAGTTCCCTGCATGGCCCAGACAGCCATGATATTCGGCATACTAGGGCCGCATGGAATACTTTATATCGCCCTTGTCTTCATCACTCTGATAATAGTCTACGTCATAGCCGGTTTGTTGATGAATAGATGGGTGAAGGGGGAGAGTCCGGAGATATTTTTGGAGATACCTCCATACAGAAGACCCAGTTTCTTGACCATATTGAAGAAAACATGGATGCGTGTAAGATGGTTTCTCACCGAAGCGATACCCTTTCTTTTCTTAGGTGTTCTGCTGATCAATGTATTATACGCCGTTGGATTCCTTCAATGGCTCGGGAGCTTGTTTTCTCCTGTAACTTCCGGGATACTGGGCCTCCCCGAGGATGCGACCACGGCACTTCTCATAGGATTTTTGAGGAAGGACTTGGCGGTAGGTATGCTTCTACCATTAGATATGGCACCGATGCAGTTGGTGATAGCTTCCACGGTTCTAACTATTTACTTCCCGTGTGTAGCCACATTCGCAGTATTGATCAAGGAACTCGGTATCAAAGACATGTTCAAATCCGCGGTGATAATGATCGCTACAGCACTGTTGGTTGGAGGTGTTATGAGACTGATACTTATAGGGATATAGGAAGGGAGTAAAATGAAGAAAAAAACTATCGAAGAATATATAGAAAAGATCTACGTGATCGAGAAAACGAACGGGAGGGCTAGGACGGGTGTGATAGCGGTTGAGATGGGTGTAAAGGACTCATCCGTAACAGAGATGATGCAGAAATTGGAAGAGAAGGGCTTGGTCGAGTACGAACCGTACCACGGTGTTACCCTCACGGACTCAGGGGAGGAGATTGCCGATGAATTGATGAAAAGGCACAAGGTCATAGCGGATTTTCTAGAGATAATCGGAGTGGAACGAGAGCTGGCGGAGATCGACGCCTGCCGGATAGAGCACCATGTGAGTGCTGAAACCATGGATCGATTGGAGAAATTCGTAGAGTTCATCAACGATGCCCCACAGGACCCGAGATGGATAGAGCATTTCAACCACTTTGTTGAAACCGGAGAACGGGATGAGTGTAATTTTATGAGGAATTAAACAATGAATAATATATGGAATAGGTGAATGAGTATGAAGGCGACTATAGTATATGATAACACGACCTGCAAAAGAGGACTTAAGTCGGATTGGGGGTTTTCCGCTCTTGTAGAGATCGAGGGGGTGCCTACGATATTGTTCGACACGGGCGGAGACGGAAATATTCTGCTGAGCAACATGAAAAAGTTGGACATCGATCCGTCGGATATCGATGAAGTGTTCATCTCCCACGCACACTACGACCACACGGGAGGGCTGTCCGGTTTTCTTTCGAAGAATGATCAGGTAAAAATCTGGGCCCCACCGTCCTTCCGAGGGGTTAAGAGGGCAGAGAAAGTGATCTACGTGGATAAACCCAGAGAACTGCACGCCGGGGTCTACTCCACCGGGGAGCTGGAACGTATAGAACAATCACTCTGCGTAGAAACAGAAAGGGGTATCGTGGTGATAGCCGGGTGTTCCCACCCGAGGATGAAAAATATACTAAAGACAACTTCTCAATTCGGTAAAGTCTATGGTATCATCGGAGGGCTGCATGGAACTAGGGCAGAGTCATTAAGTGGTTTACGTCTTATATGTGCTACACACTGTACTCAGCATAAAAAAAGGATGGAGAAACTATATCTTGAACGGTATATGGAAGGCGGTGTAGGAAGGGTGATATATATATGATGGAAAAAGATTTTGTAGAATAACATAGTTCCTCAAAATCACCCGAAAGATTTTAGACTTGTCGAATATATGACGGGCTTGATGTTAAGAAAAAGAGAAGAAGAGTACATTGAAGCTATCTATGATGTGGTAAATGATAAAGGATACGCCAAGGTAAAGGATATATCTGACATTTTAGATGTTAATCTTTCATCGGTCACGGAGATGTTCCAGAAACTGGACGATAAGGGATATATCAATTATAGAAAGTACAGCGGCGTTACTCTGACGGAGAAGGGAGAAGAGAAGGCGGTCGAGCTTTCGGAGAAACACAAAGTGCTTAGGGATTTCTTCATCTATCTAGGGGTTGACGAGGAGATCGCAGACGAGGATGCCTGTAATATTGAGCACGTTGTTAAAAAAGAAACTATGGATAGGCTAACTAAATTTGTCGATTTTATCGAGAGCCATGAAGAACCTCTATGGCTCGAACGGTTCAAGAAGTACTACGAGACCGGTGACATTTAAGAATATTCAAGAATGGTGAGGAAAAAGAGAAGGAAAAAGAGGTAGACGGGGGTCACCTTCAAATTTTCTCTCCATCTTTGCTAAGGACTTTAGATTCACATTTCTAGTAACACAAATTCAATATGCCAAAGAAGTTTTGGTTAACCAAAATTATTAATATCTCTGACTTCCTAGCATACAAGAATCAAGCTAAAAACGGGTATTGACATGAAGAGAAAAGCTGGAGAAGAAAGCTATCATTTAACCTCGGAGTCAGTCACCGAAGGTCATCCAGATAAGATGGCAGATCAGATAAGCGATGCAATACTAGATGAATTCATTAGGGAGGACACAAATTCCCATGTAGCGTGCGAGACTCTCCTGACTAACGGGGTAGTTTTCGTTGCAGGAGAGATAGCCAGTGAAGGTTATGTGGACATCAGCGAGGTGGTCAGGGAGACCATTAGAGAGATAGGTTATACTAAATTTGAATATGGTTGTGAGGCAAATTCGTGCGGTGTAATAACGGCTATACACCAGCAGAGCCCAGACATAGCTCAAGGAGTAAGTAAAAGGGACCAGGGTGCCGGAGATCAGGGAATCATGTTCGGTTATGCGACCGATGAAACGACAGAGATGATGCCCTTACCTATATCGATGGCTCATAAATTAGCGAGAAGGTTGGCTAAAGTGAGGAAAAATGGAATCCTTCCTTACCTAAGACCCGATGGTAAATCCCAGGTGACTATAGAATACGAAGGAAACGATATCGCAAGAGTTGACAACGTTGTCATAGCGGCACAGCATGACCCAGATATAGATATGGAAAAGCTACGAGAGGACATAGAAGAAGTGGTTGTCCAGCCTGTCTGCGGCGATCTTCTTGATGATAAAACTGTTTATCATATCAATGCGACAGGAAGATTTGTGATTGGGGGTCCACATGCTGATACTGGCCTGACGGGCAGGAAGATTATAGTCGATACTTATGGAGGACACGGCAGTCATGGTGGAGGCTGTTTTTCCGGGAAAGACCCTTCCAAGGTTGATCGGTCTGGTGCCTACATGGCCAGGTACATCGCCAAGAATGTCGTCGAAGCCGGGCTAGCTGAAAAATGTGAGATTCAACTTAGCTATGCTATCGGCGTTCCTGAGCCCACGAGCATACTTGTAAATACCTACGGTACAAGCTAAATATCTGAGGCAGAGATACAGAAGTTGATAAGAGAAAGATTCCCGCTTAAACCAAGTGATATGATACAGCATCTCGATCTTCGAAGACCGATATATAGAAAAATAGCGGTCTACGGTCACTTCGGTAGAGAGGAAGAGGAATTCACGTGGGAGAAGACAGATATGATAGACCTATAGAAAGAGAAGTAATAAATTGATTTGTTTGGATAGATAATCATATTGATAGCATAGATGATATTCTTTTTTAAAATTCCCCTCGCTGCATACTGCATTAGTACTCGTCTCTGATAATTCACATCCAGCACAGACCCCCATGTCCCTATTGAGTTCATTTATCTTTATTTTTATCCCGATCTCTGTCAATATATTTAGATTCCATCTTTTTTAGATCCTCCTTGGTATTTATATTTGTGAAACAATTCGCAGTTATTTTTTTCGTCTCTATCAAGGTTTCTATACTAAGATATAGTACATTCTCGATACGTTCACACAATTCTGAAACCTTCAAAACATCCCGCTCTAACATCTCTTTTATGGTCGGGAGAATAGATTTTGAATAGATAGAGCAAAGAGGTTCAATGTATCCTGAATCCCATCTAGGGACTACTAATGGATGATCCAAGTATCTATTGAATTCTTTCAATAATGTTGATTCTACCAAGGGCATATCCGCCCCGACAATAAAAACATGTTCATATTTTGCATTTTGGAGGGCTGAGTAGATTCCACCCAATGGCCCCTTGTTTTTCACCATATCATCATAGCTCCTTAGACTATCTACTTTCATGCCTTGTAAGAATACATCAGCTGACGAGTGATCAAATTTTTTATAGTTTACCTTGTAGAAAGGGCTCCCAGCTATACTATAAAACAGCTTATCTCCTTTTTCTTCTCGCTTGCTTTTTCCTTGGCCTGAAAGAGCTGATCTAAACCTTGATGAATTTCCTCCACAAAGTATTGCTATACTTATCTTTTTCATGATGCTATTTATTTTCTCTCGGTTCTTCGATTGATAAAGAGGAAATATCGAGGATAGTATCCTCTATATTAAGTTCCTTTTCATAGAACGACACTAAAGGAGGTCTATCATCCATGTCTTCACCGGGTATATAATCGAACATCTTGGACAGCCTATCATTCAGAAGTAAGAAAAGCTTTGACAGCGGCAGGTCCATTGGACACGCTTCTTCACACTGACCGCAATTCACACAGGAATCGGCCACATGAGAAAGTCTAGTCAGCGGAAACAATGTTTCCGGGGGGATCTCCCCAATCTCGATGAATTCTCTGTCAGGTTCTAGTATGCATTCTTCACAGTAACACAAGGGACACGCATCTCTACACCCGTAGCATTTTATGCAATTGTTGAATTCCTGCATCCAATATTTCAATCTCTCTCTATTATCTAGATTATCGATCTGTTCAAAATCAAGTCTTCGCTGTTCCGTTGCTCGTTCAATCTCGGCGTTGTTTTTTTCCTCCCTGGTTCGGATGTTTTTTGCACTTGGCTTCTGTACTTGAATACAACCAGCCTCTATCGCATTTTCAACCAAGCTTGAGCCTTTATCCGAACAGATCTCTATGAAAGTCATGTCTTCATCTTCCTCGACTCCCCATTTTCCACAGGCAATATCTGCCATCCTAGGTATGTTTACACTACATCTCCTGCAGTTCTCACGGCGGCCGTAACCATTTTCTTCTATTTCCTTCAACTTTTTTGTTTTTGTACTTCCATCCTTCAACGTGATGGTGAAGTAACCTTCGTCAATATCTTCTTTTATCACCTCTAAAGGTTCAACATCGAATTCCTCTTTCATCATCTTTTTTGCCGTCACAGGTGAAATTGTACCCGTGCAGTTCAATCCTATCAAGGTAAGATCATCACGGTTAAGCTGCTCCCTCTTAGCAAGCTCTATTGTCGCTCTCGCATCACACGGTTTACAGACCACAGCTATCTTTTCTTCAGGTATCTCCTCGAGATACTCTCTTGCGAAACGAGCTATATTCGGGGTGGTACAGTGTAAAGAACCAGCTGTATCCATCAGGTCGTTAGGGTTATTTATCAAGGTAGGTACCCCGTCGTATCTGTTCCCTTTTCTGGCCTTTATAGTTAACACCGCTCCTACAATTCCGTTTTCTAATAGGTATCTCAGTAGCGAAGTGACAGCGCCCCCATATTCACCTTTCTCACGTATATTCTCGTCGGAAGCCTTCGCAAGGTACATCTCAGTAGGCATCATTTCACCTCCAGTTCGACGGCGCATATCTTATACTCGGGCATTCCGCAGTTAGGATCTAATTCTGGGTTCGTAAGGATATTGGCACACGCCTCGGCGAAATGGAAGGGAACGAACAATAGACCTTCTTGAACATCATCTGTTATCCTTGCCTTTATCTTGATGGAGCCCCGTCTGCTTTTCAAGGTTATCGTATCTCTGCCCTTTATACCCCTCTCAGAAGCATCCAAAGGATTAATCTGGACGAAGGCTTCAGGTTCTTCTTTGTCCAACCTGGGCGTCCTTCTACTCATACTGCCCGTATGATAGTGGAATATACTTCTTCCCGTTGTGAGGATATATGGATAATCATCATCTGGTGTTTCAGCTGGAGGCTTATGATGAACCGCCTGGAGATGACCCAAACCATCAGGAGTGTTAAAATCTTCGGTGAAGAAAGTCTTAGTACCCGGATGATCTTCGTTCGGACAAGGCCACTGTACACCGCCAGGGGTTTCCTGTAATCTATCATAGGTTATGCCAGCATAAGCCGGAAATGCCTCACCGATCTCCTCTAAAATTTCAGAGGGAGAAGAATAATCAAAATTTTCCTTGTAACCCATCTTTTCAGCCAACATACAAGTGATAATCCAGTCGGGTTTAGCATCACCTGGGGCGTCTACTATCTGGTTTATCTTCTGGACTCTCCTGTCCACGTATGCATGGACTCCTTCTCTCTCGACCCATGTAGCCGCTGGAAGGACCACATCGGCCAGTTCCGCTGTCTCCGTGAGAAATATATCCTGAACAATAAGCAGTTCTTTATCTTCAAGTGCTTTCTTTACGTTGTTCACATCTGGTGCTGACATCATGGGGTTGGTCCCCACTATGTAAAGGAAGTCAGTTTCATAAAGCATCTCGGTGTATGTGTAACCAGGTTCTGAAGGCAGGTCTTTCACATCCCATAGTTCTTCAAATTCATGGGCTACTTCTTCACTAACTTTTTTAAATCCCGGGTAGAAGACTGTCAAACAACCCATCTCACCTACACCTTCTCCGTTTATCTGCCCCCTCGTTGGGCAGGCACCCGTTCCTGATCTCCCATACTGTCCCGTGAGTAAGGCTAAGGAGGCTATCGCCTTCACGTTGTCGGTCCCGGTGACCTGCTGGTTCACACCCTGATTGAAAATGATGCATCCTCTATCGGCCTCGGCAAAGCTGAGTGCAGCTTCCTCTAGCTTATCGACAGGTACCTTTGAGATAGATTCCATCTCTTTCATCTCTATTGATGAGAGATGTTCTCTTAATTCTTCGATTCCAGTGGTCCGGGACTCTATAAAGGCAGTATCCTCTAAGCCCTGATCTAATATTGTCTTCATCATGGCGTTCAAAACGGCGACGTCAGTCCCGGATTTCAACTGTAGATGTATATCTCCTAGATATCTAGCGGTGGCGTTCTTTCTTGGATCTATCACTATCACCGTAGCTCCTTTTTTCTTTGCCCTTATTGCCCTCATGGTCAACATGGGAAAATTTTCTTTGAGATTGACGCCTGCAAGGATTATACAGTCCGATCTTTCTATATCTATCTCTGATGTCGGCATCACTCCGGATCCAACTACAGGGCCTAGACCAGCAGCCGTTGGAGAGTGGCACAATCTCCCACAGTATTCAACGTTGTTGGTTCCCATCACCGCCCTGGTAAACTTCTGAAGAATATAGGCATCTTCATTAGTGTTCTTACCGGATGCTAGAAGACCAAAATCTTCGGGTCTTACATCCTTTAGTTTATCCGCTATGATATCCAATGCATTATCCCATGTGGTTTCTTTAAGCTCTCCGTCTTTTCTTACTAATGGTTTTCCCAACCTATCCTCAGAATTGAGGAACTGATAGGCGTTCCTTCCCTTTGGACAGTTCGTTCCTTCATTTACGGGATGGTCTTTCCATGGTTCCTGACCGATTATCTTACCGTCCTTTATCACCAAGTTTATCCCACATCCGCAGCTACAGTAAGGACATATCGTTGACTCGTAATCGATCATGCTCTTGCCTCCTTAATAGGACTTGGCCCTAACTCTTTAATTTCGTCAACAAATTCATTGACAACCCTAGCAAACTTATTTCCTTCCGATGCTGAGATCCATTCCAACCTTAATCGGTCTCGCTCTATCCCTATGACATCTAGTAGCTCTTTGATCATCATGATTCTCCTTCTTGTGTATAAATTTCCTGTTTGGTAATGACAATCACCTGGGTGACACCCCGCAACGAGTACACCATCTCCCCCCTGTAGTAGGGATCTCAATATGAAACTAGCATCGACTCGGCTTGAACACATCACACGTACCGGTAGTAAATTAGATGAATACAGATTTCGAGTTGTGCCAGCTAAGTCCGCTCCGGCATAGGAGCACCAGTTGCAGAGAAAACCAATTATCTTTGGCTCGAAATCAGACATCTTAAACACCTCTTTCACCTATAACCATCTGTGTACTATCGAATGACATATAAGCACTCAGATTTTCGTTATTCAAATACTTTACGGTTAATGACCATGTATTTCGGTAGCCCATTATAATTTGGCAACCCATAACTATAAATAAGATATGTTTAATGATTTAATTATCATGTCCATACTCTAGGTACTTTAATACATATTGTACATGCTGTCTAGTGCTATTATATCACAAGAAGGAGACTTATAATTTGAGTCATGATACGAAAAAGATTTATTAGAACCCCTACAATAAAATCAAGAATCTTGGGGATTATCCACTTGTGGATATATATACTCGGTTGCCTACCTAGAATGTATGCTATCTTTGATAGTATTGGAGATTATTTTCTATGATGGAGAAGAAAATTGCATACGGACCGGTCCCCTCTAGGCGTTTGGGTCAAAGCCTGGGCATCAACAACATACCTCCAAAGATATGCACGTATTCATGCATTTACTGTCAGCTGGGCAGGACGATTGATATGCGTGCGGATAGGGAAGAATTCTACAGCTTTGATGAGATATTGGAGAGTGTGCAGGAAAAGGTGGATAACGCGGTTGAAAACCATGAAACCATCGATTATCTTACATTCGTGCCCGACGGGGAGCCCACGCTGGACGTCAATCTGGGAGAGGAGATCGAAGCGGCTAAGGAACTTGGTTACAAGGTCGCAGTGATATCCAATTCATCTTTGATATGGGATAAGCAGGTCAGGGAAGATCTATACGGAGCCGATAGGGTGTCGTTGAAGGTCGATGCCGTGTCTCCTGACGTCTGGAAGAAAGTGAACCGACCGCATAAAAAGATCGATATGGATGAGATGATGACGGGCATGTACGAATTCGTAGATTCATTCTCAGGTGAGGTAGATACGGAGACCATGCTTGTCGAGGGTGTGAACGACGATACGGAGGAGTTGAAAAAGACAGCCGATAAGATACTGGATATAAGAGTGGACGGGAGTTACATCGCTATACCCACACGACCACCGGCTGAGGATTGGGCGAATCCACCTGCTGAAAGCAAGATCACCGAGGCGTATCACATCTTCAGTGAAAGGGGGCTGGATACGGAGTACCTGATAGGCTACGAGGGCGATGCGTTCGCTTCTTCCGGCGATGTGAAAGAGGACCTGTTGAGTATCACATCGGTGCATCCCATGAGAGAGAGGCAGGTAGATAAGCTTCTCTCGAAATCAAACAGCGGTTGGGACGCTGTCCAGAAGCTCTTGGACGACGGGCTGTTAACGGAAACGGAATATGAAGGGGAAAAATTCTATATGAGAAAGTTGGATTGATGGATATAACTGGTAAAAAGATGACTGAAGATATTGAAAGATGGGAGAAAAAGAAGGGCATCGAATTCATGGAACGTTTGGGCTTGAAGAGCGGGTATCAAGTGCTTGATTTCGGTGCTGGATACGGCCACTACACCATCCCGGCCGCCAAATTTATCGGTAAGGACGGCGTGGTTTACGCTGTTGATAAAAGGGAAGAGCCACTTTCAGCCATAGCCGAGAAGGTGTCGAAGTATGGCCTATCTAATGTAAAGGTAGTCAAGAACTCTGACGGTGTCACTTTAAGATTCGATTCCGATTTTATCGATGTAGTTCTCCTCTTCGATATACTTCACTACATGGAAGAGGAAAAAAGGAATAAACTCTACGGAGAGGTTTATCGGGTCCTGAAACCCGGTGGAAAGTTGTTCGTTTACCCGAAACATACACGGGATGATTTTCCCATGGGTGAGTTCGCCGATATGAGAAACGAAGACGTGGCGGATGAGGTCCAGAGAGAAGGTCTGTTATTCGACGAAAAGATCTGTGGTGAGATCGCTCACGACGAAGAACTTGATCGTGGATGTGTTTTTAAGTTCGTTAAACCCGAGGATTGACGTTCGATTATAGGTGAATAGATGGAGATCAAAGTAAAGCCGTTCGATGAAAACAGGGATCGTTATGAGGAGTGGTTCGATAGACATCCAGAGGTTTACCGATGGGAATTGGATGCGGTGGAAGAACTGCTGCCCGGAAGTGGTAAATCTATCGAGATCGGCGTCGGGAGCGGCAGGTTCTCGGAACCGTTTTCCATCGAGTATGGAGTTGATCCTTCGGACAAGATGTTAATGATCGCAAAGGGAAGAGGTATCCAGGTAGTGAAGGGTATCGGTGAAGAGCTTCCCATAAAAGGAGGTGTGTTCGATACTGTATTGATAGTCACAACGATATGCTTCTTCGAAGATGTGGAGATGGCATTGAAAGAAGCAAACCGGGTACTCAAACAGGGTGGAAATATCGTCATAGGTTTCATAGATAAGGAAAGTCCACTGGGAATAGAATATCGAAGGAAAAAAGGCCAAAACGTTTTCTACCGGGAAGCGCAGTTCTTCTCCGTTGAGCAGGTTGAAAATTTACTAAACAACGCTGGGTTCTCTGAGTTCGAATACGTGCAAACCGTGTTTCATGGATTGAATTCTGTTGATGGAGTTGAAGGTGTAAAAATGAGATACGGGGAGGGGTCTTTCGTAGTGATCAAAGGGAGGAAAGAACGTGGATGATAAAGAAGAATGCAAGTGGTACCCCGTATGCCCGATGAAAAGATTCTACGAAGAAGGAAAAATAGATAAAAAGTGGGTGGAATTGTACTGTAAGGGCGACTGGACTAGCTGTATCAGATTTCAAAAAGAAGAAAGGGGTGAATATCACCCTGATAATATGCTTCCCGATGGTACGGTTAGGGAAGGATCAAGTGAGGAAAAACTTTAATTATTACACATATGTGTATTAATGGATTAAGATGTATATCAAAAGGAGGTGA
The DNA here is from genome assembly GCA_046484045.1 of Thermoplasmata archaeon. Lineage (GTDB taxonomy): Archaea > Thermoplasmatota > Thermoplasmata > Halarchaeoplasmatales > Halarchaeoplasmataceae > CAZHUM01. Next base: position 2,792 of record JAWOBZ010000023.1, on the reverse strand, counting down.
GAAAAGATGGCAGGAAGAGGCGGCGGACAAGGTCGTGGACAAGGACAAGCCGGTGGTGGTCGAGGAAGACAGCCGGGAGGCCGTGGAATGGGTCCAGCTGGCAAGTGTAAGTGCCCCAAGTGTGGACACGAAGCCGAACATCAAAGGGGAGTCCCTTGCTACGAAGTTGATTGTCCCAAGTGCGGTACGAAGATGGTAAGACCATAAGGTGGATGGGCATCTAACTAAAAATCCCTTTCTTTATTTTTTGGTAAACCAAAACTTTTTATACCCTGCTACTTTTTATCGAAATGATGAAGAAGATAGTAGTGATGAGTGGTAAAGGTGGAGTAGGGAAAAGCACGGTAGCAGCCAATCTAGCTTATAAACTTTCAAGTGAAGGTAAGAAAGTCGGAGTTTTTGACTTTGATTTCCACGGTCCTTCGATACCCAAGATGTTCGGAGTAAAGGGCGATATGCTGGGGATGGAAGAAGAGAACAAGATAAGACCAGTACCCGTGTCGGAGAATCTCAGTGCCGTATCCATGGAGTTCTTGTTACCAGATGATGATTCAGCGGTGATATGGAGAGGTCCTCTGAAGATGAAAGCCATGACGCAGTTCATGGAACAGGTCGAATGGGGAGATATCGATTATCTCATTGTAGATCTACCGCCGGGGACAGGCGACGAACCTCTCAGTATAGCTCAACTGATACAAGATATAGACGGTTCGGTCATAGTCACGACACCCCAGGACGTAGCGCTTCAAGCGGTCAGGAGATCCATCAACTTCTCTAGAAAGGTGGGCATGCCTGTATTGGGCGTGGTCGAGAACATGAGCGGTTTGACGTGCCCCAACTGCGGAGAGGTCATCGACGTGTTCGGATCCGGTGGTGGAAAGTCCATGTCAAGCGATCTAGAGGTTGAATTCCTGGGCAGTATTCCGTTGGATCCCGAGATAATGAAGAGCGGTGAGAAGGGTAAATCGTTCATGGACAGCGATTCAGATTCCTCTAGAAAATTCGATGTGATCGTACAAAAAATCAAGAAAGAAATAGGTGAATAAGATGAAAATAGCAGTATCAGCGTCCGGTTCAGATGTAGAGTCGACAGTAGATCTTCGCTTCGGTAGATGCCCGTATTTTATCATAGTGGATACGGAAAGTGAGAAAGAACCTGAAGCATGGGAAAACACGCACAAAGACGGTATGGGCGGAGTAGGTCCACAGGTGGTCCAAGCTCTGGCAGAGATGGGTGTAGAAACGGTTATAACTGGTAATCTAGGTCCCAATGCTAGCAGGGCTCTTGATTCTGCCGGGATCGATGTTTACACGGCAGATGGCAAGATATCTGATGCCATCGATAGATTAAAAGAAGGAGAGCTGGAAAAGCTCGAGTCACAGACCGTCGAAGGTCACTTCGGGAAACAGGGTGGAGGAAGATGATACTTGCATTTCCTACCTTGGGTGACCGAGGTCTAGATGAGAAGATCAGCCCACATTTCGGACGTGGTGAGACTTTTACTCTCTACGATACCGAGGACGCTAGTGTGGAAGTCATAGCGAACACAAGCCGTCACAAAGGTGGGAGTGGAAATCCTCCCGAACTGCTCGCTCAGCACGATATAGATGTTATGATATGTCAAGATCTGGGTAGAAAAGCTGTTAGATTGTTCGATGACCACGGTATAAAGGTCTACAGTGGTGCATCCAGCACCGTAGAAGATGCGATAGAACTCTGGAAAGAAGGGAAACTCCAAGAAACCAGCCAGGATGATGCATGTGCTGAAGGTAAACATCTCCACGGATAGAGTGTGAAAAAAACATATGAAAATCGTAATAGCCAGCGGAAAGGGGGGCACGGGAAAGACACTTATCGCAACCAATCTAGCGGTAACACTCGACAGATTGGGTAGAAAGGTCACATATCTCGATTGTGATGTGGAAGAACCGGATGGACATCTGTTCTTAAAACCGGATATCTACGAGAAAAAGGACATATCAATAGAATCGCCGGTCGGGGTAGATAAGGAAAAATGTATCGCATGTGGTAACTGTGTGGAAGCGTGTAAATACAACGCCATCGCCATGGTGAAAGAAGATGTCCTTTTCTTCCCTGAGCTGTGCCACGTATGCGGTGCATGTTCGATCGTGTGCCCCACGGACGCTATAATAGAGGAAGAAAAGAAGATCGGTGTGTTAAAAAAGGGTAAAAGCGGTAGCATAGAAGTCGATTACTCCCTCCTAAAGACGGGAGAGGGTGGTATGTCACCGCGGTTGATCAACGAGGTTAAAGAACAGGGGAGGGGAGACATCAATATAATCGATGCACCTCCCGGCACCGCATGTCCAGCCGTAGAATCTGTAGCTGGTGCCGACCTTGCTGTTTTAGTTACAGACCCGACTCCGTTCGGGATAAATGACCTGAGATTAGCTGTCAACATGTGCAGGGAGATAGGTTTGGAACCGGTGGTCGTTGTCAACAGGGCGGAATACAGAGACAACAAGCTGAAGGAGTACTGCGAAGAAGCCGAGCTGGAGATAGTGGGAGAGATCCCAGACGATAGGAAGATCGCAGAGGTTTACTCTACTGGGGATATGGTGGTGAACGAGCTCGACGAATACAAGATTCTGTTCGAGGAGATAGCGAATGACCTTGAGAGGTTGGCACAAGAAGAAAGAGAGTTGAGACCTCCTGAGAAGATCGAGTACAAGGGAGAAAAGATGCGGTCCTCGGAGCTGAGGATCGAACCGGGAGCGGAAGCCGGGAAAAAGGCGAAGGAACTCGTCGTTATCAGCGGTAAAGGTGGAAC
>JAWOBZ010000045.1:0-3925 GCA_046484045.1 Thermoplasmata archaeon | reverse complement strand
CTTTCATAGCTCTCGGCTATTATCCTGTGGTACTCGGTTTTCAGCTCGTCGTTGATGCCGTTGTAGAGCACTTCTCTTATCTTCGTGTGGTCGAACTTGTATTTTTTCTTGATCGAATGTATCAGGTGGTGGTCTTTCTCTATCTTATTGAGGTTCTTTAGTAACTTCATCCTGTTCATCTCGGTGACCTCGCCCACCACTCTGCTTTCGAACTCTACGCCGACCGCGCTGGAACATTCTAGGATGTCCCTCTGTTCGGATATCAACCTATCGAGTCTCCTGGCCACCACGTCGTAGACCCTCGACGGTATCTGTGCTTCTTCTATATCGCCCACTTCTATCCAGGTCCCGTCCTCTTTGACCAAGTGTTCTTCTTCGACGAGCATCCTGATTATCTCGAGAAGGAAGTACGGGTTCCCTTCACTCTCTTCGAACACTTTTTCTGTGAAATCGTCTTCGATTTTTACTTCACCCAGCGAATCGGCAATTATATGCTCGGCCGCAGACCTTTTCAATCGGTCAAGTTCTATCTCTTCCAAAAGATCCTCTCTGCTCATATTGTGTAAAGTGGTCTTCAACGGATGTGTTTGTCCATCCGAGACGGTATCTGCAGGAGAATCCAGGATCCCCCGTCGACCTTTGGGAACCCTCCTGGTTCGCATAACATCCTCCGGGCGGTATGAACCCAGGATCATAACGCTGTTTTCTTTCGTGTTCCTGGATAAGAAGTGGAGGAGATTGAGCGTGGTCGGGTCCGCCCACTGGAGATTATCGATAAAAAGTATGACCGGTTGTTCCATGGATATCCTGCGGAGACCTAGGAGAACGTTATCGAAGGCGTTCTCCTGCCTGATCTTCGGGTCGTCAACCAGCCTCTTGCCTTCATACTTCCTAGAATCGATGAACCAACGGATCTTCGGGTGGATCTTTTTTGCCGTGTTGATATCACCCTTCCAGTTGTCGATCTCGCTGCTGATATCGATGAGTGTTCTTTTCATGTCCCGGATCAAGAGTTCACTGTTCTCTCCCTCGATGACGGTGACCAAGGACATATCGGATCGGGACTTGATCACCAGGTCGTACCCACCGTACTCGATGGACTGGAGCTTACTCCCTCCTTCCCTACCCATCATCTCCAGTGAATCGCCGACGAAGTTCTCGACCGCTTTCAGCATAGAGGCGAATATATCGGAGTCCATCTCGGTTTCTTCTCGTTCCGCCTTGGTGATGAGGAGACCGGATTCGTCTATGAGGTATGCCGAGATGACCTTTGGAGGGGGTTTACCGGATAATAAGTGATGTAACCCCACGTCTTTGAGAGCTTCTTTGAAAGGCAAAAGCGGCTCGATTGTTTCCGCCATGCACCACCCCTTTATGATCTTCGCTTCAGTGGTATTGAGGAACTCGTCTATCAAACGCGTTTTTCCAACACCCGCTTCTCCCGAGATGAACACCGTAGAACCGCTGTCTTTCTTGACATCTTTCCACATCTCCTTCAACGCGTTCATCTCTTCACTTCTGCCGATCAGCGTTGGCTCGAAGGAGATGTCTGGAATATCCATATGTTCATCATTCGAAGAAAGGTATAAATCTTTTACCATCTAGATGGCGATAGGCGGGCATCTGGATGTATGAAACGTGACCCTGAACGTATAAGATCTCCGGCGTCTCGTTAACGATTACTAAATTATAAATAATAAATATAAAATACATGATTTAGAAAGAGAACAAATCTAACGTACACTTAGCCTTTATTCAACGGTCAAGGGCGAGGATAAAATATTTGGAGAACGTAAGGTGATATTAATGAAGAAAAAGGAAAGTTTATGGGATAAATACTGTTCGTTTTACGAAAAAGATTTTGACGAACAGGTAGAATACAACAGAAAAAGGAGGGACGAATTTTTTGAGAGGTGGAAGAAAACAAAAACTGCTGGGCTGCTTTTACCGAAGGGTTCGGATAGCTTTGAAGACGTACCGATCACCACCTACAACGATTACACCTTCCTTCACAAATTCGGTATTCAGATGGAAAAGAAAACGGCGAACAATCCTAAGCCCGACGGGATGAGTTGGAAAGAATATTACGAAAGGATGTCCGTGGGGCTGAAAGACTGGATCGCGGACTATCTGCCGGGCGAGTACGGTGTCCCCGTCAAAACGACCGGTACCACCGGTCGACCCAAATGGTTTGCGGTCGGGAAGAAGTTCATCAAAGAATTTGGAGAGGAGATGATGTCCACGATCATCTTTGCATGCAGCGACGATCGGGGTGAAACTAAGATCGATCGAGGCGATATCGTTTTGAACATGGGGATACCTATCCCGTATCTAGGTGGGTACACTTATCGGGCTTGGGGCCGGGAGTTCACCATGTTTCCTTCTATACAGTTCACGGATGAAGAACTCAACATGAAGGCAAAACTAAGGTATATACTTAAGAAGATCAAACACGGTCAAGAGATACACTGTGCAACGGGAGTCGCCTCGACATTTTACCTGTTCGGTCAAACCATCGTCAAACCTGAAAAGGTATATGAGGATTATTATAAAACTTCCAATTTCGGGATCAAGAAGATGATCGGTTATCTATTGTATCAAAAAGAAAAGTTAAAGAAAAACAAAGTTCAAAGGGTTAAGGATGTATTACCGATAAAAGGGTCCGTGACCAGCGGTATCGACACCATGTTGTACAAGGACTACATCACCTATCACTTCGGCTCTCCTCCGCTCAACGCCTACGGATCCACTGAACTGGGCATGGTGATGATGGGTAGGACGGACAGAAAACTGGACCTAGTTCCAAACCTGCGTTTAAGGTACGTTGAGTTCGTCGACCTGGAGGGAAATATTCACGCGATAGACGACCTGAAAAAAGGAAGGGTTTATCAACTCATAGGAACGCCGTTCGACACACCTCTCATCAGGTACGACCAAAAAGATCTACTCTTGCTGAAAGAGTTCCGTGACGACGGCATGCCGATATTCACCTTCGAGGGTAGAAAGGAAAGCTGGTTGAACCTGAACGGATATTTTTATCTGACAGAGGGCATCGCCTTTCACGTCATGAAGAAAGCCGGTTTCGAAAACGATGCAAATTGGGCGGTCACGAAGAAGGTACATCCGGATGAGCGGCTCTACTTTTTGTACGAGAAAAACCTAGACGAAGGTGAGCTGACCAAGAAACTGTACAGCGGACTCTATGAGATTTCGGAGGATTTCAGACGATACGTGGACGACTTCGACATCAAAAAACCTTCAGAGATAATAGAGGTCGAAAAACTGAGCAGAGGGTCCTTCAAGAGATATGCGATGAAGCAGATGAATAAAGACATCCCCATCGGACAGTATAAATCTCCCAAGATCATATCTCCAGAAGATAAAGAGATAGTCGAAAATCTCAGGACTGCTTGATATGTTATCAGCGAATATAAGTTATTGGACCCTGCAATACCTCATCGGCGGTATTTTATCGATAATCGTTATATTCATCATGCTGCTAAAAATAAAAATAACTTCCCTTTCAAAAATATTCTTTATTTATGGGGTACTGGTAGCGATATGGAATTTTCTGATCTTCTTTCATAGAAATGTTTGATCCAAAGAGTTATCTCTCCTGCTCTTCCGTTTTTCAACGGCTATATCCGTTTTCCTGTTCGCCTTCGTGGTTCTACTGCTCGCGTATATATACATGGAGAAAAAAATATACTGGCTCGTTCTATTGCCTTCTGTTATCCTCTCTTCCGTGATCATCATATCTCACCCTTTCAAGATCGTTGATTCTAGATATGGATGGACTTACGAAACAACGTCTTCATTTTTTGGACCGTTGATATTTTTTTACATATTTATCCTGATGGTTATCGCAGTACTGGCCGAGAAGAGTCAGGATATGTATATCTACCTTGTCAGCTGCATAGGTTTT
>JAWOBZ010000033.1:0-4255 GCA_046484045.1 Thermoplasmata archaeon | reverse complement strand
TTCTTCGCTTTGGGAAACGGCGGTATAAGGAACGGCAAAAGATACGATCAGGTATGAGAGCATCACCAAGGCGATAATTTTCCGTAAGGTAGGACCACCCCCTGTGGTTTTCTGGGTTCTCAATCAAGGTCACCAATGTTAATAATGCTTTTAATGCTTATAAAGTATTTTCGTTGGTATGTGAGTAGTATTTATAGAACCACCTTACCAAAATGTTGTTATCAATAATAGCAGGGTTAAAATTAATAAATTTAAAATAATAACAGGGTTAATACGTATTAAGATGTGGTTTTTTGTTTTAAGTTCGAATGATTTGGTTCCAAAAACATCCATAAAATAAATCACAAATTTTCTACAGATATTGGGAAGGGTTTCCTGAAATATCTAGAGGAATTGTACCCAATTCCTCGAAAAACTCGGATTTGGAACGTTTTTGGGATAAGGGCGTTTTGGTTCGGTGAAGGTATTTATATGGAATTATCACCTTCAGAAGTAAGTTAACCACTACCCACCTAAAACATCATCCCATATCATCAAAAACAAGTAATTCAATTATATTCAGCTAGGTATCGATGTGCCAATCTAGAATCGATCTCTTCAGGAACCTTCACTGGATAAACGGAAACTAATTCCAAAGGGACATCGAACTTTTTACCGAAGTATTGCAGTGAAGAAATTTCCCTTTTCAAAGTTCCTTCTTCTTCTGCCTCATAGGTCACATTCACCAATCTTTGTGGGCTTAATCCATCACAAAGGAGAAAGTCAGCTTCCTTATGGTTTTTAACAAAATACAGATCATATTTCCTTTTTAGATGGAGAAATACGATATTCTCTAAGACCAGACCGTGATCATCATCGATTCTTTTTCCCAGATTGGAGAATAAAGGGTCTACTGAATAAATCTTTTTATTATATGTTTCCTGCCTTTTTAAAGATGGTGAATATTTTGAAACTATATCCAAAAGGAAAGCATCTTTTAAGGTTCCTACGTATTCTTTTAAGGTGTGTTCATGTCTTATTTTACTGACGGATTTAAGAGAATTGTAAGAGAATTCTTTTCCTACATGTGACAGGAGGTAGAGCGCGATCGATCTTAATGCATCGGGATATCTAAGGTTTTTTCTTTTTAATATATCACGGAATACTATCCTCTCGAAATATTCTTTGACTAATGATAAATCGCCTGTTTGTACCACCCTGGGAAAGCCCCCTGTGTTCATGTATTCTAGGAAAGATTTTCTTGTGTTTTTTTCCTCTTTAAATCTAAGGAATCCACTGTAGGTCAAAGGAAATATAGTAAAGCTTTTTGTTCTACCGGTCAAGGCGGTGGCATATTCAGAGGCTAATAAACTTGAATTTGATCCTGTGACAACAAGTTTTATCTTCCTATGTACCCTGTGTGCGAATCCTTCCCACCCGTCAATCTCCTGAACCTCGTCAAGATATAGTGTATCTATCCCTTTTTCCTCACATATGTCTTTGACTTTATCGAAATCCTCTAATTCGAAATCATAAATCCTTTCATCCTCGAAATTCAGATATAATCCACCGTATTTCTGGATCAACCAGTAAACTATGAAAGTCTTCCCAGCCCTTCTCACACCTCGGATCACGGTCACTTCTTCCATATCCAGACTCTTTTCTATCTGAGACATGATATCTCTGTAGATCACTTTTTCTTTGTCGATATCCTCTTTCCACCCTTCTATCACATCTAACAGTACATCTTTCGAGGTCATGCTCATGAATATACCCGGGGGTATTTATGATTTACTCAATCTATTGAGAGATTTATCACTTATTTGCACAATATATTGAGAGATATTAAAAACGATTTAAAAATTTTTGAGCAACCTTCAAACGAAATAATTAGAGAATAACATAGCGAAGCTTCGATCATCAGGAGTAAGTGTTCACTTCCTGCGTAGGAGCGGGGTTAGAAAGTTGATAGAAATCGCTTTAATGACTACAAAAGGTACAAATACATACAACATATACATCATGTATAAATACTACAATAGGTATAAACAACAACTAAAGGTATAAAAGATAGGTGTAAAGTATGAAATTTGTAAAAGAAAATCCATTCTGGTTACATCCTGTAAGGGAAGATCAGATCGACACACTTTTTATCAACAGAGAAGATAAGATCAATCTTGTCAGATCCATTATCTCTGATTTTCCCCGGATCATCTCTTCGATGGTCGGCGGCGTAGGTACCGGTAAGAGCAGTATGCTCCAGTACATCAAGAAGATAGCGATCGAGGAGGGTTACGAAGTGGGTTTAATCAAAGGCACGTCAGATATACTGAAAAACTCAGAGGAGTTGATAAAAAACAAAGACGTTGCGCTTATCGATGATATCAACAAGGTCGATGATGGTAAAGCAAATCAGTTCTACAATTGTCTAGAGTCATTACTAGACCAGTCAAAATTTGTTTTCTTTGCTGATACTTTCGATAGAGATGGAAAGACAAAAGAAAATCGTGAGTTCACGGTCACCCAAAGTATTACGCTACCCTATAGGATGCCCATTGATGATCTGAGGGAATTTCTAACCAAAAGGATGGAAAATTGTGTCTCTGATGATGTTGAAAGCTTCGAAAATCCGTTTACAGAAGGTGCTTTAAAGATGGCTTCAATCAGATCGATGGGTAATTTAAGAAAATTTCTCAAATATTCCCAAACTGCGTGGTTATCTAAACACAGTGGTTCTAAAACCGTAACAAATAAAGAGATGAAAAAGGCGGTAATTCAATTAGATAAAGACTATCTCTATGGTTTGTCAAATACTGATTACAAAATCCTTTGGTATTCCACTAAAGGTCCTATTAATAAGAAATACTTGAAACAAAAAGCAGATGATATGCACATCCAGACACTTAACAAAAGGCTTGAGAGATCTTTGAGTTCCTTTGTACAAGTAAGAGTTGAAGGCCGTAACTCTCTCGTCAGTTCGATCTATCTCGATATCCCCGATGGCAAGGACATTTTAAAAGAACTGTTGATCGATCTACAAGCAGATATTCCGGAGTTGTATGAATAGCATTTTTATTGGATGAAGGGTGGGTGGACCTTCAGGTTGACGGTTAAAAAATCTCCCTTCTTATATGATAATTCCCATGTACGTAGATATGGTTGTTGATTTCATAAGCCGTGATTTCAGAGAACACTTCGGGTTTACACCTGTTGACGAACCGTTACTAACATCGGTGTTCAACGATGAAGCTGATCGCGTCGAGGTGAAAGAGTTCGATAGAAAGTTATGGTTACCATCGCTGGAATTGTTATTGAGTATGAAGGTCAAATCATGTCCGAACAGAGATAAAGAGCATAAACGTGTTAAAGACATATGCGATATCTCTAGTCTGCTGTTATTCTCTACAATGGAGTTGAATAAATTTAGTAAGAGATTGAGAAATGTGCTAAACTCTGAAATGATAATGGAATTCAACGCTTCGATTTCTACTCCTAATCTGAGATCAGCAGCAGATATTTTAGGGATGGATGTTTCTACCGTGGAAAACGTTGTTCAGAAGGTTCGGTGAAGGGCAATAAGAAGGAGCGGGAGTTCCTGGAGATAAGCAGGAATGTATATTCCTGCGCTCGAAGGAAAAGCAGAGCTTTTCCTGTAGAAAAACATCAAGAAGCTCCGGGAGAAAGCGGAGATCATAATACCGAACGGGACCGAGATATCGCACCCGGCTCCCGAGATAGCGGATTCCTCGGACACTTTAGATCACTTGATGGAGACCAGCACTTCCATGCCGTTCCCGTTGCTTATCGGAGTTAACGCCGGTGCGGTTACCGGCAGCGAGACTAACCTGCGGATCTACTACATCGAGATCCAGAAAAAGCGTCGGAGGACCATCAATGATATGCTTGTGGGTAAGCTGAAGTATCTGCAGGAGAAGGGTGCTCTTCCCGAGGGGGAGTTCGAGATGGAGTGGGGTGACGTTTTCGAGATGGACGAGGAGACCCGGGCTACTGTGGATTATAAACGGGCGATGACGGTGGAGAGGTTAGTTTGTGCGGGGGTGATGGGTGTGGATGAGGCGAGGGAGTGGTTTGGGTTATGATTGACTTTCTAATATCAATCAAAAACAATTTATTCATAGAAACAATTATAAAAGTTTGGTGTTATATAGATTTATATGCCAAAAAAGGTGATTATTTGTGTCAGCATCTTTATTTGCCTTTCATTAATATTTACTTCTCTCTTACCTATAGCAAAAGCCGCCCCAGCTGGATGGTC
>JAWOBZ010000021.1:0-3597 GCA_046484045.1 Thermoplasmata archaeon | reverse complement strand
AAACTTAGAAGATGAAGAGAGGATGATGAATAAGGAAGAACTCGACGAGATGGTCGAAATCGCTCTCAAAGGAGGCTTCGGACGCTACGAGAACCAGAGCGATCTGCTCAAAGACTTAGATGTGGTGGCCAGGGATCTTTTGGAAAAAGATACATCCGCCACGGCTCCCATGAGACTTCTTTCGTTCTTGTTACAGTGGAGCCACGAAGGAAGAGAGATATTCAGAGCGGTGGAGTCCAATCCACTCACTCTAAAAGTAGGTCTACTGGATCCTTCTAAGATGTCGAAAGATGTATTCGACCGGGTCTCGGGTGCGGTACTGATGAGCGGTACTCTTCATCCCGGAGAGATGTACGCCGACCTGCTGGGGATCCAAGATCCGATCATCAAGACGTACGATTCCCCCTTCCCGGAGTCCAACCGTAAGATAGTCACAGTCGATCATCTGACCACTTCTTACAAAAAAAGAGATCTACAGATGTATCAGGCATACGCGAACAGCATAGCCGAGGTCTCCAATCAGACACCCGGCAATCTAGCCGTTTTCTTTCCATCTTACAGTCTGATGGAATCGATAGCTGACAGGTTATCCATGGTACATCTGGAAAAAGACCTGATAATCGAGGAAAGGAGCTACAGGAAGTGGGAGAAGGAAGAATTGGTGGACTCCTTGAAAAGATCGGACGACAAAGTTCTATTGGGTGTGCAGGGAGGCAGCCTTTCGGAGGGCGTGGATTACAAGAACAATATTTTATCATCCGTCATCATCGTCGGGATACCGTTCCCGCCTCCATCACTCGAATTGGAAGCACTCAGGGGTTATTACACGGAGAAATTCGGCAAAAAGAAGGGCTATGAATACACCAGCGTTTATCCTGCGTTGAACCGAGTTATGCAGGCGGCAGGCCGCTCTATTCGAAGCAAGGAAGACAGAGCTCTAATAGTACTCATGGATAAAAGGTTCAACTACGGTAGATACAAAGCTATGTTCCCCGAGTCATTCTCATACGAAAGATCAACTGACCTATCAAAAGCCTGCAGGGATTTCTTCGGTTGAACAATCTATTTTTTCTTCTCTTTCTAGCATCGAGGCAAACTCGTCAGGTTTACCTCAACCTTCACGTGCATTTTTCTTTCGAAAACATTACAAGGTTGTAAAGGATTCGAAAGGTTTAAACTTTGTAAAGGATTTTAAGGTTTGAAAATATGCTAGGTTTTATAAAATGAAATTTAAACTCAATCCTTTCCAACTGTATCCGGTCAGAAAAGATGGCAAATATTTGTGATATATCGAGACCTACTCTCACAAAAAGGATAGAAAAATCTAATCTGCTGTACAAAGAGAGATCTGGAATAGAGACAATCATAAGATCGATATACAGAGACCTTGACGGTGGCCAAGATATCCTTGAAAAGATGTTAGATGATCTAGGTCTAAATTTAGACGGGATGTAACAAGTAACAATGGTATTTTTTTAAAATAGCCCCATTAGTCCGATGCCCCCCTCCCGAACTTGTTTTTTCTATCCAAATACAGGATAAGAACATGGGTTATTTTATGTCGGTTCACTTTTTCTTCTCTTTCAGCAGGAACTCCATCTCATCCCAGATCAGTTCGTGTTCAAGATCGTTATCTTCTAGTAATTCACTGATACCTTCGACGATATCTTCGATCTCTTCGTGAGATTCATCATCGGATATCCTTGGATAGATAAAAAACTGCACTCCTTCTGCTTCCCTAGGGAAGATCAATCGATAACGGGCCTCCCTGTTGTGTCCCATGGGTTTTTGATTCTTAGCCAGGTCTTTCAGATTCAACCTGATCAGCATCTCCATGTACTCTTCACCCCCATCCTCGGGATACTGGTCCGCCAGATGCATGAATTTGTCCAGCAGTTCCGGGAATACGGGCACTAGATCTTTGTACTCTACATCGTCAGCGAACTTGAATAAACAATTTCTCTTGACCAATTCATACTCGATCTCTTCTTCCATGGAATATTACACCTTGATGGAACCCTATTCAATCCGGTGATATTTAGTTTTAGTCTTTTACAACGGATCCACCCAAATGGTTATCTCTTTTCCGTCGATGGACCATTCCTTTTTGTATCCATCTTCAGCGCCCATCTCCAACGTATCTGATAGGGTCTCTTTCTTTATGTAATCATTCATCTCTTCTATAGCGTCCTGGAGTCTGAGGTTCCCTCGATACCGTGTATGTATCTTCTGTGTGTATCCTAGTTCCAAGTCTTTCCTCATGGTCTGTATCCTTCTGACGACGTCTCTCGCCAATCCTTCGATCTCCAGTTCTTCGTCGATCTCTGAGTTGATGAACACCCTTAAATCTCCATCCTCGCTTGCTATGTAGTCCTCTTTCACTTCCTCCGACATATCTAAATCGTCTTTGTCCACGTTGAAACCGTCGAGTTCACAAACGCCGTTTTCTTCGATGCTGTTCTTCAACTTGACGGGGTCTGCAGCGTTGATGGCTTCCGCCACCTTGTTAGCGTCTCCCTTGAATTTAGGGCCTAATGAAGAGTAATTAGGTGCGATGCTGGTGACGGTCAAGGCGCTTTCATCCTCGATTACTTTCAAGTCTTTCACGTTGAGTTCATCCATCAAGATGTCGCTGAAGAGCTCTATCGACCTCTCATAATCACTGTTCTCCGAGACCACTACGGCTTCCCTGAGAGGCTGTCTGAGCTTGATGTTCTCCTTCTGTCTGGCGTTCCTTCCGAGTTCTGCTATCTTCATGACGTGGGACATGTGTACTTCGAGTTCTTTATCGATCTCATCTTCGCTGCTCACCGGGTAATCCGCCATGTGCACCGAGTCGAGTCCGTTCTTCACCGGTTTGATGGTATTCTGATAGATCCTCTCGGTGATGAACGGTACGAATGGAGCCATTACAGAGTTCAGCGTTCTCAGTGTTCTATAGAGCGTGTTGTAGGCACTTTCTTTCTCTTCCTCAGTCCCCTCCCAGAATCGTCTTCTGCTCCTCCTGAGGTACCAGTTGGACAGCTCGTCTATGAACTTCTCGATCTCCCTGGTACTCTTGTGCACCTCCAACTCGTCGAGATAATATCTTACGTCCTTGACCAGCGAGTTCGTCCTGGATATCAGCCACCTGTCGATCTCGTCGCTCACTTCGTATTCCGAGGGAGTAAAATCATCGATATTGGCGTTGCTGGTGAAGAAAGATATCACGTTCGTCAGCGTGTTGATTATCTTACTCACTTTCTCTTGGATCATATCTTCGTTGAAAAGAGTCGATTTCCACACCGGAGATGACAGAAAGTAGAGCCTTATAGCGTCGGCACCGATCTCGTCCAGTATCTCGGTGGGTTCAACGGCATTGCCCTTACTTTTCGACATCTTCTCCCCGTCCTCGTCTAGAACGAGCCCCAACGTCAGGCAGCTCTTGTAAGCCGGTTTATCGTATAGAAGGGAGCTTATGGCGAGAAGGCTGTAGAACCACCCCCTCGTCTGATCCAGCGCCTCGGTGATAAAGTCAATTGGAAAAGCCTCCTCGAATTTATCTTCATTCTCGAAAGGATAGTGGAACTGTGCGAAGGGAGCGCTGCCGCTGTCGTA
>JAWOBZ010000017.1:0-8642 GCA_046484045.1 Thermoplasmata archaeon | reverse complement strand
AGCAGGATAACCGAAGCGCTCAATCACTGTTGGTGCAGCATCCATCAATCCGCTACATTGGAACCCATGGACGAGTACAAGGACTCCATAGGTCTTCCTTATGATTCCGAGGTGAAGATATACGGCTCTCCCTTCCCGGATGAGAACAAATTCTCTATCTATAAACGCGGCATCACTACGCAGTACGAAGCTCTGAACAGGGACGACGAGATGCTCCAGAAGATCGTAGATGACATAGGAAAGTTGATATCAGATGTGGATAGGAACACTATATTCTTCTTCCCGAGCTATCGTTTGATGAACTCGGTGGTTAGAGCTCTAGACGGCGTAAAAAACGATATTTTCATCGAGAGCCAGGGCATGAGCCAGCCGGTGCTGATGGAACTGGTAGACGAGTTCAAGAAGAACGGCGGAGACCTTTTTTCCGTTATCGGTGGGCGGCTGAGCGAGGGGATGGACTTCCCCGGAAAGGAATTGGAGGTAGCGGTGATGGTGGGCATCCCGTATCCAAAACCTACCGCCAGGCAGAGGGGACTGCAGCATTACTACGACCTTAAATTCGGGAAAGGATGGGATTACACGGTGAAGGCCCCGGCGGTCAGAAAGATACTGCAGGCCACGGGTCGTCTTATTAGGAGCGAGGAGGACAGGGGCGTATCGATCATACTGGATGAAAGAGCCGTGCACTTCAAACAGTACATACCGAATCTGAAACTGGTCGAGGATGTGAACGGTGAGATAGAAGGCTTTTTTGATTTGTCATAAGATACCAAAACCGTTATTAATCCAGTTTGGGTTTTTATATCGATGCGGGATCCTATAAATGAAGGAAATGTAAAATCTATCTGTCTAGCGGTGTTTTTGATCTTACTATCTTCCAATATCTTATCAGCTTCAGGAGAAGTTATCCCGCATTCATCAACGGACGAACATGCCGAGGTAAATTTAGACCTTGACCCGATTTCGGATAGATTGGTAGAATACGACCCGATACGCATAAACAACGATATCGACTTTCAAAATACAGTCGACCAGGAGGGATGGAAGGGAAATGGGACCGCATGGGACCCCTGGGTGATAGAGTCATTGAAAATCGACGGTACCGATGAGGGATGCGGTCTATATATAGGGAATACAACAGGTCATTTCGTCGTGAAGGATTCCGTCTTTACGAACGGCAGTGGAAGATACTGGAAACCTTACTTTATGAGAACCGGAGTAGTCATTTTTAATTCTACTAACGGCGATCTTATCAACGTTACCTCGGTTTTCAACGATAGATACGGGAGCTACATAGATGACTGCTCCTACGTGAATATTTCAGAAGGATATTTTGCATACAATGAAAGGGGGCTGATGATAGCGTCGTCAGTTAAAACAGATGTGACGAAAAATCATGTTTATTCGTGTAAGTATGGTGTCTATCTGGATTCCTCTGACGAGAACTCGATGGTTAACAACACCTTCGAGTCAATCAACAGCACGGGTATATTCCTTACCGGATCATCTAACAATACGATAACCAACAATGTCTGTATAGGATGTGGTAATCACGCGGTTTACATGAAATATGCCAGTGAAGGAAATGTGATATCTATGAACCGGATCCACGAGTGTGATAATTATGGTATATACATCGATACCTCGGAGCAAAACGACGTCGTTGGTAACAACATCACCGAGGTAAAATCGGCAAGCATCTTTGTCAATAACATACACGGGTCGAATATCTCAGATAACAAAATTTCCGATAGTGGTGAGATCAAGATATCTTCATGCACATCGTGCAGCCTTTACAACAATGTGATGGAATCCGAAGGGGTGATGATAAAGGGAGATATGATGAAACACTGGAGCAGCCATCACGTTGGAGATAACAACCGGGTTCGTGGTAGTGAACTGCTGTTTTTGAAAAATCAGAGCAGTCATGTAGGCGGTACCTTTGGACAGGTGGTTCTGGTGAACTGTTCTAATATGATTTTTGATGACAACAACATAAGTGAGATATCCATGGGATTCTCTGCGGTGTATTCGGACAATATAACCGTGAGGAACTGCTCTTTTACGAACAACTATCAACACGGAATATACCTAAAACGGACCAATAACAGCCGTTTCATCAACAACCATTTAAGGAATAACTCGAACGGCGGATTCGTCATGGAAGGGTGCGTCAACATATCCATTGAAAACAACACGATGATCTTTGACAGCATTACTATCTCGGGGGATGAAAGACATTTCTGGAACTCGCACCACATCAATCTGAACCATGTGAACGGACTCCCGGTGCTATATATGGTTGGAGAAAAGGATCTCTCTATCGATACTGAATTCGGCCAGGTACTCGGAGTAGATTGTTCAAATATCTCCTTGAGTAACCAGATCATCAACAATTCGGATGCGGGTGTACAGTTTGCATTTTGTGAAGATATCCGGGTGGCTGACAGCATTATCTCGAACACCATAGACGGTGTCTCTTTCTACAACTGCAGCGGGTCCATAGAAAACAACATCATCCACAAGAACAGGGACGGATTGTATATATCATCCGGTTCATCGAATGACGTAAGGTTAAACAACATTTCTCATAATTCCAACAGTGGGATCAGGATAAAAGATTCAGAGAACTGTACGATATCTGAAAACAATATCACCTCGAACGGTTACAACGGTATATTCTTACAAAGCTCCAGCAACAACACCATTGAGTACAACAATATAATACATAATGATTTTAGAGGTATTTTCATCTATCCGGGAGACAGCAGTTCCAACCTCGTATATAACAACAATTTTCAAGCGAATACGGTCCATGCATGGAACACCGGCAGCGATAATGGATGGAACCTCAGCTACGGTACTAACGGAAATTACTGGCACGATTACCAAGGTGTGGATATATATTCAGGGAAAAATCAGGATATAGATGGAAAGGACGGTATCGGTGATTGGAGCTATAACTTCACAAGCTCGTCCAAGGATTTCTACCCATTGATGCACCGCCTCGTATGGTGGAAGGATGTCGAGCCGGATATAGAGCTGATCAGTCATGAGAACGATTCTTATTTTCGTCCTGGTGTCAAAATTCAGTTCGATATATGGGACGAAAATTACGATTTGATCGATGCTTCTTACTCTATCAACAACACCGCATTCCAAAATTTCTCGTCGAATTATTCCATAGATACCACGGGATGGGATGACGGAGGATATGATGTCGATGTGATGGCTTCCGACAGCGGGGGTAGAACACGTGCTGAGAGTTACAGATTCTACATCGATACAGCACCGCCAAGTTTGAACATCACCCGCCCGGGGCAAAATAGCTTGATATCCCGTAAAAATGTAACAGCGTACTGGGTAGCACAGGATGAACTCGATCCCTCCCTTAGATACGAAGTATACATGGACGATGACACCTGGATCTTCACGGAGCTCAATCACACTACCCTGTACGACCTCTCGGAAGGCAATCATTCCCTGGTCGTGAAGGCCTTCGACGAAGCGGGGAATTGGGCTGAGAGTAAGATCTCTTTTATCGTAGATACCGTAAAACCCTACGTGTCCGTCGATCCGATCTACGACGGTATGTCGTCGAACGATAAAGATTTTTACCTGAACTGGGTGGGAGGAGACAACGGATCGGGCTTACATAGATACGAGATCGACCTGGACGGTAAAGGATGGATAGATATCGGTCTCGATACGGAATATGTTTTCCATAATATCAGCGACGGTGAGCACAGGATCGATGTAAGGGCACTAGATAAGGCCGGAAACACAGCATCGGATTCGATAGATTTCTTTATCGATACGGAGAAACCAGATATAGAGATCGTATTTCCGTTGCAGAGTTCATACATAAACAACAAAACGCTTGAGTTAAGATGGCGCAAGGGTGAAAACGTATCAGATGTCGACGGTTACAACGTCACGCTGGATGATGAATTAATATCGACGACCGACCTGACATATCTCAACATATCATCCATAAGTGAGGGGGAACATCACGTGAACATCACGGTGTTCGATAAATCGGGGAACAGCAACTATTCCTGCATTACTTTTACTGTCGAAAGGACCCCTCCCGAAATCAACATCTTATCACCCGCGGATGAACTTGTAACCGATGATAACAATATTTCAGTAATTTGGGAAGGAACGGATTCTGCCAGTGGGATCATGAATTATTCCATCAGGTTGGATGATGGCGAATGGATACGGCTTGGAAAAGAGTCGATTTACAATTTTAGCGAAGTAGAGGACGGTGAACACAGGATAGCTCTGTGGGCTACAGATAGGGCGGGAAATCACAATTCGGCCTCCATTGGGATCACCGTGGACCAGGGTCTGCCGGAGATAGTTTGTCTTTCACCAACTGCAAATTCATATTTATCGGAAAGGGACGTCGAGGTGGTATGGAACGCTGAAGACGATGTCTCAGGTGTGAGTAGGGTAAAACTGAAACTCGACCAAGGCAGGTCAGTTACATACTCTGAAATAACCGGATCGGGGACTCACTCCTTCAACCAGCTTTCAGAAGGAGAGCATAGATTGAAGATCACGTGCTTGGATAAAGCGAATAATTCGAAGAGTGTTTGTATAAACTTTTCCATCGACGTGTCAGATCCCTGGATTTCTCTGCTCTACCCAAAAAATGGTGGAATATACGACAGCGGACAGATAAGAGCTCGATGGGAGGGGGGTGACAAGGTCACAGATATCGACCACTACGAAATAAAAATGGATAACGGTTCTTGGATTGATAAGTCCAAAAATTTGCAGCACACATTCAAGAATTTAAGCGAAGAGGAACACGTTGTGTGGATAAAGGCAGTCGATTTAGCAGGGAACCTCAGGACTGACTATGCATACTTTACGGTCGATATCTCGGATGACTTCGACGGCGACGGGTTAGCCGATCATCTAGATAACGATATCGACGGAGATGGCATGCCAAATTTGTGGGAGGAAAAATATGGACTGGACCCTTACGACCCCGGCGATGCAGGGTTGGATCTTGATGGGGACGGTCTTACAAATCTAGAGGAATATAACAAAGGCACCGATCCGAACGACGATGACACCGACGGCGACGGGGTTATCGACGGCGAGGATGATTATCCGTTGGATAGTGAAAGGAGTTCCAGCGATGATTTCCTGGTGTTTATCGCAGTGGTAATCGTGATCCTGATCACCTCCGCTGCAGCGTTATATTTCTTTGTCGTAAGAAGTCATGTCATCAAGACAAAAGGCTCAGAAGGGTCCATGGATGATGATTACAGAAACAATTATTTCCATAGATAATGATGTAGATTTTTTAATTGAAGCCAAAGTTTAAATATCAATCTATATGAGATGGATCTATGCACAAGGTAGTGGACGTTTCCATGGAAAAAAATATTCTGGAGCAGAACCAGAAGATCGCTGAAAAAAATTCTGAATTGTTCAAAAAACACGGGATCAGAGCTTTCAACGTACTAGGTGCTATCGGTTCGGGTAAAACCACGATCATAGAAAAATTAGCGGAGGGGATGAAGGATGAAAGAGTGGGAGCCGTGGCCGGTGATGTTACCGGGCAGGATGATTATCTGCGGTTTGTCGGCAAAGATATACCCTCCGTTGCTATAAACACCGGTAAAGACTGCCATCTAGACGCCCATTACGTTAGTCACGCTCTAGAAGACCTTGATCTAGAAGAGTTGGACTATCTGTTCATAGAGAACGTGGGCAACCTGATCTGCCCCGTAGATTTTCCCCTGGGAACCGAAGCTAATATCGTCGTGGTCTCCGTGACTGAGGGAGACGACATGATAAGGAAACATCCTCTTATATTCGCTCAATCAGATATATCCGTGATCAACAAGGTGGACCTAGCGGATGTGATGGAAGTGGATCTGAGCATAATAGATAACGATTTCAGAAAAATAAATCCACACGGTGAACTGATCAAGATGGATGCTAGAGAAGGTAAAGGTATAGAAAAACTAGCTGAACTGCTGGATCTGCCCTATTCTTTGCCTTTATAATAAGGTGATTCTTCGAGCTTCAGTATCTTGCTGGATTCCCTGTTCTTGTAGAACTCCCTTCTTTTTTCCGCCACGATTCCGATCACGAATCCCGCACTTACCAGTAGACCGATGGCAAACGATGGGATGTGGTCGTAGGCCTTTGGAACCGGCACCATTGCGCTCATCCTGGTGTTATCGATATCAACTTGGGATATGGAAACTTCAGAAGCCTCTGATTCGTACTGCATCCCCAGGGCCATCATGTTGCTGTTCGGCACCTGGAAGTAGATAGCCTCTGAATGATCACCGTTTATCTGTGAGTTGGTGCTCCAGCTGTAGAATCCGGTTTGATCGTTTATCAGGGAAAACTCGTAATAATCTATGGATTTTCCGGGGATGACCTCGTCGGGTGTTCTAACTATCTGTCCGTTCACGCTCAACTCTTGGAATACGAAGAAACGCCCATCTGGTACTGCTTCGAGATTTTTGATTGAATAGGAAAAGGTAACTTCGGATGTGTCATCCAAAGAAAGCACCGTGATCGACATGCTAAGATCCCCTTGGGACTCAGCTATATGTACCGGAGTTTCAAGGGATATCTTCACATGAGGAAGCTTATCGTTGGGTACCTTTTGATAGTCCACTGTCCATTCACCATCTTCTAGCGAAAAGACATCGCTGTATCCATCGGCCATGAACTCTAGAGTTTTGTATTGAATGCTGTAGAGCATCTCTCCGTCTTTATTGACATCAAGTTCGATTCCTTCGCTTGTGTCGATGGATACATTGAGTCCGTTTATATCCTTAACGAAAAAAGTTTGGGAGGAGGTGATAGGGATAGTAAAAGAGATTAAGATGAATGAAAGGCATATCAACGCCCCGATACGGGCACTTGTTTTCGTTTTTCGGTTCATCTGTTCACCTTGCGGTTAAACCCCTTAAAAAAGAAAGGGGTTGAGGAGGTTGTTATCGTGAAAGGGTAATACGAGGAGGAGTAAGCGTGATTTGTGATTTTATTTACTAAAAGAGATAGGGTATTATAAAAGGGATTTCGCACAATGTTCGAATTAACATCTGTTTATCGAGGTAAAACATCGAAAAATATGTACATGTTATGTACATCTTATCGCCGAATTTATATGTGTTTAAGTATCGTTTATCGCTTCAGCGATCAAAGGTGCTACGGTAACTTCACTGCTGGGTGATTCGATTGTATCTGTGCAGAAAACAGATTCACAGACACTTTCTAGTCTTTTCAATGAATCACCGATAAAAAGACCGTGGGTGCATCCCGCATGGACTTCATCGGCACCCTGCTCGTATAACTGTCTAGCGGCCTCACCCATCGTCCCACCCGTGGAGATTATATCGTCTAGTATCACCACTGTTTTACCTTCTACGTCCATATTTTTCGGCTTGATCTCCACAGACTCTCCGTCCAACCTGTGCTTCTCCAGATAGTCCCACCTCAGATAGACCTCTTCGGCGGCCAACTTGATCCGGTCGATGCCCCCTTCGTCCGGAGAAAGTAAAAGATCTGGATCGTAAATCTGAGAGTGATCCGCCAGCTCCATCATGGCGCTCAGATTGTATGCCGTGATATCGAAGTAATTCAGTATGGTAGACGAATGGAGGTCGACGCTGTAAAATTTATCTGAATTGAACTCTATGATCTTCGCGATCACTTCAGAGCTCAAAGCTTCACCTTTTTCGAATATCTGGTCCTGTCTGGAGTAAGAGTAGTAAGGAACGATCGTGGCTATGGATCTCGCACCACTCCGGATCAGAGCATCTTGAATAAAGAAAAGGGACAGTAAATTCTCGTTGGGGTAGGTGGTTTGGATGAGACAGCAATCTTGACCTTTAACGTCCCCGTCCAAGCGGATGTAGATCTCGCCGTCGGGGAACACTTTGGATTCCACACTGACTATCTCTTCTTCTATCTTGCTGGCTACCCTCTCCGATAACCTTGTCGATGCCGGACCTTCTATTATCATCTTGACCGATAAGTAGAAAAGATATTACACATTTAATTTTTTTGACATGTTGCGTAATCGTTTTATAAGATTCCTTTCCATAAGGTATAAAGGTGGTAAAACATGATGCCGAGCGGCAACTCCAGACAGATGAAAAGAATGATGAAGAAGATGGGGATGAAGAGCGAAGAATTGGACGCCAAGAAAGTGATCATCGAGACAGAAGATAAAAGACTAGTGTTCGAGGACGCCCAAGTGATCAACATGAAGGTTCAGGGTCAGAATATGTACCAGATAATAGGAGACCCGAGAGAGGAGGCGCCAGAAGGTAAGGTTTTGATCCCCGACGAGGATATCAAGATGGTGGCTGAAAGAGCCGGTGTGTCTGAAGAAGAGGCTAAAAAGGCCTTGGAAGACTCTAATGGAGAACCGGCCGAGGCCATAATAAATCTATCCACATAGGTTTAAAGATATGGAATGATGGAAAATTGACGAGAAAAGATATACCCGTAGGAACTAGGATACTCGTATCTATTATCGTTATAGTTTCGGTTAGTATCGCTATTATCAATCTTCTAACGATTTATGGTATCATCGCAAATCCAGGACTCCTCAATTATCTGATGGTGATCGGTATCTTCATGGTACCGCT